>JAUNOT010000003.1:10329-37633 GCA_030537065.1 Conchiformibius sp.
GAAAACCCAAACTTCGGTTTTCAGGCAGCCTGTTTTGATTTACACGCTAAACACTTACACGTTTACTTTTTCAGCCACTTCGTTGTAGCTGTCAATTTCGTTAAAGTTCATGTAGCGGTAAATTTGTTCGCCTTGCTCGTTGATGATGCCGATATTGGCTTGGTATTCTTCCACGGTGGGGATTTTGCCCAGTTTGGAGCAAATCGCCGCCAATTCCGCCGAACCAAGGTAAACAAAGGTGTTTTTACCCAAGCGGTTGGGGAAGTTGCGGGTGGAAGTGGACATCACGGTTGCGCCTTCGCGGACTTGGGCTTGGTTACCCATACACAACGAACAACCCGGCATTTCCATACGCGCACCTGCACGTCCCAACACGCCGTAGTGTCCTTCATCGGAAAGCTGTTTGGCGTCCATTTTGGTGGGGGGCGCAATCCACAGGCGCACGGGGGTGTCGGTTTTGCCTTCCAGCAGCTTGGATGCGGCGCGGAAGTGTCCGATATTGGTCATGCACGAACCGATAAATACTTCGTCAATCACGGTGCCGGAACGCTCGGACATAAAGCATACGTCGTCGGGGTCGTTGGGGCAGGCGATAATCGGTTCTTTGATGTCGTCCATATTGATTTCAATTACAGCGGCGTACTCGGCATCGGCATCGGCTTCCAGCAGTTGCGGATTGGCGAGCCATGCTTCCATGGCTTTGATGCGGCGTTCCAAAGTGCGGGCATCGGCGTAATTGTCGGCAATCATGTTTTTCATCAACACGATATTGGACTTCATGTATTCAATAATCGGCTCTTGGTTCAGCTTGACGGTACAGCCTGCGGCGGAACGTTCGGCAGAAGCATCAGACAGCTCAAATGCTTGTTCTACTTTCAAATCAGGCAAGCCTTCAATTTCCAAAATGCGACCCGAGAAGATGTTTTTCTTGCCTGCTTTGGCAACGGTCAGCAAGCCTTGTTTGATGGCGTACAGGGGAATGGCGTTGACCAAGTCGCGTAGGGTGACACCCGGTTGCAGGCTGCCTGAAAAGCGCACCAGCACGGATTCGGGCATATCCAAGGGCATCACGCCTGTGGCAGCGGCAAACGCCACCAAGCCTGAACCTGCGGGGAAAGAAATACCCAAGGGGAAACGGGTGTGCGAGTCGCCGCCTGTGCCGACGGTATCGGGCAACAACAGACGGTTCAGCCACGAGTGAATCACGCCGTCACCGGGGCGCAGCGATACGCCGCCGCGTGTGGCAATAAATTCGGGCAGTTCTTTGTGGGTTTTGACGTCCACAGGCTTGGGATAAGCGGCGGTGTGGCAGAAGGACTGCATCACCAAATCGGCAGAAAAGCCCAAGCACGCCAAGTCTTTCAACTCGTCGCGGGTCATCGGACCAGTGGTGTCTTGCGAGCCGACTGTGGTCATGCGCGGTTCGCAGTAAGTGCCGGGGCGCACGCCTTGACCTTCGGGCAGACCGCAGGCGCGACCCACCATTTTTTGTGCCAGCGTAAAGCCTGCTTTGCTTTCGGCGGGGGCCTGCGGCAAACGGAACACTTCGGAAGCGGGCAAGCCCAAGGCTTCACGCGCTTTGGCGGTTAAGCCGCGACCGATAATCAGGTTAATGCGACCGCCAGCCTGAACTTCGTCCAGCAACACTTGCGATTTCAATTCAAACTCGGCAACGGTTTCGCCGTTTTTCACGATTTTGCCTTCATAGGGCAAAATATCCACCACGTCGCCCATTTTCAGCGCGGAAACATCCACTTCAATCGGCAATGCGCCTGAATCTTCTTGAGTGTTGAAGAAAATCGGGGCGATTTTTCCGCCCAAGCATACGCCGCCGTAGCGTTTGTTCGGCACATACGGAATGTCCAAGCCCGTATGCCAAATCACAGAATTGGTTGCGGATTTGCGCGAAGAACCCGTACCGACCACGTCGCCGACATAAGCCACGGGGTGACCTTTGGCTTTCAATTCTTCCAACAGCTTAATCGGACCGATTTCGCCTGCTTTATCAGGCACAATGCCGTCACGCGGGTTTTTCAGCATCGCCAGCGCGTGCAGGGGAATATCGGGACGCGACCACGCATCGGGCGCGGGCGACAAATCGTCGGTATTGGTTTCGCCGTCCACTTTAAACACGGTAACGGTGATTTTTTCGGGAACTTTTTCGCGGCTGGTAAACCATTCGGCATCCGCCCATGATTGCAATACGGCTTGGGCGTGGGCGTTGCCTTTTTCGGCTTTTTCCTGCACGTCGTGGAAAGCGTCAAACATCAGCAAGGTGTGTTTCAGACCTTCGGCGGCAACGGGGGCAAGCTGTTCGTTGTCCAGCAGTTCAATCAGCGGATGGATGTTGTAACCGCCGAGCATGGTGCCCAGCAGTTTGGCGGCAAATTCGGGCGATACCAAGGGGCTTTGCACCGAACCTTCGGCAACGGCTGCCAAAAACGAGGCTTTCACTTTGGAAGCATCGTCCACACCGGGGGGGATGCGGTTGGCCAGTAAATCAACTAAAAATTCGCCTTCGCCTGCGGGCGGGTTTTTCAGCAGCTCCACCAGTTCGGCGGTTTGCTGCGCGGTGAGCGGCAGGGCGGGAATACCGAGGGCTTCGCGCTCGGCGGCGGCGGTGCGGTAGGCTTCTAACATCTTTTGTTCCTTTATGTTATTGAGAATGTTTTTCTTGTGGGCTGAAACCGTGTGTAGCAACACGCGGACGCAGCAATCATAACCTAATTTTACAAATTGGGAAATGCTTTTTTCAGGCTGCCTGAAAGGGGTAAAACTTTGTGCGGCTGCCTGAAAAAACGCTTGGGGGCAGGGCGTATTCAGTTCCACACGGACAAAGGCCTTCGGGTATAATCGCGGGCTGTTTTGATTCTTTCAGGCAGCCTGCGCTGCCCGCCGCCCATGTCCCGCAAATCCAAAATCCAAATGCTGCCAGACGAATGGCGCGCCGGTACTTCCCTTGCCGGTGTTTACGCCCTGCGTATGCTCGGCATGTTTCTTGTCCTGCCCGTTTTGGCGCTGCACGCCCACGAGCTTTCCGGCGGCAACCGTCCCGGCATGATCGGGCTGGCGATGGCGGTGTACGGCCTGACCCAAGCCCTGCTGCAACTGCCCTTGGGTATGTTGTCCGACCGTCTCGGCCGTAAAAAAGTGATTTATGCCGGCCTGCTGGTGTTTGCCGGCGGCAGCCTGCTGGCGGCCACCGCCGATAATGTGCAAACGCTGATTATCGCCCGTGCCATACAGGGCGCAGGCGCGGTTAGTGCCGCACTGACCGCCCTACTGGCCGACCTGACCCGCGATGAAGTCCGCACCCGTGCCATGTCCATGATTGGCCTGTCTATCGGACTGACTTTTTCCTTAAGTTT
This sequence comes from Conchiformibius sp., assembly GCA_030537065.1. Lineage (GTDB taxonomy): Bacteria > Pseudomonadota > Gammaproteobacteria > Burkholderiales > Neisseriaceae > Conchiformibius. The sequence goes on from JAUNOT010000003.1 coordinate 13,698, forward strand.
TGCCGTGTCGCCGGTGCTGACCAAGCTGATTGGCGTTAGCGGCCTGTTTTGGCTGATGACGCTGCTGACGCTGGGCTGTATTGCGCTGGTGGCATGGTTTACCCCCAATCCGACACGCCAGCGTTTGCACGAAGACACGCAGGCGCAACCGGCGCGTATCGGCGAAGTGCTGCGTAATGGCCAGTTATTGCGGCTGAATTTCGGTATTTTCGCCCTGCAAACCGGCCTGATGGCGATGTTTACCACTCTGCCGTTTGCGCTCAAAGCCTTAAATTGGGACAAAACGGAACATTGGCAGATTTACCTGCCTGCCACGCTGATTGGTTTGGTGCTGATGGTACCGGCCATTATTGTCGGCGAAACCCGCAATAAGCTGAAAGCGGTGTTTGTAATGGGGATTTCCCTGATTTTGCTGGCGCAGGCAGCCTTGTTCGGCAGCCTGCATTCGGTGTTGGCCATCGGCTTGTGTTTAACCGTTTATTTTATCGGTTTCAATATTTTAGAAGCGAGCATGCCGTCTTTGGTATCCAAAATCGCCCCGTCCGATTTAAAAGGCACGGCCATGGGCGTGTACAACACCACGCAATCGCTGGGCGTGTTTGCAGGCGGCATGGCGGGCAACCGCCTGTATGAAGGCTTCGGACACGGCGGTGTGTTGGCATTTTGCTGTGTGCTGACGCTGGTATGGCTGCTGACGGCTGCGCGTGCGCCTGCGCCCCTGCCGGTCAAAAATGTGATGATGGCGGTGCCGGAAAACTGGCGCAACCGCTTAGACGAATTGCAAACGCGCATTCAGGCAGCCGCAGGCGTGCAGGCGGTCAGCTTTAGCGGCGACAACCAAACCGTTTTTATTAAAGCCCTGCAAGCGCATTTTGATGAAGCTCAGGTCAAACAAATTTTATCCGGAGAGTAACCATGTCTTTAAATAAAGTAATGTTAATCGGGCGGCTTGGCCGCGACCCTGAAGTACGCTATATGCCCAACGGCGAAGCGGTGTGCAATTTTTCCATCGCTACCAGCGAAAATTGGAACGACAAGCAAAGCGGCAACCGCGTCGAGCGCACCGAGTGGCACAATATTACAATGTACCGCCGCTTGGCAGAAATTGCCGGTCAGTATTTGAAAAAAGGACGTGAAGTTTATATTGAAGGCCGTATCCAAAGCCGTAAATACACCGGTAAAGACGGCATTGAACGCACGGCTTATGAAATTATCGCCAGCGAAATGAAAATGTTGGGCAGTAAAAATGACAGCAGCAGCGTACCGTTTGATGGCGGCGGCAACGACGGTTATGGTGGTGCTTATCAGCAAAATCATCAGCCTTATCAGCCGCAACAGCATCCCGATTATGCTGCCGCACCGTCTGCGCCTGCCGCCGCCGAGCCGCCGCCTGCACCGCGCCGTCAGGCACCGGCCGCACCTGTGATGCCGGTGGAAGATATTGATGACGATATTCCGTTTTAAAACATCGGGCGGGACGGCATAATGGCCGTCCCGTTGCGGTTTTCAGGCTGCCTGAACGGTTTTATTTCACCAAATTTTTTACTTCTGCGGCAACCGCATTCAGCAGCATTTGTTTAACCACTTGGTCGGCCTGTTGTTCTTTTTGCTTAAGCCGTCCGGCCGTTTCCATCAGGGCTTCACGGCTTGGGGTAATACTTTCGCTGCGGACAAGCTGTTCGGGGCGTTTTAAAAAACCTTCCGGCAAGTCGGCAACCAAACCTTTATTGAAAAAGTATTTTTCAGACATAGCGGATTTTTCCTGCCAATATACGGCAAACGTTTTACAATCCGCCATTTTAACAAATTTGGATTCAGCAATGCGGGTTATTTCAGCCAATTTAAACGGCATCCGTTCCGCCTACAAAAAGGGTTTTTACGAATATTTGGCACGGGCGGATGCCGATTTTGTCTGCGTGCAGGAACTTAAGGCGCAGGAAGCGGATTTGTCGGACGAGATGAAGCGGCCGCACGGAATGTACGGCGTGTGGCATTGCGCGGAAAAGCGCGGTTACAGCGGTGTGGCGGTGTACAGCAAGCGTGAGCCGGACGCGGTGCAAATCGGCATGGGTGTGGAGGAATTTGACCGCGAAGGGCGTTTTGTGCGCGCCGATTTTGGGAACTTGAGCGTGGTGTCGCTGTATCTGCCCTCAGGCAGCAGCGCGGAAGAACGGCAACAGGCCAAATTCCGTTTTTTGGATGCGTTTTATCCAATGCTGGCGCAAATGATGGCGGAAGGGCGTGAAACGGTGGTGTGCGGCGATTGGAACATCGCCCATCAGAATATTGATATTAAAAACTGGAAAGGCAATTTGAAAAATTCCGGTTTTCTGCCGGAAGAACGCGAGTGGATTGGCAAAGTGATTGGCAGCTTGGGCTGGGTGGATATTTGGCGCACGCTGTATCCCGATGTGGCCGGTTATACTTGGTGGAGCAACCGCGGGCAGGCGTATGCCAAAGATGTGGGCTGGCGCATTGATTATCAGATGTTAAGCCCGTCTTTGGCGGCACGGGCGCAGTCGGCGCATGTGTATAAAGACGAAAAGTTTTCTGACCATGCGCCTTTGGTGGTGGATTACCGTTAAATTTTCAGGCTGCCTGAAACGAGATAATCGTCTTCAGGCAGCCTGTTTTTAAAACCGCCGCTTTAATTTGCATTCCTGCATAATCGCCACCGCCAGTTCTTCCACCGATTTATGTGTGGTATTGGTAAACGGAATACCGTGGCGGCGGAACATTGCCTGCGCGTCCGCCACCTCATTGCGGCAGGTTTGAATATTGGCATAACGCGAATCAGGGCGGCGTTCCTGACGGATATCGTGCAGACGCTCGGGTTGAATGGTCAGGCCGAACAGTTTTTTGCGGTGATTTTTTACCATGCGCGGCAGGTCGGTGCTTTCCAAGTCATCGGGCGTTAGCGGATAATTGGCGGCGCGGATGCCGTATTGCAAAGCCAGATACAGGCAGGTCGGCGTTTTACCGCTGCGTGACACCCCCATCAAAATCACATCGGCTTCTTCCAAATTTTTGTCGGACACGCCGTCGTCATGGTTCAGCGAAAAGTTTACCGCCTCCATCCGCGCATCGTAGCGTTCCACATTGTGCACGCGGCTGCGTACCGAATGCCGCGCCCGCATACCCAATTCCTGCTCCAGCGTACCCAAAAACGCATCAAAAAAACTTAAATGCAAGCCCAAGCTGGTTTTGACAATTTCGCGGATTTCATCATTGACGATACTGGAAAACACCAGCGGCCGCGCTTCGTCTTCTTCGGCGGAGCGGTTGATAATCTGCACCAAAGCATGGGCTTTGTCGGGCGTGTCCACATACGGATAAGTAGAACGCTTAAACTTCAGTTCTTCAAACTGTTCCAGCAGGGCATCGCCCATACTTTCCGAAGTGATGCCGGTGCGGTCGGATACAAAAAAGGCACGGCGGCGGGATTGACTCATGGTTGCGCTCCTCTATTACGGTTTTTCGGTCAAGATAGCGATTATAAACGATTGCGCCACTTGATTTAAGTGATTGCGACAAAATCCAACACAAGTCCGCCCAAAGGCACTACAATCCTGCGGTTTCCCCCGATAGTGTAAGGAGCCGTCCGATGGCAGTAATCGGCATTGTAATGGGCAGCAACAGCGACTGGCCCGTCATGGAGCACGCCGCGCGTGTATTGGAAAACTTCGGTGTGACCTACGAAGCCAAAGTGGTTTCGGCACACCGTACCCCCGATTTGATGTTTGACTACGCCAAATCGGCGCGTGAACGCGGTTTGCAGGCGATTATCGCCGGTGCGGGCGGCGCGGCGCACCTGCCGGGCATGATTGCCAGCCAAACCACGCTGCCGGTGTTGGGCGTCCCCGTGCCGAGCAAATACCTGCGCGGCGAAGATTCGCTGCTTTCCATCGTGCAGATGCCCAAAGGCGTGCCGGTGGCGACTTTTGCCATCGGCGAAGCGGGCGCGGCCAATGCTGCGTTGTTTGCCGTATCGCTGCTGGCCAACCACGATGCTGCGCTGGCCGAAAAACTGGCGGCGTTCCGTGCCGAGCAAACGGCAACGGTATTGGCGATGGAACTACCGCCGCTTTCTACATAATAGTTAATGTGATTTATTTTTCAGACAAGGCAAGCCAACGCCGTATGAGAAATAAAGCATATTGACTATAAGTTTTCAGGCTGCCTGAAAAGATTTTTCCCCTTTAATTATCAGTATAATATTATGTTTTTTCAAACCGAACCCCACATCACTTTTGAACAGCAAAACAAAGTCGGCGTTTTGCTGATGAATTTGGGCACGCCCGAACGCCCCACACCCGAAGCCATGAAGCCGTATTTGACCCGCTTTCTGTCGGACAAGCGCGTGGTGGAACTGCCTGCCGTCTTGTGGCAGCCCGTGTTGCGCGGTGCCGTGATTCCCCTGCGCGTTAAACACGTCGCCGAAAACTACGGCCGCGTGTGGCTGAACGAAGGTTCGCCGCTGAAAGTGTTTACCGAACGCCAAACCGAAGGCCTGCGCCAACGCCTGCCCGACAATGTTTATGTGGAATACGCGATGACGTACAGCGAGCCGTTTGTGCCGCAGATGCTGGCGAAGCTGAAAGCCAACGGCGTCAGCCGCCTGCTGGTGATTCCGCTTTATCCGCAATACGCCGGCAGCAGCACGGGCGCAGCGGTGGACAAAGTATTGAAGCAATTAAGCAAACAGCGCAATCAAATGTCGGTACGTACCGTGTCGCGCTTTTATGACCACGAAGGCTATATCAAGGCTTTGGCGGCGCAAATCCGCAATTACCGCGCCGAACACGGCTCCGGCGAAATGCTGCTGTTCAGCTTCCACGGCATTCCGCAGGCGCAGCACGACAAAGGCGACCCCTATCCGCACGAATGCCGCAAAACCGCGCAACTGGTGGCGGCGGAATTGGGTTTGGGCGAGCAGGATTATGCCGTGTCGTTCCAAAGCCAGTTCGGCAAAGCGAAATGGATTGGCCCGTCCACGCAGGATTTATTTGTGTCGCTGCCGAAAAAACAGAAAATCAAAAAGTTGGATATTGTCTGCCCCGGCTTTGTATCCGACTGTTTGGAAACGATGGAAGAAATCGCCATTGCCGGACGCGAAGAATTTTTTGCCAACGGCGGCGAGCAGTTCCACTACATTCCCTGCTTAAACGACAACCCCGACTGGCTGGAAGCTTTGGCAGACTTGGCCAAAGAAAACCTGCAAGGCTGGTTGGAATATAATTTGTAAACGCGCAGGCTGCCTGAAACGGGAAAAACCGCTTTCAGGCAGCCCGAATTTTACCGTTGGAGCGAAAAATGAAAAAAATTGAAGCCATTATCAAACCGTTTAAACTGGACGACGTGCGCGAAGCGCTGACCGAAATCGGCATTACCGGCATGACCGTTACCGAAGTTAAAGGCTTCGGGCGGCAGCGCGGCCACACCGAAGTGTATCGCGGCGCGGAATATGCGGTGGACTTTCTGCCCAAAATCAAGCTGGAAATCGTGTTGGCGGACGAACAGGTGGAACGCGCAGTAGAAACCATTATTGAAACCGCCCGTTCCGGCAAAATCGGCGACGGTAAAATCTTTATCCTGCCGGTGGAAGAAGTTATCCGCATCCGTACCGGCGAAACGGCGGAAGCGGCGGTGTAAAAAAGTTTCAGGCTGCCTGAAACGGCACTTGTATTCCTCCCGTGTGCAGCCATATAAACTTTTTTCCTACATTACCCGACAACCATGCTTACCACCCTGCTGATTCTCCTTGCCCTTGTGTTACTGATTGGCGGTGCCGCCGGTACCGTCTATCCCGCCCTGCCGGGGCTGCCGATGATGTTCGGCGGCGCGTGGCTGCTGGCGTATGCCCAAGATTACAGCGTGATTCCCGCGTGGATGCTGTGGCTGTTGCTGCTGCCCGTCGCCTTCGGCATGGCAATGGACTTTGCCGCCGGACTGCTGGGCGCAAAATACACCGGCGCCGACAAACAAGCCTTGTGGGGCGCATTTGTCGGCGGTATTGCCGGTATGTTTTTCGGCATTGTCGGGCTGCTGCTCGGCCCGCTGATTGGCGCGGCGGTCGGCGAATTTGCCGCCAAACGCAACCTGCTGCGTGCAGGCAAGGTCGGCATCGGCACATTTGTCGGCTTTATTCTCGGCACCGCCGCCAAAATCGGCGCGGCGCTGGTTATCTTGCTGGTGTTGGCCGTGCAGTATGTTTCATATTGGCTAGGATAGATGGTTTTCGGGCTGCCTGAAAAATTAAACCAAATCCGGATTCCATTCCTGTGAGAAATATTTATAAACGCAATCAACTGCCATAAGTCTAGGAACACCCAAATCCTCAATACCCATTTTCCCACCAGAGTAGCGCATGATTGCAGCAATAATTTTTGTATTAAAATAATCAGAAATAACAGCCGTTTCCCCTGATGCCCAATCGCTTTGATAACTAACGGCATAATTTTGTAGGGAAGATTGGCGGTAAAAATGTTTAACCGGCTTATTAGCAAACTTTCTGATACACCACACCTCATAATCAATAAACCGTTTGGCACTGTATCTTTGATTGGTACTGGTTAATATAACATTGTAGATAATGTCATTTGCAATGACATAGGCTAAATTACCAAACTGCTGCCCAAGTGCGGCTTGGATTGTGGCACGCATCATAAACTCGTGATATTCTTTTGGGTCAGCAATATGCCTTTCACTCTCAAATCCAATAATCTCTGCTGATTTTCTTGCTTTATCATGGCCTTGCTTATCTGCCAACTGGAAATATTTTCTAGCCAAAGAATAGTCGGGAATATATAATCCGCCTCCGTTTAAATAAATTAACCCTAAATTATAGGCAGCGGATGGGTGTTCATCTTCAATGCGTTTAAAAGTTTCAACTGCTGCTTGTATATCTTGTTTTGAAAGGGCTCTTACCCCACTATTATATATATCCTTAATATCTTGACTGTTTTCGGTATTAATATCTTGAAACAATCCGTGTTTCAACCCTTTATTGATTAAGCCTCTAAAAAAACTCACTTTGAATATTCCCAATTGAATAAAAAAGAATTATTTTAATTTGGTAGAACGAATAATTAAATGCCTAAAATCAACTATTTTTAGTCTGATTTATTCTAATTTCAACCTAAAATCTTCTAGGAAAGACATTCAATGGACACTTACGAAAAAATCCGCAGCATACGGGAGCAAAATCAACTGTCACAAGAACAAATGGCAGAAAAAATGAATATGTCGCAAAGTGGGTACGCCAAAATTGAGCGTGGTGAAACACGTTTGCATTTAGATAAATTAGAACAAATTGCCCAAATTTTTAATATTGACGTACTGGAATTAGTTAGTGATCAAGATAGGGCAGTTTCTTTTGCGATGAACGGTACAGACTATGCCCAAACCGGTTTGAATATTTATCACTATCACAACAGTAATTATTATGGAAATGATGTGACAGCAATTGAAATAGAAAAACTGAAATTAACTTTGGCGCATAAAGAAGAAATTATCTTACAAAAAGAACTGCTTATTAAGCAGCAAGGCGATGAACTCGCTACATTGAGAGAAATGGTTGCGCTTTTAAAAGATAAAAACTAAGGAAAATCTACTATGTTCAACACACACCTTCCCTTTTTCGCCGTGGTGCGCGTATCGGGCGACGACCGCCACAATTTTCTGCATAATCAGTTGTCTAACGACATCAACACGCTGCCCGTTCAACATGCCTGCTACGCCACCTACAACACGCCCAAAGGCCGCGTTATCGCCAATATGCTGGTTTACAATCAGGGCGATGCCTTGCTGCTGGCCTTGGCGGCCGATTTGGCGGCCAGCGTGGTTAAACGTCTGCAAATGTTTGTGTTACGCGCCAAAGTGCAGTTGGAAATCCTGCCCGATTGGGGCGTTTCAGGCAGCCTGAAAAGCGGTGCGGCCGCCGTGTATGCCGACACGCCCGTCCACGCCTTTGCCGCCAACCAAGGCGCGGCGCAACTGCCGCACGGTGGCGTGCTGACTTTTCAACCCACCGCCGAACTGCCTGCCTACGATGCCGCCGCCGAACAGACGTGGAACACGCACGAAATTGCCTGCGGTTATCCGTGGATTGCCGCCGCCACCAGCGAAACCTGCGTGGCGCAAATGCTGAACCAGCACACCATCGGCGCGGTGCATTTCCGCAAGGGCTGCTATCCGGGGCAGGAAATTATCGCCCGCGCCCAATATCGCGGACAGGTCAAACGCGGCTTGGCGGTGCTGGAAAGTGCTGCGCCTTTGGCGGCTGGTGCCGCGCTGCACGATGAAAACGGCGGCGAAGCCGGTTTGGTGATTAACGCCGCAGGCTGCCTGAATTTAGCGGTTATCAAATACGCCGCCGCCGATGCCACCATTTACGACGCTTCGGGCGTGGCGCTGACCCTACAAACGCGCTTTTTTGCCGCCGACGGAGGGGAAGCCTGATGCTGCCGATGCCGAAAAAGCCGCTTAAAACCGCCGAAGCCACGCGCCGCCGCATCAATTTGTGGGCGCCCCTGCTGTTTAGCGGCATCCAGATTACCCACCTGTCCGAAGACTACACCCATTGCCGCGCGCGCCTGCGCCATTGGCATTTGACCAAAAACTCGCACGGTTCACAGTTTGGCGGCAGCCTGTTTGCGCTGACCGACCCGATTTACGCCATGATGTTGAACTGCATTTTCGGCGACAAACACTATGTTTGGGACAAAGCCGCCAGCATTGACTACGTCAAACCGGGCTACGGCGCGGTGTATCTGGACTGCCGCATTGACCCGCAAACGGTGGCGGAAATCCGCGAGCGCACCGCTTCGGGCGACAAATACCTGCCCGAATTTACCATCCGCCTGTTTGACGATGCAGGCGAAACGGTGGCGGAAGTCAAACGCACCGTGTATCTGCGTTTAAAAAAAGAATACCGCCCGTAAACATTCAGGCTGCCTGAAATTTCAGGCAGCCTGATTTTTATTCCGCTTGTTTCGGTGCGGATGCCGCCGCGCGTAGGCGGATAATGCGGCCGCGTCCGGCATACAGCGTCAGCGTGTCGCCCTGCAAGCGGTAGCGGCGGATATGCGGTTGCAGGGTTTGGAAGGCTTCTTCCATTTCCATCTCCCCTTCGCAGTAGGCCAGCGTGGACATTGACTGGCCGATACGCATTTTGCGTTTGCCCGACAGGGTCAGCTCAAAATTTACGGTATTGCAGCCGAATTTGGCGTGTGCCTGCGGAAGCGCGGTCAGGTCAATATAAGCCTTTAATTCGGCGGTACGCGCATCGCTGATTTTCGGAAACTGTTCCACCTGCCAAACTCGGCGCAAAGCCTGTTGGTCGGGCGTAGCGGCGCAGGCTGCCTGAAACATTAACGCAGATGCCGCAATCAGAATTTTTTTGTTCATTGTGCCGTTCCTTTCTTTTGCTTAAAACTCGCTGTCGCTGTTGTCGCTGCCGCCGATAAAGTTCAATTCGGGCGGGGGCGGCAACAGCGCGTTCAGATTGAGGGCGGCCGCGTTTAAAGTCGGATAGCCGCTGAAAGTAATCTGATAACCGCCGCCAAACGGCCGCAGTTGTGCCTGTGCGCCGAGCGGAAAGGTGGTTTTGTCGGCGATATGGCCGAAGGGGAAACCGGTATAAACGGGAATACCGGCGGCACGGCTGACCTGTGCGGCCACGGCGGTCAAATTGTAGCTGCCGTCATACGTGTCGCGGATATTGCCCATACGGAAATCGCCCAGCACCACCGCCTGCTGTTTCTTCAACACACCCGACAGCAGCAGCGTGTACAGCATCCGTTCAATGCGGTAGGGCTGTTCCGATACGTCTTCCAAAAACAGAATACCGCCTTTAATGTCGGGCATATACGGGCTGCCTGCCAGCGAAGCCAGCACGCTTAAATTGCCGCCCCACAAAATCCCGTCGGCCGCACGCACCTGACGGCTTTGAAAGGCCGACACGGTGACGGTTGTTTGCGCGGAAGTGGTGGTGCGGATAAAGCTGTCCATCGTATAGGAAGAGGGTACGGCTTTGGAAAATTCGCTGTACAGCATCGGGCCGGCAAACGACGGCATCCCTTTGGCCAACAGGGCTGCCTGAACGGCGGTAACGTCGCTGAAACCAAACAGCAGCGTTTGCCGTTCCTGCATTTTGGCGGCCAAACGCGCCCAGTCAATATGCGGCAGGATACGCGCCGCCCCGTAGCCGCCGCGCACACCCATCAGCACTTTCGGCACTTCGGCCGCACCGCTGGCTACCTGTTGGAAGTCGGCAATGCGCTCGGCGTCGCTGCCGGCAAAACGTTGGAAACGGCGGTAGGCAGCCTGATGGTTGGACACGGCAAAACCGGCCTGAAACAGACGGTTCAAGCCGTTTTCCAAACGGCCGGGGTCTTCGGCATAGCCCGAGCAGGCAAACAGGCGCAGGCTGTTGGCGCGGTCGGCGAGGCGGGTTTTGACGGGTGGGACGGTGGTCGAGGTTTTCGGCGGCATGGTCGGCTTGCGGGTGGGGGTGGTCGGTTGGGCGGCACTGCCACCGTTGCCTGCACAGGCAGCCAGCAGGCTGCTGCCGGAAACGGCCAGCGCGCCCTGCAACAGGCGGCGGCGTGAGAAACGGTCGGTCATGATTGAATCCTTTCGCGGACGAGTTCCGTCCAGTTTTCAGGCAGCCTGAAAGCCGCACGGCGCACGGGCGCAGCCCATATCGGTGCGGGAAAACAGGCGTCGTCTTCAAAACGGGCGATAACGTGCCAATGCAGGTGCGGCACCACATTGCCCAAGCTGGCCAGATTGATTTTGGCCGGTTGCAGCACATCGCGCATCGCCGCTTCCACGCGGAACACCGTTTCCATCAGCTGCGCCCGTTGCGCGGGCGGCAGGTCGGACATTTCGGCAACGTGTTCATGCCAAATCACGCGGCAGAACGCCGGCGCGTTGGCTTCGTCGCGCACGGCAATCACACGCAGTTGCGGCGTGTGCAGCAACACTTCTTCGCCGTGTGCGCGGCAGAGCGGACAATTATTCATCACAGCAAATCTTTCAGGCAGCCTGAAAACGCATCAGCGCGGTTGGCGGCTGCCGAACACAAAAAACAAAATCAGACCAATCAACACCATCGGCAGGCTTAACCATTGTCCCATAGACAGGCCGCCGCTTAACAAACCCAAATGTTCGTCCGGCTGGCGCGCATATTCCGCGATAAAACGGAACACGCCGTAGCCCGCCAAAAACAGTGCGGATACCTGACCGGTCGGGCGCGGCTTTTTAGAAAACAGCCACACAATCACAAACAGCGACACGCCTTCCAGTGCAAACTGATAAAGCTGCGACGGGTGGCGCGGCAGGCTGCCGTACTGTTGCAGCCATTGCAGGTATTGCGGACTTTTTTCCGCCAGCAGCGCATCGGCCTGTGCCGCCTGCGGAAAGCCCATCGCCCAAAAATGGGACGGGTCGGTTACGCGCCCCCACAGTTCGCCGTTAATAAAATTACCGATGCGCCCCGATGCCAGCCCCAAAGCGGTCAGCGGCGCGACAAAGTCCAGCAGCTTCAAAAACGGAATACGGTTTTTGCGCGCAAACAAGGCTACCGCCAGCACCACGCCCAAAAAACCGCCGTGAAACGACATACCGCCTTCCCAAATCTTCAAAATCGCCAAAGGGTCGGCAAAATAAGCGGCACGCTGGTAAAACAGCACATACCCGAGCCGTCCGCCCAAAATCACGCCGACCACGCCCCAAGTGAGCAGGTCGTCCAACTGCGACACGGTAACGGGCGCGACCGTTTGGCGGATGCGCCGCCGTCCCAGCCAGATAAACAGGGCAAAGCCGACAATATAGCTTAAGGCATACCAGCGGATGGCCACCGGCCCCAAGGCAACGGCAATCGGGTCAAATTGCGGATGGATAATCATTGTTCGGCATCCTTATCAGTCGGAAAAGATATTGCGGAACCACAGCACGATGCCGTCCCACAGCTTGCCGAAAAAGCCCGCTTCCGACACGTCGGCCAGCGCCACCACTTTCTTTTCGGCCAATACTTTGTCGCCGTGCATAAATTTCAGCGTACCCATTTCGCTGCCTTTGCGGATGGGGGCGAGTACCGGCTGGCGCGTTTCCAAAACCGGTTTGATTTGGTCGGCTTGGGCGTGGGGCAGGGTGATGTAAACATTGTCTAAAAAGCCGACGGGCAGCTCTTTTTCCGCGCCTTTATACACTTTGATGCGGCTGATGGTTTGGCCGGACTGGTACATTTTGGGCGTGTCAAAGTTTTGCAGGGCATAGTTGAGCAGCTTGCTGCTTTCGGTGGCGCGCGCTTCTTCGCTGGATGCGCCCACCACTACCGACACCACGCGGCGGCCGTTGCGTTTGCTGGAGGCAATCAGGTTGTAGCCCGCGCTGGCGGTGTGGCCGGTTTTCAGGCCGTCCACGCTGGGGTCGCGGTAGAGCAGCAGGTTGCGGTTGGGCTGGCTGATGCCGTTGTAGGCAAAGGTTTTGATGGAATAGATGGGGTAATACTGCGGATAGTCGCGGATAATGGCGGAGGCCAGCAGCATCAGGTCGTTGACGGTGGTCAGGTGTTCTTTACCGGGCAGGCCGGTGCTGTTTTCAAAACGGGTGTGCGCCATGCCTAGTTTTTTGGCCTGTTCGTTCATTTGAACGGCAAACTGTTCTTCGCTGCCGGCCAGCGTTTCCGCCAGCGTGATGGCAGCGTCGTTGCCGGATTGGACAATCAGGCCTTTAATCAGGTCGCTGACGCTGACGGGCTTGCGTGTTTCCAAAAACATGCGCGAACCTTCGGCTTTCCACGCTTTTTCCGACACTTTAAGCATTTGGTCGGGCTTGAGTTTGCCTTCTTCCAATGCTTTGAAGGTCAGGTAGGCGGTCATCAGCTTGGTCAGCGAGGCGGGTTCGACTGCTTCGTTGAGGTTTTTGGATAAGATGATTTGGTTGCTTTGCAGGTCTTTGACCACGTAGGCGGATGCTTCAATCTGCGGTTCGGCATCGGCGGGCAGGGGGGCTTTGTCGGCGTTGGCAGGTGCAGACGCTGCGGAAGCCGCCACCGGTGCGGATGCGGCAGACGCGGCTGCCTGAACGGTGGCTTGGTTTTTGCCGGCATGGGCGGCGGCGGCCAATACCGCGCTCAGGCTGAGAATCAGGAGGGGGGACTTCGTCATTGTAAAACATTCCTCTGGTTTGAGTCCGCTGCCTGCGGGCAGGGCGGATTAAGGGGACGGATTATAACGCATCGTCTGCCGATTCCCAATTTTCAGGCTGCCTGAATGTTGTTTTGCCGCAAAGGGAGAGTGCTAAATGAAGCATTTTAACTATATCTTGCATTTGTACAGGCGGCAGGTTAAGGTTATGCCTTTTTGTGTAAAGCTATGACTGCCGCCGTTTCTCCTTATGCCGATTACCTGATCCGTATCCTGACTTCTTCCGTGTACGATGTGATTGACAAGGCCACGCCTTTAGACGAAGCCAAAAACCTGTCGCAACGCACGGGCAACCGGATTTATTTAAAACGCGAAGATTTGCAGGAAGTGTTTTCCTTCAAAATCCGCGGCGCTTACAACAAAATGGCCAAGCTGCCTGAAAGCCTGTTGGCAAAAGGCGTGATTGCCGCCAGCGCAGGCAACCACGCGCAGGGCGTGGCACTGTCGGCGCAAAGACTGGGCTGCCGTGCCACCATCGTGATGCCGGAAACCACGCCGCAAATCAAAATTGACGCGGTACGCGCCTTGGGGGCGGAAGTGGTGCTGCACGGCGTGTCCTACAACGATGCTTACGACCACGCCATGACGCTGGTGGCCGCCAGCGGACAAACCTATATTCCGCCGTTTGACGACCCCGATGTGATTGCCGGACAAGGCACGGTGGGCATGGAAATCGTGCGCCAGCACGCCAAACCGATTGATGCCGTGTTTGTCGCCATCGGCGGCGGCGGACTGGCGGCGGGTGTGGCCGCGTTTATCAAACAGGTGCGGCCGGAAATTAAAGTCATCGGCGTGCAGACCAACGATTCCTGTGCGATGAAAATTTCCATTGCCGCAGGTGAACGGGTAGCCTTGAAAGACGTGGGGCTGTTTGCAGACGGCACGGCGGTGAAGCTGGTGGGCGAAGAAACCTTCCGCATCTGCCGCGATTTGCTTGACGATATTATTACTGTGGACACCGATGCCGTGTGCGGCGCGTTAAAAGATATTTATGACGATACGCGCAGCATTTGTGAGCCTTCGGGCGCATTGGCCTTGGCGGGCTTGAAAGCCTATATCCACAAAGAAGGCTGCCTGAACCGCACTTTTGTGGCGGTAACCAGCGGCGCAAATATGAATTTCCACCGCCTGCGCCACGTTTCCGAACGCAGCGAATTGGGAGAAGGCAACGAAGCGATTTTTGCCGTTACCATTCCCGAACGCCCCGGCAGTTTCCGCAACTTTATCCGTGTTTTGGGTTCGCGCAACATCACCGAGTTTAACTACCGCTACGGCGATGCCGACAACGCCCATATTTTTGTCGGCATCCAAACCGCAGGCAGCGCCGACAACGCCCGTATCGCCGCCGAGCTGGATGCGGCGCAGTTGCCCAATATTGATTTGAGCAACGACGAAATGGCGAAAGTGCATTTGCGCTATATGGTGGGCGGCCGCACGCATAAAGTCGCCAACGAGCGTGTCATCAGCTTTGAGTTTCCCGAACGCCCCGGCGCGCTGGCCAAGTTCCTCAACCATATGCAGACCGACTGGAACATCAGCTTGTTCCACTACCGCAACCACGGTGCCGACTACGGCCGCATTTTGGTGGGCATTGACGTGCCGCCGCAGGACGATGCCGCCTTCGCCGCCTTTTTGGACGGCTTGGGCTACCAGCACGAAGAACAAACCGCCAACCTTGCCTACCAGTTATTTTTGGGCAAAGATTAAAAATGAGCAGGCTGCCTGAAACGGCAAAAAACCGTTTTCAGGCAGCCTGAAAATCGCCTTGCCCTATTTAAACCACCGAAAACTTGCTAAAATAATACGGTTTACTTCGGCAAACACCCATGTGCCGCAGGGCGGATGTCCGCTTCGGCACGTTAAAACAGTTTTAATTTTGTAAGGATTGTTAAAATGGCGATTGAACGCACCATTTCCATCATCAAACCCGATGCCGTAGGCAAAAACGTTATCGGTAAAATTTACAGCCGTTTTGAAGAGCAAGGTTTGAAAATCGTTGCCGCCAAAATGAAGCACCTGTCGCGCAGCGAAGCTGAAGGTTTTTACGCCGTACACAAAGAGCGTCCGTTTTTCAATGATTTGGTTAGCTTTATGATTAGCGGCCCTGTGATGATTCAGGTGTTGGAAGGCGAAAACGCCGTTGCCAAAAACCGCGAAATCATGGGCGCAACCAACCCCAAAGACGCCGCAGCCGGCACCATCCGCGCCGATTTTGCTGAATCGATTGACGAAAACGCCGTACACGGTTCCGACAGCTTGGAAAACGCCGCCATTGAAATCGCCTATTTCTTTGCCGCTACCGAGCTGTGTCCGCGCACACGTTAAATTTAAGTTAAAAATCTGATTGGTTGTAAAAAAACGACAACGGGACGTGTAAGACGGACAAAAACGTATCCGTCCCGTTTTTAAACCGCTAAAGTATGATTGGAAAGACAATCATGAAAAAATATATTTTGTTGGCCGTGATGGCAGCGGCCTTGGCCGCCTGCGGTAAACAGCAAGACGGCACGGAGGGCAATAATTCTGCCTCTACAGAAAATGCGCCGGTTTACCGTGTGGTTACAGAAATGCTGAATATCCCCCTGATTATCAAAAACGGCAGGGACGACAGTGGTTTTGAACTGGAATTGATTAAAGCCATTGCCGAAAAACAGGGTATGCGGTTGGAATTTATCGTTCATCCTTGGCAGGGCATTTTCAACACGCTGGGTAACGGCAAAAGCGATATTGTGGTCGGTGCGGTAACTTATACCAAAGAACGTGCCGAAAGCATGGATTTGACCGACCCGCATTTGGAATACGAATTTGCCATGCTGGTTCACGAAAAAGCGGCCGATGCGCGTAATTTTGCCGATATGCGCGGCAAACCGGTTTCGCTGAAGCGCGACTCGGTGGCCGAAACCCTGATTCCGATGTTCGGCAGCCCCGAAGAAAGCAATATTATCCGTACCACCACCACTTGGGAGGCCATTAAAGCGGTATTGGCCGATGAATCTATGGCGGCGGTCGGCAGCAGCGCAGTTATGCATTATTATGCCAAGCAATATCAAGACAATCATTTGTCGGTACTGACCGACCCAGCGCTGCCGAAAAAACAATATGTGTTTGCCGTGAAAAAAGGCAATGCCGCTTTGGTGCGCCAACTGAATGAAGGCTTGGCCAAAGTGAAGGCAGACGGCACTTACAACGCGCTGTATAAAAAATATTGGCCGCAATAATCCTTTCAGGCTGCCTGAAACATCCAACAGGAAAACCAACCGTCTTTTTATGAAAACCAACCTGCTTGATTACAACCTGCCCGCCTTGACCGAACATTTTGCCCAAATGGGCGAAAAGCCTTTCCGCGCCCGCCAAGTGATGCGCTGGATACACCAAGGCGGCGCGGAAAACTTTGACCAAATGACTGATTTGGCCAAATCCCTGCGCGCCAAATTGAACGGCTGCGCCACCGTGGGCATTCCCGCGCTGATGACGGCGCAGGAATCCAAAGACGGTACGCGCAAATGGCTGTTGGATGTGGGCACGGGCAACGGCGTGGAAACTGTGTTTATCCCCGAAGCCGAACGCGGCACGCTGTGTATTTCCTCGCAGGTGGGTTGCGCTTTGGAATGCACGTTTTGTTCCACAGGACGACAAGGCTTTAACCGCAACCTGTCCGCCGCCGAAATTATCGGGCAATTATGGTGGGCAAACAAAGCCTTGGGCGTTACCCCAAAAAACGAGCGCGTAATTTCCAATGTGGTGATGATGGGCATGGGCGAACCTTTGGCGAATTACGATAATGTCGTGACCGCCTTGTCCATTATGCTGGACGACCACGGCTACGGTTTGAGCCGCCGCCGCGTAACCGTTTCCACTTCGGGCATGGTGCCGCAAATGGACAGATTAAAAGAAGATATGCCCGTGGCATTGGCGGTGTCGTTGCATGCGTCTAACGATACCGTGCGCGACGAAATTGTGCCGCTGAACAAAAAATATCCGCTCAAAACCTTGATGGCAGCCTGCAACCGCTATTTAGAAAAAGCCCCGCGCGATTTTGTTACCTTTGAATATGTGATGCTGGACGGCGTAAACGACCGTCTGCAACACGCCCGCGAGCTGGTGGATTTGGTCAAAGACACCCCGTGCAAATTTAACCTGATTCCGTTTAACCCTTTCCCCAATTCGGGTTATCAGCGTTCCAAACGTGAACAAATCCACGCTTTCCGCGATATTTTGGCGGAAGCGGGTTTAGTAACCACCGTGCGTAAAACGCGCGGCGATGATATTGACGCTGCCTGCGGCCAGTTGGCCGGACAGGTGCAGGATAAAACCCGCCGTCAGGCAAAATGGCAGCAAATCCATTTGGAGGCAGTAAAATCATGAGATTAAAGCGAACGGTGCAGGCGGCGCTGCTTTCAGGCAGCCTGCTGACGGTTGCTTGCGTAAGCGAAGGCCCAGGGGCGGATTTAACCAAGTTTAAACCGCTCAGTTCCAAACAGCGTCACGAAGACACCGTCAAAATCAAAACCCAGTTGGCAGTAGAATATATTAAAAGCGGTGATTACCGCTCTGCTGTTAAAGCCATTGAAGAAGCGGTAAAAGCCGACCGTAAAAATGAGCAGGTCTGGCTGGTGCGGGCGCAGATTTACCAGTTTCTGAAAGTAACCGAAAAGGCAGAAGAAAGTTTCCGTGAAGGTTTGAAGCTGAATCCGGACAGCGCGGAAATCAACAATAATTACGGTTGGTTTCTCTGCAATATGAAAAAAAATCCGGCTGCCGCCCTGCCGCATTTTGATAAAGCCTTGTCCGACCCGACTTATCCTGCCCCCGAAGTGGCCTATCTGAATAAGGGCATCTGCCACAGCCGTTTAAAGCGTTATCAGGAAGCGGACGGTTTTTTTGAACGGGCATTGGCCTTAAACCCGCAATTTGTACCGGTATTAAAAGAACGCGCCCGCAACAGGCTGGCTGAAGGTAATATTAAAGATGCAGACTATTATTTCCGCCGCTACCAAAGCCTGATTAACAATTTAAATGCAGACGATTTATTTTTGGGTTGGCGTATTGCCCGCGAGCAGGAGCAGGAGCAAGCGGCTTACGAATATGAAGCACAACTGCGGGCGGATTTTCCGTATTCCGATGAATTAAACAAAATTGTTACAGGAAACATCAATCATGACTAGACCGCATCTTTCCCCTATTTCCCCGTCTGCCGAAGCCAGCGCCGATTTGGGTCGGGAATTGCGTACCCTGCGCGAGAAAAAAGGATTAAGCATCAACGATGTGGCCGACCGTTTAAAGCTGCCGGTGCGCCAGATTGAAGCTTTGGAAAACGGTTGGTATGAAAATCTGCCCGAACCGGTGTTTATCCGTGGTTTTTTACGCAGCTACGGCCGCTTTTTGGATATGGACGAGGCCGAACTCAGCCGCAATCTGGATTTGATTGCCCCCGCCGATATGCGTTACCGCGCCTTTGGCCATAGCGGTTTGAATTATGCCAATACCAAAATTAAAAAAGGCTTTCCCAAATGGATTTTTATCCTGCTGGTGTTGGCCGGTATCGGTGCGGCGGTGTATTTTTGGCAGGAAAAATCCAACAGCGAAAACGCCAAACAGGAAAGCATGTCCATTATTCCCACCGAGTCGGCCGATACCGTGCCGCCCAACCTGAATGCGTCCAATGTGGCGGTTGTGCCGATGGCGGACGCTTCAGCAGCGGCTTCCGGTGTGGCGGTTGTGCCGCAAGCGGCGGTTTCAGGCAGCAGCGCGGCGGCGGCAGGCGGCGAGTTGGTGATTGCTACGCGCTACCGTACCATGCTGACGGTAACCAACAGCCAAGGCAAGGTATTGATTAACCGCATTGTGCCTGCCAACAGTGAACACCGCTTTAAAGAAGGTGCGCCGTTTGAAGTGCGTATGGGTTATGCCACCGATGCCACCGCCACCTTTAACGGTGCGGCGATTGATTTGAGCAAAAAACGCACTGAAGGCAAATCGGTTGCCTTTACCACCGCCGATGCGGGTGCGGAAAAAATGCAACCGTCCGCCGTGCTGCCGACTGCGGCTTCCGCCGTTTCCCAACCTGCCGGAAAGTAGGCCGATTGTATGATGCCCAATACGCGCCGCCGCACGCGCCAAGTGCAGATTGACCATGTGATTGTCGGTTCAGACGCGCCTGTGGTCGTCCAATCCATGACCAACACCGACACCGCCGATGCCGCCGCCACCGCGCAGCAGGTTAAAGAATTAAGCGATG
Source organism: Conchiformibius sp. (assembly GCA_030537065.1). Classification (GTDB taxonomy): domain Bacteria; phylum Pseudomonadota; class Gammaproteobacteria; order Burkholderiales; family Neisseriaceae; genus Conchiformibius. The sequence continues at coordinate 33,150 of JAUNOT010000003.1, forward strand.
CCGGTTCGGAACTGGTACGCATTACCGTAAACAGCCCCGAAGCCGCGGCACAAGTGGCGGAAATCCGCCGCCGTTTGGACGATATGGGCTGCAATACGCCCTTGGTCGGCGATTTTCATTTTAACGGCGAGCGCCTGCTGGCAGAGTTTCCCGACTGCGCCAAAGCCTTGTCCAAATACCGCATCAATCCAGGTAATGTGGGCAAGGGCGCGAAAGGCGATGAAAAATTTGCCTATATGATTCGCACCGCCGCCGAACACGGCAAAGCCGTCCGCATCGGCGTAAATTGGGGTTCGCTCGACCAAAGCCTTGCCAAACGCATGATGGACGCGAATTTGGCTTCCGCTAACCCCAAAAGTCCCGAAGCCATTATGAAAGAAGCGCTGATTGTGTCCGCTTTGGAATCGGCGCAAAAAGCGGTGGATTTGGGGCTGCCTGAAGACAAAATTATTTTGTCGTGCAAAGTCAGCGCGGTACAGGATTTGATTGAGGTGTACCGCAATTTGGGCGCGCGCTGCGATTATCCGCTGCATTTGGGTTTGACCGAAGCGGGCATGGGCAGCAAGGGCATTGTCGCTTCCACCGCCGCGCTGTCGGTGCTGCTGCAACAAGGCATCGGCGACACCATCCGCATTTCGCTGACCCCCGAACCAGGTAGTCCGCGCACGCAGGAAGTGGTTGTTGCCCAAGAAATTTTGCAAACCATGGGCTTGCGCTCGTTTACGCCGATGGTGACTGCCTGCCCTGGTTGCGGACGTACCACCAGCACCGTGTTTCAGGAATTGGCGCGGGATATTCAGCAGTATTTGCGTGAGCAGATGGCGGTGTGGCGCATTCAATACCCAGGGGTGGAAAGCCTGAATGTGGCGGTGATGGGCTGCGTGGTAAACGGCCCCGGCGAAAGCAAACTCGCTGACATCGGCATCAGCCTGCCCGGTACGGGCGAAACCCCCGTCGCCCCCGTGTATGTGGACGGCGAGCGCAAGGTTACGCTGAAAGGCAACAATATGGCGGCGGAATTTTTGGCGATTGTGCAGCAGTATGTTGAGGAAAACTACGGCGAGGGCGGTAAAAAACGTGCCGCCGCGCGTGTGATTCCGATTCAGGCTGCCTGAAAGCGGTGAACTATGGAAAATGTTGATTTGCGCGGATTATTGTTGGAGCTGTATGTTAAAAATAATCCGAAAATGGCGCATCAGGTGTTTATTTACAGCTTTAACGGCATTGCCGACATCCGCACCAACCCGTTTCAATATGTGAGCGGCGATTTGCCGGAAAACGTGAAAAAAAGCGTGGTGCTGCAAAACGTGCCCAGCGGCGAGATGATTCAGGCATTTATTATGCCGAGCGTGAAAAACGGCAAAACCGTGTTTCAGATTGAAGACATGATTTTGTACGGCAATAAAAGCGGTACGATTATTGAAATCAATCTGGACACCGATAAGATTATGAAAACCGACAAATACCGCCAGTTTATCAATTTGAGCAAGGCGATTTTGCGTCAGTTTGTTTAATGTATGTTGCGGCTTTTCAGGCAGCCTGAAAAGCCGTTTGTATAGTGAATTATCTTTAAATCGGGACAGCGTTGGCTCGCCTTGCCGTATGATGGATACTGTCTGCGGCTCGCCGCCTTGTCCCAATTCAAATCTAATCCACTATAAAGATTGAGTAAAGTAAAAATGAATCAGAAAATCCAATCGGTAAAGGGCATGAACGACCTTTTGCCTGTTGAGCAAAAAGATTTTGCCCTGACCGCCGCCTTTTGGCAGGCTTTTGAAAACACGGTGCAAAAATGGACGCACCGCTACGGCTACCGCCAAATCCGTACCCCGATTGTGGAACAGACGGGGCTGTTTGTGCGCTCCATCGGCGAGGAAACCGATGTGGTGGGCAAGGAAATGTACACCTTTGCCGACAGCAACGACCGCTTGAGCCTGAGCCTGCGCCCCGAAGGTACGGCAAGCTGCCTGCGCGCGGTGGTGGAGCATAATCTGACCCACGAATCGCCGCAAAAACTGTGGTATATGGGGCCGATGTTCCGTCGCGAGCGGCCGCAGAAAGGCCGTTACCGCCAGTTTCACCAAGTGGGCGTGGAAGCCTTGGGCTTTGACGGAGCGGACGTGGACGCGGAAATGATTGTGATGTGTGCCGATTTGTGGCGCGAGCTGGGCATTGCCGATTATCTGACTTTGGAAATCAACTGTTTGGGCAACCGCGAAGAACGTGCCGCCCACCGCAGCGCGCTGGTGGCCTATCTGACCGAACACGAAGCGGCTTTGGACGAAGACAGTCGTCGCCGTCTGCATACCAACCCCTTGCGCGTGTTGGACACCAAAAATCCCGATTTGCAGCAAATTGCCGACAATGCGCCGCGTTTGAGCGATTATTTGGGTGAACAATCGCAGGCGCATTATCAAACTTTAAAAGACCTGTTGGACGGCTTGGGCGTGGCCTACCGCGAAAACCACCGTTTGGTGCGCGGCTTGGATTACTACAACCACACCGTATTTGAATGGGTGACCGACAAGCTGGGCGCACAGGCTACCGTGTGCGGCGGCGGCCGTTATGACGGCCTGATGGAGGAATTGGGCGGCAAACCCACGCCGTCCATCGGTTTTGCCATGGGTATTGAACGCCTGCTGTTGCTGGTGCGCGAATACGGCAGCCTGAAAGCCGAAGCCGCCCCCGATGTGTTTGTGATGCGGCAGGGCGAAGGCACGGTATTACAGGCAATGGCGTATGCGCGGCAGTTGCGCGAAGCCGGCTGGTCGGTGGCGCAGTTTTCAGGCAGCCAGAAACTGCAAAAACAGTTTAAGCAGGCCGATAAAAGCGGTGCGCGTTTTGCCCTGATTGTGGCGGAACAGGAATTGGCAGACGGCAGCGTTACCTTAAAAGACCTGCGCGGCAGCCAAGGCCAGACCACCGTCCCCGCCGCCGCCATGATTTCACAATTACAGCAATGGAAGGAAGCCTAATATGTCCACCCATCACGAAGAACTTCAGGAAATTGAAAATGTTAAACACTTTTGGCGCAACGGCGGCAAATGGATTTTTGCTGCGCTGCTGGTAGCCGCGCTGGGCTATTTGGCGTATGTGGTTTACCAAAACCACCGCCAAAGCCAAAACGAACAGGCGGCAACTTTGGCGGCGCAAATCCAAAGCGGCAAAAGCAGCGATGTGGCCGCCTTGCAGCAGCAATATCCCGACAGCATGGGCGCGGCACAAGCCACGCTGCACACCGCCGCACAGGCTTTTGCCAAAGGCCAATATGATGAAGCCGTAAACGGCTACCGTTGGGTGTTGGAACATCAAAAAGCGCCGCTGATGCAGGCCGCCGCCGCACAAAACTTGGCCAATGTGTATTTGCAGCAGAAAAAATACGATGAAGCCCTGCAAGCCGCCGCTACGCCTGTAGAAGCTGCCTTCCAAGCGTTGATGGACGAAACGCGCGGCGATATTTACGCCGCACAGGGCAAAGCGGACGAGGCGAAAAAAGCCTATCAGGCCGCTTTGGACAAAACCGAAAAAGATTCGCCCGTGCGCGAGGGCTTGGAATTGAAACTGGCGCAGTTGTAAAACAGTTTTCAGGCAGCCTGAACGCAACGGGCTGCCTGAAATTAATATGGGAGTAGAGTGTTATGATAATGAAAAATGAGTATCTGATTACATTTAAAAAAGATACGCATATTTGCCCTACGATGGGGAAATTTAAAAATTTTTTAGGCTCTCATAAACAAATTACATTTGTTGATAAAGATGGGAAAAATCATATTATTAAATTCCAGTCTAAAGAATTTGAATACACTTTATTGGAACAAAAGTTAGATGGCGGTGCAATCGGCTACCAGCTCATGATTACGGCAAAAGACAGTGATTTTGAGATATTTAAAGAGTTGTTGCGTGCCATTAAAAATATTGTTATGGAATTGAAAAATGTAAAGTTTATTACTTTGCATGATGATATTGCCAAATATTATTGTGTTCAAGGCTATCCGATTGTTTATGAAATTGAAAACTTAATGCGTAGGTTAATTTATCAAATTATGAATATAAGTAAAGGATATGAGTGGCGCAATAATACGATACCTGATGAAGTAAAAAATTCGGTTAAAACAACTTTAAAGGAAAGAAACGAAGATTTTTTACATAATGTTGATTTTATTCAACTGTCAAATTTTTTATTTAAATCTTATAGCGAGAAAAGTGATTTGGCGGCTTTTTTGCAGCAGAAAGATAAAAGCCAAGATAAAAATATCGCTTTGGCAGATTTAGCTTCATATTGGCCGAAAAGTAATTGGGACAGATATTTTAAAGATAAGGTTGATGTAGATGGGGAACATTTAAAGAAATGCTGGGAGAAATTATATGACATACGTTGTGCGATTGCTCATTGCAGGGAAATTACTAAAGATGAATTTGTACAATTACAGCAAATGAGTCAAGAGGTAGGTGAAAAGCTGAATAATGCTTTAGGTACTATAAAT
>JAUNOT010000003.1:37643-38015 GCA_030537065.1 Conchiformibius sp.
GGATAATGAGCAGCGACAAGAGTTGGCACAGAATCTTAATAAAGGTATGGCAGAATCAGTAAATGATACAATACTTAAATTCTTGGAGTCAGATTACAATAATATATTGGCTTCTATTAAAGAGAATTTGAAACAATTAGAGGAAATGCTCTCTAGAGATATTTTTAATAGTCAATTATATATTTTTTTAAATCAAACTATGGTTTTTACTAGTAGTTTGGTGCGGCGAGCATCTGACCGTTCAGATGCCCGTCTTGCTGTACGTCTTGAATCTTTAGTTGAGAGTATTAGAAATCATATGGCTCATGCGAATTATGATGGTGCCCTAAAATTAATAAAACAGGCAATATCTGAAATTGATGAGAAATTGAG
>JAUNOT010000094.1 GCA_030537065.1 Conchiformibius sp.
GCCTGATGTTCGGGCGTATTGGCGGTTACGTCAATTTGAAACAGCCTGTCCATCGGCACAGCCGCGCGTACATCGGGATGTGGAAAAGTTTTCGCTTCCATTTCTTTACACGACACGCACCAATCGGCATAAAAATCCAACAAAACCGGCTGGTTGGGACGCGCCTGCAAGGCTGCCTGCATGGCTTGGTTTAAAGCGGCGGGGTCAGTAAACTTGTTGGCATGTGCCGCATCACCCTCAAAAGGCGGATACAGCGTCAGAAAATCATGCATCGGCGTAATCTGCCGCTCCATACTGCTCCAGCCAAACCACAAACCACCCATCGCCAACACCGCCGCCAGCAAAGCCGATGCCGGTTTCAGGCTGCCTGAAAGATATTTCAAACGCCAAGCCAAATACAGCGCAGGCAACACCAGCAAAGCCGTGTACAAAGCCGCCGTCAGCGCATAAGGCAGATACGGCGTGGCCAAATACACCGCCACCGCCAGCAACACCACCCCGAACGCATACTTAATCCCGTTCATCCAGTTGCCCGCACGCGGCAGGATATGGCCGCCAAACGTGCCGACCGCAATCAGCGGCACGCCCGTACCGACCGCCAGCGTGTACAAAGCCACGCCGCCCAACAGCGCATCGCCGGTCTGACCGATATAACCCAACGCAAACGCCAACGGCGGTGCCACACACGGCCCCACAATCAAGGCCGACAGCATGCCCATCACAAACACCGAAGCGATTTTACCGCCCGACAACTTATTGCTTTGGTTTTGAAAATAACTTTGCAAAGACGCAGGCAGCTGCAAATTAAACACGCCGAACATGGATAATGCCAACAGCACCATCAAGCCTGCCGCCGCCAATACCACTTCCGCCCGTTGCAGCCACACCGTCAGCAGCGCACCGGTCAGCCCCGCCAATACGCCCACCAGCGTATAAGTCAGCGCCAAGCCCTGCACATACACCAGCGACAGCACAAACGCCCGTTTCTTGCCGCCGCTGCGGTCGCCGACAATAATGCCCGATACAATCGGCAGCAAAGGATACATACAGGCGGTAAAACTCAAACCCAAACCCGCCAGAAAAAACGCCAGCAGGTTTACCCCCAAAGTATCGCGCGATAATTTGAAGCGGCTGCCGAAAGAATCGGACGCAGGCGCAACCGGTGCCGCAGCATCAGTTGCGCCGTTTGACTTTTTTAAAAACACATCCTTGGCCGCCGGCATTTCCTCTTCTGTCGGCGCACGGTATTCGCCTGCGCCGTCAATCTCAAAACGGGTTTCCACCGGCGGATAACAAATGCCCACTTCGGCACAGCCCTGATAATGCAGGGTAAACACATATTTTTTAGCCGCCTGTTCGGGCTGCTTAAACGCCCACTTCAACTCCGCAGCCTTGTGGTACACCGTCTGTTTGCCGAAAAATTCGTCTTCTTTTTCTTCGCCCGCGCTAATTTCGGGCTTGTCAAACAAATCGGCCGGTTCGGTTACCGCTTCAATTTTGCTTTGATACAAATAATAACCGTCTTCAATTTTAAATTCCGCCCGTATGCCCTTGTCGTCGGCATGCAGGGTCGGCACAAACGCCTTTTCCGCCGGCAGGATGTCGTCGGGATTGACCGCCGCAACCACCGTTGCGCTCAAGCCCAGCCACACGGCACAGGCCGCTAACCATTTTTTCATTGCTTTTTCCTTTCGTTCGGTTCATTCAAACGACCCGTTTCAGGCAGCCTGAAACAGGTCAAAGCGCATTATATCGGCACAATCCGCATCGGCAAGCCGCAAAAGCCCGTATAATCGCCCCTTTACCCGATTTCACACAACACAATGAGCCGTACACCGTCCCACCTGTCTGCCGCCGACCGCCTGCAAAACCGCTTGGGCTACCGCTTCCGCCAACCGTCGCTGTTGCAGCAGGCTTTGACCCACCGCAGTTATTCCGCCCGCCACAACGAGCGGCTGGAATTTGTCGGCGACAGCATTTTGGACTACACCATCGCCAAAATGCTGTTTGAAACCTATCCCGAGCTGCCTGAAGGACGGCTGTCACCCTTACGCGCCGCGCTGGTTAAAGAAAGCACGCTGGCCGACACCGCGCGCAGCATCGGCTTGGGGCAGGCCTTGTATTTGGGTACGGGCGAAATCAAAAGCGGCGGCCGCGACCGGCCGTCTATTTTGGCGGACGCGCTGGAAGCGGTGTTTGCCGCCGTCAGCTTGGACGCGGATTTTGCCGCCGCCGAACAAGTTATCCGCCGCCTGTTTGCCGAACGGGTACGCGCTGCCGATTTGCAGCCGGTAAAAGACCCGAAAACCCGTTTGCAGGAAGCCTTGCAGGCGCGCCGTTTGCCGCTGCCGCAATACCGTATTGACAAACAGACCGGCGAAGGCAACGAAGCGCGTTTTGACGTGTCCTGCGACTTGGGCGCACTCGGCCACGTCAGCCGCGCACAGGGCAGCAGCCGCCGCGCCGCCGAACAGCAATGCGCCGAAGCCGCGCTGCAATGGCTGCTGCACCATCACCCCGAAGCTTAAAATGTATAAAAACCTGCTGATTTACACCGCGCTGATGCTGCTGATACCGATGGGCGCATGGGCGGCGGCGTATGCGTGGCTGCCTGAACAGCCTGCCAATCTGTCCCTGCCCGTTTACGCGCTGCTGTGGCTGACCGAAAGCGGTTCGCCGCCGTATGCGGTGGCGACTGCGCTGCTGCTGGCGGCCGTGCTGACTTATCTACTGCGCCGCCGTTATACGTGGCAGACGGTGCTGCTGCTGTGCGCCCTGTCTTTGGGCAGCACGCAAGCCGTCAAAAGCCTGATGAAAAACCATTTTCAAGAACCGCGCCCGTTTGTGGACGCTCTGGTGCGTTCAGGCAGCCTGCCGCAGGCCGCCGATTTTTACCGTTTGCCGGATACGGCACAAAGTGCTTGGGTATGGCGGCAGGCAGAGCCGGTGCTGGCGCGCGCCGACCGCGTTCAGGCAGCCCGTTTCCGTACGCTGGCCGCCCATCAGGCGCGGCATCACGATTACTCCTTCCCGTCCGGCCACACCATTTTTGCCGTGTCGTGGCTGCTGCTGTTTGCCGGTTTCGGGCTGCGCCACCGCGTGCTGCTGCCTGTGGCGGCGTGGACGGGTCTGATGCTGCTCAGCCGTCTGCTGCTGGGTATGCATTATCCGATTGATTTATTTGTTTCCACTTTGGCGGCGGCGCTGCTGCATACGGCTTTGTTTGCCGCCGTGCTGCCGCACCTGCACCGCCGTTTTCCCGTGAAAGTTTGCCATGACTGATACCGTTTCCCCTGCCTACCGTTGCGGTTTTATCGCCATTGTCGGCCGCCCGAATGTGGGCAAGTCCACGCTGATGAACCATTTAATCGGGCAAAAAATCAGCATCACCAGCAAAAAGGCGCAAACCACGCGCCATAAAGTGACCGGCATTTACACCGACCACACGGCGCAACTGGTGTTTGTGGACACGCCGGGCTTTCAAACCAACCACCGCAACGCGCTGAACGACCGCTTAAATCAGAATGTTACCGAAGCGATGGGCGGCGTGGACGTGATTGTGTTTGTGGTGGAAGCGATGCGTTTTACCGATGCCGACCGCACGGTGCTGCGGCAGTTGCCCAAGCGCACGCCCGTGCTGCTGGTGGCCAACAAAATAGACAAGGATAAAGCCAAAGACCGCGCCGCTTTGCAGGATTTTTTGGCGCAGGTGCGGCAGGAATTTGATTTTGTCGGCGCGGAAGCGGTCAGCGCGAAACACGGGCTGCGGATTGTGAATCTGATTGACGCGCTCAAGCCGATGCTGCCTGAAAGCGTGCCGATGTATCCGGAAGATATGGTTACCGACAAATCCGGCCGTTTTCTGGCGATGGAAATTGTGCGCGAAAAGTTGTTCCGCTATTTGGGCGAGGAGCTGCCGTATGCGATGAATGTGGAAGTGGAACAGTTTAAAGAAGAAAACGGTATGCATCAGATTTACATCGCCGTTTTGGTGGACAAGGAAAATCAGAAGCCGATTGTTATCGGCAAAGGCGGCGACAAACTGAAAAAAATTTCCACCGAAGCGCGGCTGGATATGGAAAAGCTGTTTGACTGCAAAGTGTTTTTGCGGGTGTGGGTAAAAGTCAAATCGGGCTGGGCGGACGATGTGCGCTTTTTGAATGAGTTGGGTTTGTAGTAGGGCGTAGCCCTAAAAAACGGTTTCAGGCAGCCTGAAACCGTTTTTGATTGTTTAAGAACGACTGCGGCGGAAACCGCTTAATTGCGGCAGGCTGTCGTTTAAAGCGGCGGCCGTCTGCTTGGTAAACGGCACCGGCGGCGGCAGTGCATCACTCGGACGCGGCGCGCGCTCGTGTGCCAGCAGGGCTTTGTTGCGCCCCTGATGCTCGTTGCCGCTGATGCGGTGGTCGGGCACGAGAATGGCGATTTTATTCTGGCTGGCGGCGGCGGCCACATTGCGGATGGCATTGGCTTTACCCAAATAGGCGGCCTGCTGGGCATAGCTGCGGGTTTCGCCGTAAGGAATGTTTTGCAGGGTCTGCCACACTTCGCGCTGGCTGTCGTTGCCGACAAAATCCAACGGCACGCTAAACGTTTGCAGACTACCTGAAAAATACGCCGCCAATTCCTGCCGCAACAAATCCGTCCATTCGCTGTCGCGCCAGACAAATAAGGCCTGCCGCTCGCGTTGAACCGTCAAAAGCTCGCTTTCCACGCCTTTTTGGTCCACAAATTTCAGCATACACAGCCCTTTTTCACCGAACACCGCCAGCATCTGCCCAAGTGGGGTTTCCAGCGCCGACACCGCCAGTTCGGCGCGGTATTGCGAATGCGACTGCGAACGCGACAACACAAAGCTGATGCGGCGCAAGCGGATATAGTCGTCCAAACTCATGCCCGCGCTGTCGGCAAACGCCTGTTTGAGCGCGTCCAATTCGCCGTGCGGCAAAAAAGTATGTTCCGGATACGACAGGGACGGATTGGCCTGACAAGACAGCCAATGGGCATATTGCCGCCAACGTTCGGGCAGATGGGTTTCGGGATTGGGCAGGGAAAGGATATTTATCATTGTCAATTTTGCAGGTTGCGGAAAAGAAAACGCCAAGCCGTATTTTACGTTTTTTTTCAGGCTGCCTGAAAGGAAAATCTGCCTTCACAGGCAGATTGTTGCCGACAAGTGATTCAGAACCTGCATTCACAATCTTAACAGCCTGCTTTTACCGCCACTTTGTGCGCCTACCGTGTTGGCTTTTCACACCGATATGTTCAATATCGGTATAAAAAGCCGCCTTGTATCCGCATAAATGACAATAAAATCAGGCCGTCAATCTTATGAATACAGGTTCTTATTTTTCAGACAAGTGTGCGCCTGCTGTGCAATCGCCCGTTGCCGCCGCCGGATACACCGACACTTTCACTTTCGCCAAAGCAAACAGTTGCGCGATTTGCGTTTGGCTGCGCTCACGCGCTTGGGCGAGAATGCCACTTTTGCACGCCTGTTGCAGCAGTTGGCGTTTGGCTTCGCTCTGCACCGTATCCAATACGGCGGTATCGGCCGGCAGCAGGTTAAACGCACCGGTGCGCCAGTCATACACTTCAATATGGTCCAGTTGCACCGACAAGATTTCCACCGGCGGTAGGTTGATGATGACCGTATCGTCCAACACATGCACCTGTTCGGCGCGCAGGCGGTTTAAATCCAAACCCGCCACCACATTGCCCTTGCCCACAAACACGCCTTTTTGGCTGTCCTGCCACAGCGCGTACCAGTTGCCGCGTTTTTCGGTGCGGATAATGGTGTCAATATAAAACGCCGTGCTTTCCAAGCGGTTCAGTTCACGGATTTTCGCCAACACGCTGCTTTGACTGATAACTTGATGGCCGTTGTCGTTTGGCGTCGCCTGCTGCCGCGCCAGCGCGTACCACACCGCACCTACCGCCAACGCCGCACAGGATACGGCAGCCAAGATTTTTTTCATTCGTCCCCTCCGATGGCAAAAAGCGCGTATTACAACAAATTTATCGGTAAGGAAGCATCGGTTTTATGTAAGAAAAATGCAAAAAAGCAGCCTGAAAACGCTTTAGTTACACTAAGCCAAACGTTCCAAGTCAAATTAAATCAAGTGATTTAATTCCTCTCTCACAGCACTGGCTTAACTTGGCAATGCTAAAAACGATTCAAATTCTTCCGTTTTTTCTTCAACGGCGTCAAGGGCACATACCATATCGCTGCCGCATTTAGTTTCCAATTCCGCACGCCATTTTTTGCGGAACACCGCCTCAGCGTTTCCGGCTATTTCAGGCGGGAGACTGCTGACGGTGCTTGCCAACACTGCATTCGCCAACATTAGCCGTTCAGACAGGGTAGCACCTTGCGCTTTGTACCGCTCTTTAAGTTCCGTAATCCGCTCTGTAATGACATTAATTTTGCATTGCAGGGTATCTGTTTCCTGCTGTTCTTGAGCGCATACTTTTTGATAATTTTTATTCCAAGCAGTTTGTTCGTCCAACCAACGCACCTGTAAATGTTGAGGCAGGGTTTCCCATAGCTTGTTTATTTGGTTAAGTTTCTGCTTATGCTGCTTGATTAAATACGAATCACTGTTTGCATGAACAACTGACACAAGTGTAGTGGCCAAGACAAAAGCTGTGGATACAGTTTTGAAAATATTCATTCTAATTGTCCTTTATAGGTTTGCATAATGATTCAGGCAGCCTGCTTACTATTCCTAGCTGCTAACGCTGTATTGGAATAAAAGAGGCCAAGCTGCCTGCCTATCTACTTTACCTGTTTACGCTTCCACAATCGGAATAATACCAATCCGTTTTTGCCATTGTTTCGGCGCAACGGCGTGCACGGACTGGCCTTTGCTGTCCACCGCCACGGTTACGGGCATATCTTTCACTTCAAACTCGTAAATCGCTTCCATGCCCAAATCTTCAAACGCCACCACTTTGGCCTGTTTAATCGCTTTGGCAACCAGATAGGCCGAACCGCCCACCGCCATCAGATACACCGCGCCGTTATCGGCAATCGCTTCGCAGGCTGCCTGACCGCGTTCCGACTTGCCAATCATGCCCAGCAGGCCGGTTTGTTCCAGCATTTGACGGGTAAATTTGTCCATGCGCGTAGCGGTAGTGGGGCCGGCCGGACCGACCACTTCATCGCCGACCGGGTCAACCGGCCCGACGTAGTAAATCATTTTATTGCGGAAATCCACCGGCAGTTGTTCGCCCTTGTTCAGCATATCCACCATGCGTTTGTGGGCGGCATCGCGGCCGGTGTAAATTTT
>JAUNOT010000095.1 GCA_030537065.1 Conchiformibius sp.
TAAGCAGTAATCATCCTAACATCATTTCATGGACTCTATCTGCATTGAAAGAAAAACAATATAAATCTAAATTAATTGAGAATCTTTTAATTAGTAAATTAAATACTTTTCCTGATGACTCTTATATATGTAGCGAAATAATTGCATTTTTAATTTCAATCGACTCTCGGAAAGTAAAACCTTATGTGGAAACAGTTTTAGAAAAAAATAAGATTGATAACGAAATTTATAGTGAACTTAACTCTAATTCATCAAGACACTTTAAAAAATTAAAAGAGATAATGCTAGAGAAATTCAGCTAATCAATTTATTGCATTCCCCGTTAAGATAACAGGCTGCCTGAAACACTTATTCAGGCAGCCTGCTGTTTTTAGAACGGTTGTTTTAAATCATATTTGGTAGAAACCACTTTGCCGTACAACACCCAGCCGGCAAATACCGCCATACCGCCCCAATACATCGCTTCCATACCTGCACCGTAGAGCGCGTAAAAGCTGTACAGGTTACCGACAAAGGCAATCAGCGAAGTAAACACCATTTCTTTATGTGGCACCTGATTGGCTTTTTGCAGCACGATAATTGCCGACATTGACAAAATATACGGAATCAGATTGGTGACAACCGCCAAATTCACCAAAATATCAAACTGTTTGCTCAGGCTGGGGCTAACCGTCATCAATGCCAGCACCGTTTGCACCGAAGCAATAATCAGCATACCCAATACAGGTGTGTTGCTGCGGCTGACTTTGCCAAATTGCGGAATAAAATAACCTTCGTCCGCGCCCGATTTAAACACTTGGGCGATGGTAAACTGCCAGCCCAACAGCGAGCCTGTGCAAGACATAATCATCAGCGCAATCACGATTTGCCCTGCGGTGTGGTTAAACATGGATGCAAACACCAAGCCGAAAGGCGCGTCGGAAGCGGCCAATGACGCATTCGGCACAATGCCTGCCACCACATTAGTAGATGCAATATAAATCACCGCTGTAATCAAGGTACCCCACAACACGGCAATCGGGACGTTTTTTTCAGGATTGTCCACCGCATCGGCGTTGGCGCAAGCGGATTCCAAACCCAAAAACGCCCACAATGTAATGGCAATGGAAGCGGGAACGGCTTCGCTTAAAGGCATATTGTGCGGATTCCATGCCGCCGCATACATTTCGGGGCTGAACCAAAACCAGCCGAACAGCGACACGCCCACCACGGGCAGCACCACGCCCCACACGGTCACGCTGCTGATTTTACCCGTTACCGATGCACCGCCGAAGTTTGCCGCCATGGTCGCCCACACAAACAGCACCGTACCGATGGCCACTTCCAAAGGCGACAAATTCCAGCCCATAAAGGTTTTCAGGTAGCCTACGGCGGAAATGGCAATCGCCACATTGGCAATCAACAGCGAAACGGCATAAGTGTAGTTTGCCATAAAATTGCCTGATTTGCCGAAAGAATATTCGGCATAACCGCCCATGCCGCCGCTGTTGCGGCTGAAGCGTCCGCATTTGGCAAAGGCATACGCCAACGCCATCGAGCCGACGGCTGTAACCAGCCACGATAAAATCGACACCGTGCCGACTTGCGCCAATTTGGCAGGCAGCATAATAATGCCCGAACCCATCATATTGACAACGGTTAGAATCGTCAGTTGGACGACACTCATTTTATTTTTAGAAACAGCCATAATTTTTTACCTTTCTGAATGTTTACACCTAGGGCGTGTCCCTATTTGCTTTGCCAAGCGGTTTTTTGAGTAAAAATCCGCGTATGCAAGGCAAAAATCCGCGCAAGGTTGAACACCTTGCAAGGATTTTTAACGCGGCAGACGTGGATTTGTACCAAAAATACCGCCGCATAAGTAAATAGGGACACGCCCTAAACAGGCTGCCTGAAACCCCGTTTCAGGCAGCCTGCATCTCGCCCGAAACTATGCTTGTTCAGTATTGACTGCGTAACCGAAAGCACGACGGCTGCCGTCTTCCTGTTCCTGCAAGTACACGCCCTGAATTTCTGGTTCAAAGCCTGGCAGCGAATTGATGCCTTCTTCTAATGCCAAAAAATACTGCTGTACCGCACCGCCCCACACTTCACCCGGAACCGTACACAATACCCCTGGTGGATAGGGCAGCGCACCTTCCGCCGCCACTTTGCCCGCAATTTCACTCAAACGCACCAAATGCACTTCGTTGCGAATCAGAGCTTGCTGTGCATCGTAGGCACTCATCGCCTGACGCGGCCAACCGTCGGCGCGGAACATGGCTTTTTGCAGATTTTTCATATCATTGCGTTTATAGAACTCGTGCATTTCGCGGCACAGACGGCGGATGGTGTAACCACGGTAATAATCTTCATAACGCGCATACACACTGGGCAGCACATCGCACATCAGGCTGTCGTTTTCAATATGCCGTTCAAAACGCGCAATCAAAGCGGTTAAATGTTGCAGCTTCGCCAAGTTTTCAGACGGCGTCAGCAGGAACAAAATAGAGTTCAAATCGCATTTTTCGGGAACAATGCCGTTGTCGCGCAGGAAATTCGCCAAAATCGTGGCAGGAACGCCAAAATTTTCATAAGCCCCTGTTTGCACGTTAATCCCAGGGGTGGTCAGCAATAATTTGCACGGGTCCACAAAATATTGGTTTTCGGCATAACCTTCAAACGAATGCCATTTTGCATCGGGTTCAAAGCGGAAAAAGCGCAAATCATCGCAAATGGTTTCGGTTTCGTAGCTCTGCCACGGCTTGCCGTCCACCGTTTCGGGGACAAACGGGCGAATCATTTTGCAGGTGTCCAGCATCAACTTACGCGCTTCCACGCCCACGCGCACACAGTCGCGCCACAATTTGCGTCCCGCTTCGCCTTCGTGCATTTTGGCGTTCACGTCCAAGGCGGCAAACATGGGGTAAAACGGGCTGGTAGAGGCGTGCATCATAAAGGCATTGTTAAAACGCTTGTGGTTGCAATAACGTTTTTGTCCTTTGATGTGGCTGTCTTTTTTGTGGATTTGCGAGGTTTGTGAAAAGCCCGACTGCTGTTTGTGTACCGATTGGGTGACGATAATACCAGGGTCGTTTTCGTTCAGTTCCAGCAACAGCGGCGAACAGTCGCGCATCATCGGGATAAATTGTTCATAACCCACCCATGCGGAATCAAACAAAATGTAGTCGCACAAATGACCGATGCGGTCTACCACCTGACGGGCGTTATAAATGGTGCCGTCGTACGTGCCAAGCTGAATTACCGCCAAACGGAACGGGCGTTCGGCATCGGCGCGTTCGGGCGCAACTTTGCGGATTTCGGCGCGGATATAGTCTTCGTCAAAACACGCGGCATCAATACCGCCGATAAAGCCGTAGGGATTACGCGCGGTTTGCAGGTAAACGGGGCGCGCGCCGCAAATCATCAATGCGCCCAGATGGATGGATTTATGGTTGTTGCGGTCAAACAAAACCAAATCGTCTTTTGCCAACAGGGCGCTGGTCACCACTTTATTGGCTGTGGACGTGCCGTTGAGGACAAAATAGGTTTTGTCGGCGTGATAAACTTTGGCGGCGTGTTTTTGCGCGGCGCAGGCAGGACCTTCGTGAATCAGCAAGTCGCCCAAACGCACATCGGCATTGCACAAGTCGGCACGGAACAGGTTTTCGCCGAAAAAGTGGAAAAATTCGCGCCCTGCTGGGTGTTTGGCAAAGAACTGTCCGCCTTGGTGTCCGGGGCAGTCAAAAGCGGCGTAACCGCGTTTGGTGTAGTTTTTCAAGGCGTTGAAAAACGGTGGGGCAAGTTTGGCGGCGTATTCGTCGGCAGCGGCGGCAATTTGTTTGCCGTAGTAATGGCGGCTGCCCAAACCCAGTTGAATCACGCCGCTTAATTCGGGCAATACGGCGGCAGGTACGGCTTCATTGGGTTGCAATGCCAAGAAAACAGGCACGCCAAAACCAGAATTTTTGACTTTTTCCACCGCTGTTTCAATGTGTTCTACCGATGAAACCACTGCGCCGATATTGGTCAGGTCGCTTTGATGCAGATTGACCACTTCGTAAGCATCGGTAATAAAGCCTTCTTGAACGGAAGGACAAGCGGCAATTTTTAGATATTTCATGAAACAATCCCTATGTGTTGTGAGAAAGAATGACCGTGGCAGCCTGCATGATGCAGGTCAGGTAACGGTTGCCGTATTGCGTTCTGCTGTTCGGGCAGAGCCGCAATATTCCGCACAAACGGGAGTCGGTAGAGGAAACGGAGTCTGTCCGATACGGACGCCCGTTTGTTAAGAGAATTTTTTTATTGATAGTGGTTTAGAGTGTTTATGATGATTATAGGACGATTGTTTTGATGGGGTGTTGATTGGGGTCAAGAACATGTTTATCAGGCAGCCTGAAAAACGGTTTTACGGGTTTTGGGCTGCCTGATTGTAGTTTATAGATAGGCTAGGCGGTAGGTCGGCGTTCCGCCGTAAGCCAAACTATGCCGCTTTGCCGAACAAAATATAGTCGGCAGCCGCACGGGCATGCAGGGCGGCGGTGTCAAACAGGGGCAGGGGGCTGTCGTCGGGGTGCAGCAGCAGGCCGATTTCGGTGCAGCCGAGTATCACGCCCTGTGCGCCTTGTTGGTGTAGTTGCTGGATAATATTTTGGTAATACGCACGGCTGGCGGGGCGGATATCGCCGATGCACAGTTCGTCAAAAATAATGCGGTGGATTTCGTCTTGGGCGGTTTCGTCCGGTACCAGCATGGTTAGGCCGCGTTGCGCCAGGCCATCGCGGTAAAAATTATCGTGCATGGTGAAACGTGTGCCGAGTACCGCCACGCGTTGTAAACCGGCGGCGTGAACAGCGGCAGCGGTGCCGTCCAAAATGTGCAGCAGGGGAACGGATACGGCCTGTTCAATATCGGCCGCTACTTTGTGCATGGTATTGGTGGCCAAAATCAAAGCCTGTGCGCCGGCTTGTTCCAAAGTACGGGCGGCAGCCGCCAAAATCTGCCCTGCTTGCGCCCAGTCGCCGTTGCGTTGGCATTGGGCGATGGTTTCAAATTCTACGCTGTACAACAAAATTGGTGCGCTGGTGTTGCCGCCTTGGACGCGGTTAATGATGCGGTTGATGTCGCGATAGTAGCTGACGGTGCTTTCGGGGCTCATGCCGCCGATAATGCCGAGGGTGTTCATGCTGTTTCCTGATGCAGTTGCAGGCTGTCTTCGCGCCAGTCTGCCTGAAAGGTTTGGCGCAGTTGTTGTGCGGTCGGGTCTTGTTCCAACAGTTGCCGTGCCTGTTCGCGCTGTTCGCGTTGCAGGCGTTGGCGGTATTGGTATGGGGTTTCCCAGCCTTGACCGTCCTGCCAGTCTGTAATGTGCAGTTGCACGGGTGCGCCGTTGAGTGCGGACAGGGCTTCGCCGATGCGTTCAAAGTATTCGCTTTGGGCGGTGTTTTTGGTTTTGTCACGCACCACCGCCAAGGTCAGCACGCCGTGTTCAAACGATACCCAAGCCAGATGTTGCAGCGGCATTTGGGCGGCGGCCACTTGTTTGCCGATGCGGGCGGCGGTGTCAAACCATTGTTCGCGTTCAAGCGGATGCGCGGCTGCCTGAACGGTTTGCTCAGGCGGCCAAACGTTATCGTCTGTGGACGCAGCAGCCTGAAAAGTTTCCGTATCGTGATATTCGGCAGGCGGTGGGCTTTCAGGCAGGGTGTTGTCTTCCCACGGTGGCAAATCATCGTCTGCGGGCGCGGCAGCCTGAAAAGTTTCCGTATCGTGATATTCGGCAGGCGGTGGATTTTCAGGCAGCGTGTTGTTTTCCCACGGTGGCAAATCATCGTTTGCATACGCGGCAGCCTGAAAAGTTTCCGTATCGTGATATTCGGCAGGTGGTGGACTTTCAGGCAGCGTGTGTTCTTCCCAAGGCGGTAGGTCGTTATTGTCTACGGACGCGGCTGCCTGAACAGGCGCAGGCGCACGGGCAACCGCCGCTTGGCGGCGCACTTCCTGCGGACGCGGTGGCGGCAAATCCTGCGGTTTAAAGCGCACGGGCGCGGCCGACTTGGCGGCGGCAGGCGCGGCGGTAACGGCTTCATTATGCAGTTGTGTGCCTTCAATCAGGCCGTCGGCCGGCGTGTGGTGGGCGGCAAACGGCGCAAACGCCAGCATCCGCAGCAGCGTCATCACAAAACCGGTGTATTCGTCGGGGGCAAGCGGCAAATCCTGTTTGCCGTGTAGGGCGCATTGGTAGTAAAGCTGGAGCTGTTCGCCGCCGAAATAGTGCGACAGATGTTGCAGCGTATCGTGTTCGGGGTCGTCGGCCGCCAGCGCGGACGGCACGGTTTTAATCAAGGCCAGACGGTGCAGCAATGCGGCCAAGTCGTTGAGTGCGCCTTCAAAACCGACGGCATTGGCGGCCATGCGGTCGGCGGCGGCCACCAAGGCCTGTCCGTCCTGTTCCATCAGCGCGGCCAGCAGTTCGTATAAATGGCTTTGGTCGGCGGCACCGAGCATCTGGCGCACATCTTGTTCATTGACGCTGCCCGAACCGAGGGCAATGGATTGGTCAAGCAGGCTGAGCGCGTCGCGCATGGAACCGGCGGCGGCACGGGCAATCAGGGTGAGGGCAGGGGCTTGATAGGCAATGCCTTCGCTGTCCAAAACGTGCGCCAAGTGCGCCGATACTTGTTGCGGCGTCATATTGCGCAACACAAATTGCAGGCAGCGGCTTAAGACGGTAACGGGAACTTTATGCGGGTCGGTGGTGGCCAGGATAAATTTGACGTGTGCGGGCGGCTCTTCCAGCGTTTTGAGCATGGCGTTAAACGCGCTTTTGGACAGCATATGCACTTCGTCAATAATATAGACTTTGTATTGGCCGGCGGTGGGCGCGTATTGGGCGTTTTCCAAAACTTCGCGGATATTGTCGATGCCGGTGTTGGAGGCGGCATCAATTTCCAGCAGGTCGGGAAAGCGGCCTTGGTCGATGGCGGTACAGCTGCCGCAATGGCCGCAGGGTTCGCCGTGCTGTGCTTGGGTGCAGTTGAGGCTTTTGGCGAGAATGCGGGCAATGGTGGTTTTGCCCACGCCGCGTGTGCCGGTGAGCAGGTAGGCATGGTGCAGGCGGCCTTTGCTTAAGGCGTTTTGCAGGGCTTGGACGACGTGTTGCTGGCCGACCAAATCGGCAAAGGTTTTCGGTCGCCATTTGCGGGCGAGAACTTGATAGGCGGTCATAGCGGAAAGGCGCGGATAACAATAGGCGGGATTTTAACATTATTGCTTGGGCGGCGCGGTTTCAGGC
>JAUNOT010000096.1 GCA_030537065.1 Conchiformibius sp.
TGTTTTCAAATCACGTTTGCCCCAAACAAATGCCACGATTTCACTTGTCTTGGCATGGTAAGCGTAAATCAGCCAGACTTTGTTTTTCTTGTTTCCAAAAAATGTATGGAACTCATCAATTTGCAAAGTATCGTAATGCTTTTGTTTGGGTGTGATTTGATGGTGGCTACTTAAGGCAGCCTGAACTTTGTCGCGGCTATAAGCTGTTATGGAACAAATAGCGCGGATACCGTTACCGTAGGCACTCATTCGCCAGATCATGGAATCTGATTGGGAATGACAGCCTTTGTTGTTTAAAGCATGGTCGCCGATAAAACACCGCTTGCATATTTTGCAATCATATTTCTGTTTACGATTGCCGTTGAAGCCGTTTTTCTTTATATTTAGTCCTTGGCAGCGAGGACATTTCAGGGTTATTGGTATTTTCACACATTCAAATATACCCTGTTCCTGCTGCTTTTTGTTTGCTTATTTTTATCAGCACACTTTTCAGGACACCACCACCTTGTTTAACCAACCAAAAGGAATAATGATTTATGCAAATCACGCTTCCCCTTGAAGCCCGCGATATTCAAAAACTGATTCCGCACCGCTATCCGTTTATGCTGCTCGACCGCATTACCGCTTTTGAAAGCGGCAAAAGCCTGCGCGCCATCAAAAACATCAGCATGAACGAACCGCAGTTTCAAGGTCATTTCCCTGATTTTCCCGTGATGCCGGGCGTGTTGTTGATTGAAGCGATGGCGCAGGCCTGCGGTGCTTTGGCGATTCTGACCGAAGGCGGCCGCCATCCCGATGAAATCTACTTTTTTGCCGGTATTGATAATGCCCGCTTTAAACGACAGGTGATTCCGGGCGACCGTGTGGAATTTGAAATCGAGCTGCTGCAAAGCAAACGCGGCATCGGCAAATTTAAAGCCCTTGCCCGCGTGGACGGCGAACTGGCGGTGGAAGCGGAAATTATGTGCGCCAAACGCAAAGTATAAAAAAACAGGCTGCCTGAAAAGTTTTCAGGCAGCCTGTTTCACAAAGCGCGGTGCTGTGCCGCCCAACGGCTGCACCGTTCCAAATAAAGCACCAGTAACAACGCCGCCGTTGCCAATGCCGCAATCATGCCCGTCCAAAAGCCATAAATCCCCCACTTGGGCGCACCGTAGGCCAGCCAGTAGCCCGGCAGCAAGCCCAAGCCCCAAAAGCACAGCGCGTGAATCAGCATCGGCAGCCGCGTAATTTTATAGCCGCGCAGCGCGTAAGAAGCAATACATTGCGTACAGTCAAACACCTGAAATACCGCCGCAAACAGCATCAACACCGCCGCCAACGCCAGCACCCCCGCATCGTCGGTGTACAGCGCAGGCAGATGCGCGCGCAAACCCACCAGCACTGCCACTATGCACACTGCCGACACCGCCCCCAATACCAAAGCCATTCCGCCCAAATAACGCGCCCGCGCAAACTGCCGCCGCCCCAAAGCCTGCCCGATACGCACCGTTGCCGCCGAACCGAGCGCGGACGGCACCATATAACTCATCGAACTGATATTTAACACAATCTGCTGCGCCGCCACCGTGTCTGCGCCCAAGTCGGCAATCAGCCAGACAATCGCCGAAAACAGGCTGATTTCCAAAAAATACGACAGCGCAATCGGCCAGCCCAGTTGCCAAATCTGTTTTAACGCCGCCTTGTCGGGCAGGCTGAAACGCGCGGTCAGCCCGAAGCGGTCAAAATAGCGCGTCCGCAGCACATACAGCCACAAAGCCGCCGCATTCAGCGCAAACACCAGCAGCGTCGCCACGCCGCAGCCTGCGCCGCCCATTGCAGGCAGCCCCAGTTTGCCGTACACAAACACATAATTCAGCGGAATATTCAACAACAACCCTGCCCAACTGAACCACATCACCGCCTGCGGACGGTTCAGGCTGGACACATAACCGTACAACACGCGATACACCATCGCCAAAGGCAGGCTTAAGGCGGTGTAAAACAAATAGTCCGCCAGCATGCCTTCCACTTCCGCGCCCATATCCACATAGGCCAGCAGGGGGCGGATTAAGGCCAGTTGCAGCAGCATCCCCGCCACGCCCGCCGCCGTGCCGAACCATAAACCCTGCCGCCCCATTTCGCCGATTTCTTCCTGTTTGCCTGCGCCGAACAGCTGGGCAATAATCGGATTGAGCGCGTTAATAATGCCCAACAGGGTTACAAATACGGTAACGAAAACCGACGTACCCAACGACACCGCCGTCAAATCCGCCTTGCCCGCGCCGCCGGCCATCATCGTATCCACCACGCCTACGCCCACGGCCGCAATCTGCCCCAGCAGCATCGGCCACGCCAACCCCCACAACTGCCGCGTTTCACTGCGTATCACGGCAGGCGAATAGCGGTTTAAATCAAACCACATTGCAATTACCTTTATCTGAAAACGTTCAGGCTGCCTGAAAACCTTTCAGGCAGCCCCAAATTTAACGACAAGCAATCATATAATTTACCGATACATTATCCTGTAAAAAATATTTTCTTAACAAAGGATTGTATCCCAGCCCCTTGGTATCCGCCACCGTCAGCCCCGCTGCACGGCACATTCGTGCCAACTCCGCCGGTTTGATAAAACGCTGCCAGTCATGCGTACCTTTGGCCACCAGCCCCAAAATATACTCGGCCGCCAACACCGCGTGCAGATAAGACTTCGGATTGCGGTTAATCGTCGAAAACACCAGCACCCCGTTTGGCTTGACCAATTTGGCACAAGCACGCACCACCGACTGCGGGTCGGGTACATGCTCCAACATTTCCATACAGCTCACCACGTCAAAGCTGCCTGCCGCTTCCGCCGCCAAATCCTCCACGCTGATGCAACGGTAGGACACATTGTCTACCCCGCCGTCCTGCGCGTGCTGCTTCGCTACCGCCAAAGACTGTTCCGCCATATCAATCCCCAACACCGATGCCCCTGCCACTGCCATACTTTCGCTTAAAATGCCGCCGCCGCAGCCGACGTCCAACACCGCCTTGCCCGCCAAACCGCCTGCCGTTTCCTCAATATAAGCCAAACGCAGGGGATTAATATCGTGCAGCGACTTCAATTCGCCCTGTTTATCCCACCATATGTCGGCCAAACGGCCGAATTTTTCAATTTCCGTAGGGTCGGCGTTAATAGGGTTTGCATTCACGCGAATATCCTCCATATGGAAACAGCCCGAACAAGCGTTCGGGCTGATGAAAATTGGTGGGTCGTGAGCGATTCGAACGCTCGACCAACGGATTAAAAGTCCGCTGCTCTACCGACTGAGCTAACGACCCAATAAAGACAGCAATTTTATTCCGTATCGCAGAAGCTGTCAAACAGAAAAGCACATAAAAAGATAAAATATTTATTTCAAAAATAGAAAATTCAGGCAGCCTGTCGGCAACCGCAGCGATTAAATTTAACAAATTAATTTATTTGCCGCACAGTTGAGAACTATTTTTATTTGGAGATTTATGATAACCTTACTGTTTGTACGTGTTTTAAGGAGTAGTTTATGTCTTTTTTTTCGCCTGATGTCCTGATTGCCTTCGGCATCACCGTTGCAGCCGGATTGGCCACCGTGGTCGGCAGCGCTTTGGTGTTTTTCCGTAAAACGCCCGGCCCGCGCATTTTATCGTTCGGGCTGGCCTTTGCCGGTGGGGCGATGGTGTATGTGTCGCTTACCGAAATTTTTACCAAATCATCTGACGCATTTGCCCAGTCTTACGGGGAAAAAATGGGATTTGCTTATGCGACTTTTGCTTTCCTGCTGGGTTTGCTGCTGACGGCGGCGATTGACCGTTTGGTTCCCAATCCGCATGAGTCTTTGGACATGAACGACCCCGATTTTCTGCAAAAAAACCGTGATGCCATCGGCCGTATCGGTTTGATGGCGGCGTTGGCGATTACCGCGCATAATTTTCCCGAAGGCTTGGCAACGTTTTTTGCCACTTTGGAGAGCCCGACCATCGGCCTGCCTTTGGCATTGGCGATTGCCATTCACAATATTCCCGAAGGTATTTCCATTGCCGTACCGGTTTATTTTGCCACCGGCAGCAAAAAAATGACGGTTTTGCTGTGTCTGGCTTCCGGTTTGGCCGAGCCGTTGGGTGCTTTATTCGGTTATGCGGTTTTGCAACCGTTTTTGTCCCCGCCCGTATTCGGCACCGTGTTCGGCATTATTGCCGGTGTGATGGTATTTTTGTCTTTGGACGAGCTGCTGCCTGCCGCCAAGCGTTATGCCGACGGTCATGAAACGGTTTATGGTTTGAGCAGCGGCATGATTATTATGTCTTTAAGTCTGGTTTTGTTTAATGTTTAAACCCGAGCATTTACGCGCTTGGCAGCCGCAGGCGAGTGAGCAGCAGTTGGTGGAGTTTGCCGAACAGAATGCCACTTTGCTGCGGCTGCTGGAGGAGGCTTGGGACAGGTTCGCCGCCGAAACTGCGCCCGCGCCGCCGCCCGCCGAATATGCAGCCGGTATCGCGCCGGAAGATTTGCGCCATGATGAAGTGACGCCGGAGCAGTTGGCGGCGTTTTACAACCATTTTGAGCGCGAGCGCGAACACAACGACCGCCCGTTTGGCGACCATGTGCCGATACGGGAACAGGATTGGACTTTGACCTAGGGACACGCCCTAAAACAATCAGGCTGCCTGAAAATATTTTCAGGCAGCCTGACAAGCAATGGAATTTAGGAAGCGGAACGCTTAAACATATTGCCGTATTTTTGATTAAATTTGTCCACACGGCCGGCGGTGTCCACAATTTTTTGCTTACCGGTATAGAACGGGTGGCACTCGGAGCAAACCTCAATGGTGAAATCGGTTTTGCTCATAACCGAAGCAGTGGTGAATTTGTTGCCGCAAGAGCAGGTTACATTAACGGCGTGGTATTCGGGATGAACATCTTGTTTCATGGCTTATCCTTTAAACGGGTACGGGGATTGTGCCCGTACTGCAAAATCAAAACCGCGCATTATCCTGACTTTCAGGCAGCTTGGCAAGCCTAATTGCAGTAGCGCTGAATGTCGGCATCATACTTCTGCACCAGTTGGTCGCGGTTGCGTGCGCCTTCGGCCAATTTGCGGTTGCTTTGTGCGGTTTGGCAGTTTTCCTGCTTGGCTTTTTCCATATCGGCGGCGATACGTGCGTTTTGTTCTTCAACCTGACGGTTTTGTGCGGCAATTTTTTGGCTCAACAAGGCTTGTTGGTCGGCCAGCGACTCGGGCACGGCGGGCATACCCTGTTTGGCGGTGTGTGCCGTCTGCGTGCGCACGTTCAACACGTTTACCTGATTGATACGCAGGTTTTTCGGCGTATCCGAATAGGACGTTACCCCGTTGCCGCTTTTCCAACTGTATACCGGCGTAGCGGCCGCCGCATAAGATACCGCCGATACCACAGCCAGCACGGCTGCCAATTTTTTCATCATCATAATGTTTTCCTTATAAAACAGGCTTGAAAGACCAAGTGTTTATTGTACCCCGTCCAACCGCCCTTGTCATCGTAAACCGTGTTTCAGGCTGCCTGAAAACGGCAAATATGGTAAAATGCCGTGCATTTTCCCAAACTTTCAAGGTAAATGCACCATGCGAATTATCGAAAAAGCCTATACGTTTGATGACGTTCTGCTTGTTCCCGCCCATTCCCAAATCCTTCCCCGCGACGTTTCCCTGCAAACCCCGCTCACCCGCAGCATCACGCTGAACCTGCCCCTGCTCTCCGCCGCAATGGACACCGTAACCGAAGCCCGCTTGGCTATTTCCATGGCACAAGAAGGCGGCATCGGCATTATCCATAAAAATATGTCGCCCGAGCAGCAGGCCTTAGCAGTACGCAAAGTCAAACGCCACGAAAGCGGCATCGTTAAAGACCCCGTTACCGTTGCACCCGACAAGCTGATTGGCGAACTGCTGGCCGAACGCGCCACACGCAAACGCAAAATGTCCGGCCTGCCCGTGGTGGAAAACGGCAAAGTGATTGGTATTGTAACCAACCGCGATTTGCGTTTTGAAAACCGCCACGACCTGCCCGTATCGGCGATTATGACCCCGCGCGAGCGTTTGGTCAGCGTATCCGAAGGCACGTCCATTGAAGAGGCGCGCGAGTTGATGCACAAACATAAAGTGGAACGGGTATTGGTGTTAAATGCCGAAGACGAACTGCGCGGCCTGATTACGGTTAAAGACATTATCAAAAACACCGAATTTCCCAATGCCAACAAAGACAGCGAAGGCCGCTTGCGTGTTGGTGCGGCAGTCGGTACGGGCGCGGACACCGAAGAACGGGTACGCGCCCTTGTTGATGCCGGTGTGGACGTGATTGTGGTGGACACCGCGCACGGCCACAGCCAAGGCGTAATTGACCGCGTGCGCTGGGTCAAACAAAACTTCCCGAATGTGCAGGTTATCGGCGGCAATATCGCCACGGCGGCGGCAGCGCGTGATTTGGCGGCGGCCGGTGCGGATGCGGTTAAAGTCGGCATCGGCCCGGGCTCCATTTGTACCACACGCATTGTTGCGGGCGTGGGCGTGCCGCAGCTGACAGCGGTACACAATGTGGCCGAAGCCTTAAAAGGCACGGGCGTATCGGTGATTGCCGACGGCGGCATCCGTTTTTCCGGCGATGTGGCCAAAGCCTTGGCGGCAGGGGCGCATTGCGTGATGTTGGGCGGCATGTTTGCCGGTACGGACGAAGCCCCCGGTGAAATCGAGCTGTATCAGGGACGTTCCTATAAATCCTATCGCGGCATGGGTTCGCTGGGCGCGATGAGCCAAGGCTCCAGCGACCGTTATTTCCAAGACAAACAGGAAAGTACCGATAAATACGTTCCCGAAGGCATTGAAGGACGTGTGCCGTATAAAGGGCCGATTGTGCAGATTATCCATCAGCTTACCGGCGGACTGCGTTCCAGCATGGGCTATTTGGGCTGTGCCACCATTGCCGAGATGCACGAAAAAGCCGAGTTTGTGGAAATTACCGCCGCCGGTATGAACGAATCACACGTTCATGATGTGCAGATTACCAAAGAAGCCCCGAATTATCACCGTTAAGCAGTGATTGAGCACTTCCAAAAAGTTTGACAGGCTGCCTGAAAACCGTTTCAGGCAGCCTGATTCATTTAGTGGTGGCTGTGGCCGATTTGGAAGGTCAGCGTGGTGTACGCCGCCAGTTTTTGACAGACTTTTTGGTCGGGATAATCGGTTTTGTGTTCCACCATGGCTTTCCAAAAGC
>JAUNOT010000097.1 GCA_030537065.1 Conchiformibius sp.
ATAATTTTTTGCTTCGGCGTACTCATGGTTACGCGCTCGGGTACGGGTTTGTCCTTATCCAATTTGGTGTAAAACGGCATGCCCAAGAAGAAAGCAAAATATACTGCCGACAAAATTTGTGAAACCGTGGTACGGAAAACATTCGCTTCTTTCGCGCCCAAAATACCCAAGCCGATAAAGGCAATCAAAAAGGCCACCAAGGCGAATTTGAAAATCGGGCCACGATAACGGACAGATTTGGTGGGAGAGCGGTCAAGCCACGGCAGCAGCGCAATCAGCACCACGGCTGCACCCATCGCCAATACACCCCAAACCTGTGTACCAGCAAAAGAAGGTACGGCACGCAAAATCGCATAGAACGGGGTAAAGTACCAAACAGGTGCGATATGCGGTGGGGTTTTCAACGGGTCGGCAGGGTCAAAGTTCGGTTTTTCCAGGAAATAACCGCCACCTTCGGGGGCAAAGAACATTACCGCACAGAAGAAAATCAAAAATACGGCCACGCCCAAAATGTCTTTAACGGTGTAGTAGGGGTGGAAAGGAATGCCGTCCAAAGGAATACCGTTGGAATCTTTCAGTTTTTTGATTTCCACGCCATCGGGGTTGTTGGAACCCACTTCGTGTAGGGCAATCAGGTGGGCAACCACCAAACCGACCAATACCAAAGGCAGAGCGATTACGTGCAAGGCAAAGAAACGGTTTAAGGTAGCATCGGATACGTTAAAGTCGCCGCGAATCCAAGTGGATAAATCAGGACCAATCACGGGAATCGCACCGAACAGGTTAATAATTACCTGTGCGCCCCAAAATGACATCTGACCCCAAGGCAGCAGGTAGCCCATAAAGGCTTCCGCCATCAATGCCAAGAAAATCAGCGAGCCGAATACCCACACCAATTCGCGCGGCTTTTTAAACGAGCCGTACACCAAACCGCGGAACATGTGCAGATACACCACGATAAAGAACATGGATGCGCCGGTAGAGTGCATATAGCGGATAATCCAACCACCCGACACGTCGCGCATAATGTATTCCACGGCGGCAAACGCCACAGGCAGGTTTTGTGCGTTCAGCGTGCCGTCGGGTTTGAAGTTCATGGTCAGGAAAATGCCGCTGACGATTTGAATCACCAGCACCAGCATCGCCAACGAACCGAAAAAGTACCAAAAATTAAAGTTTTTCGGTGCATAGTATTCGGTAACGTGTTCCTTCATCATTTTGGACAGGGGGAAACGCGCGTCCACCCAATCCAGTAAGGCCTTGCCTTTGCTTTGATTTTGGTTTTCCATAGTCTGTGCCCTTTGTTTTACTCTTCGCCAACCAAAATGAGTTTGTCATTCAGGTATTTGTATGGCGGGATAACCAGATTGCTCGGTGCAGGAACGCCTTTGAACACGCGTCCGGCCAAGTCAAATTTGGAGCCGTGGCAGGGGCAATAAAAACCGCCCTTCCAGCCCGCGCCGCCCAAGTCCGCCGCGCCCACATCGGGGCGGTGGGTCGGGGAACAGCCCAAGTGGGTACAAATGCCGATGGCCACCCACAGATTCGGTTTGATGGAGCGGGTGGGGTTTTGACAACTTTCAGGCTGCTGGTCGGCTTCGGAAGCTGGGTCGGTCAGCTCGCCGTCCAATGTAGGCAAATCTTTAAGCTGTTGTTCCGTACGGTTTAAAACAAAAATCGGTTTGCCGCGCCATTCTGCGGTCAGCAGCTGGCCGGGTTCGATTTTGCTGATGTCCACTTCCACCGATGCACCGGCGGCTTTGGCTTTTTCCGAAGGAAACCAGCTTGCCACCAACGGCGCAGCAACGCCGAGTGCGGCGATACCGCCCGCGCCTGCGGTGGCTAGGGAGAGAAAGCGGCGGCGTCCTTGATTGATTTCTTTATTATCCATGTTATGTCGTCATCCTAAAGTTGTTTGTTTCCTGATTACCCGAAGCGGTACAAGTACCTGCACGGGCATAGATGAACCATTAAACCGCAGGGATTTTACCTGATTTCACGGGCTTTCTTAAAGCATTATTTAAAATCAGGTAAAGATTTTGCGGGAAAGTTTGATTTTACGCAGGGTTTTGTCGCCGTTATACGCTTTAGACGCACAAATGCAACAGGGCATGATATAGTCGGCCGCACTTTTGTTCCGATACGGAATCAAAAATTTAATTAGAATCAAATATTTTGAATTATTTAGAAAATCATGACCAAGTTGATTACTCTCATTGCGGCGCGGGCGGAAAACGGCTGCATCGGTGCAAACAATACGCTGCCTTGGCACTTGCCTGAAGATTTTGCTTTTTTCCGCAGCTATACGATGGGAAAAACGGTGATTATGGGGCGGAAAACTTGGGAAAGCCTGCCGCGCCGCCCCCTGCCCGAGCGGCGCAATCTGGTGGTATCGCGGCAGGCGAACTATGCGGCGGACGGGGCAGAAGTGTTTGCAGGATTGGACGCGGCTCTGGCTGCCTGTGCGGATGCGGAGGAAGCGGTGATTATCGGCGGTGCGGAGATTTACCGTCAGGCTTTGGCTTATGCTACCGACTTGCGCCTGACCGAAGTACACCTGACGGTGGACGGCGATGCGTTTTTTCCCGATTTTTCACGCGAAATCTGGCAGGAAGTATCACGCGAAAATCGGGTTTCCGCCAACGGCACGGCATTTGATTTGGTGCATTGGCGGCACGTTCAGGCTGCCTGAAACCGCTTATTGCTTCAATGCCTGTTCAAAACGGCAACGCTCGCGGAACAGTCCGACCAGCCGTTCGCAGCCTGTGCGGACAAAATGCGGTAATTCGGTTTCGGTATCGGCAAACTGTTGCAGCAGTTTATCGGCGGCGGTAGCCACTTCGGCATCGTCGGCGTGTAAATGCAGGGCGGTTTCCGTACCGATTTGCGCCAGCCATTTTTGTGTTTCCCAATCGGATTTGACCGTTATGTGCCGCACGGTTTCGCCGATGCCCGCCAACACCGCTAAAGACAGCTCTTTGCCCCACACGGTTTCAACGGACGGTCGGCACAGGCGCGGCAGGTGAAAACGGTGCTGCGCCAGCAGGTCGTTTAAATCTTGCGGATGCAAGGCGTGCAATAAGACCCGCCACGATGCCGCTTCGGTCTGCCCGCCGCTACGCACAATATATTGTGCCGCCGCCAGACAAAGCGGCCGTTCCGCTTTTTCCGCTACCCATCCGCACAGGGCGGCACGGGAACGCCAGCGTGGCAGCGGCGGCGAAGCAGCCAACACAGCGGCGGCTTCGTTTTCGTTGCTATTCAGAAAACGCGCCCATGCGCCCAAAGTCAGCCGTTCTATAATCTGCATAACCTGATATTCACTGTCGCTGCAATTTTTTTCCCGACTGATTTCGTCAATACCGGCCGCTTTCATTTCGGCGTTGTAGGAGCTGTCTTGCAATGTCCATTGTTGGGTGTCGGCATGGTAATACAAACGTTCGCCCAGCCATTGCAGATGGCTGCCGACCCAACGGCTTTCAGGCAGCCTGAACAGTAATCGGGCGGCCGTGTCTTTTACTTGTTTGCTGCGGTCGCTTAATGCGCTGTGCAAAAAGGCTTCATCGGCGGGGGAAAGACCGCATGAAAAAATGTTTAAATAATTAGCGCGCTGGTCGGCAGGCGTGGTTTTCCACACGGCTTCAACTTGTTCGCGGGCGTGGTCGGGTTGGTGACGGCGGGCGGCACGCAGCCATTGCAAGCGTTGTTGCAGGCTGCCCAGATGCCAGTCTTCATCATCGGGTTCGGCATGGGTATCGGGCGGCACTTCATGCCCCATACATTGCCACAACCAGCGTCCTTGTGCGCCGAAAACGCTGTTATGAAAATGGTTTTCCAGCGCGATGTCGTTTTTATCGGCTCGGTAGGCAAACAGGGCGGACAGCAGTTGCCGCGGCAGGCTGAAGCCGTGCTGTGCGGTTTGCGCCAGCGCGTAAGCCACCATTTCAGGCTGATTGTCTTGCAACCATTTACGCAGCAGGGCAACGGCGGCGGCAGGCAGGAATTTAGCCGTGCCGTCCACCATAATCGGCAGCACGGGCAGCCACGCGCCGACGGCGGTAAACGGCGCGCTGCCGCCGTCTTTGTAAGCCGATGCCAATACCGACAGTTGAAAAAAACGGTCTTCGCTGCCGCCGTCAGGCAAAGCCGCCCATGCCTGCCGCACGCTTTCAGGCAGCGCGGCGGCATCGGGCGGGCTGCGCTTGGCGGTACCGAGCAGGGCGGTATTAAGCAGTTCTTGCTGTAAATTCATGGTGTTTATTCCGTTAATACGTTCAGGCTGCCGTCTTTGCCGATAACGGCCAACAAACGGCTGCTGTGGCGGCTGCCGTCATATAAAACAAAGGCGGTAAACGCTTCGCCGCCGACCGCCGTCAGCAGTTTCAGGCGGTTTGAATAGTTTAATGTGTCCAAAGGCATCAGCATCTCGCCGTCGCCCAAGGCGGTTTGCCCGTCGTGTTCGTACAGGCGGGCATTATCCAAACGCAGGGGGATATGTGTGAGAAAGGGGTTTTGCTGCCGTGCCTGCGCCGCAGGCTGCCAGCTTGCGGCAAAAGTTTGCGTAAACGGCGGCAGGGACGGATATTCGGACAGATGTTCCCATTCGTCCGTCACGTTCAGGGCGCGGTAGTTGGCTACACCCGGATAGAAACACAAACTGCCCGCATAGGCGGCACCGCGTAAAATGCGGATGCCGTCTTGGGAAGAACCTTTAAAGACAAATTCCAGTAGATAGGCAAAACGCTGCGTTCCCAAGCCGTAGAGCCAATGGCTGCGGCTTTCGCCCTTATCCAGTATTTCGCTGATGCAGCCGATATTCAGCCAGACATCGCGCACGGGCGTGCCGCCCAATACGTCTTCTTTGGCAGGCGGAATACCGATACGCCAATAAATTTCCGCCTGCTGGTTTTCAGGCAGCCTGTCTGCGTGGGGAAACACTTGGGTAAACAAATGCAGTTTGGCCAAACGCTGCCACAATTCCTGCTGCCGCTCGGACGGCAGCACCGCCAAACGGTTTAATTCATTGGCCAGTCCGGGCATTTGCGCGTCTACCATCCGCCGCGCCATTTCGCTGCAACGTTCATACTGCGTGCTGCGAAAAGCCAGCAGGCCGTTGCGGACAATGTCGTTTAACCAAAGCTGCAAATCGGCCATACCGGCGGCGGCTTTATTCAAACGGGTTTGCAGACGTTTTTGGCGGGCGGCGGCATCGGGAATTTCCTTGCGGCTGCTTTTGGCGGTTTGCGCGTTTTCGCGCTTGTCCAGCCATTGTGCCAGCCAATCTGGCGGCTCGGCGGCGCTGAAAGCATCTTGCCGGTCGGCATACATCAGCAGCAGTGCCAAAACGTGTTTGCAGGGAATTTTGCGGCTGGGGCAGGAACAGCGGAACGCAGGGCCGTTTTTGTCTACGGCGCATTGATAAGGTTTGCTGCCGCTTCCCTGACAATGCCCCCAAACGGCGCGGCCGTCATACGCCAGCAACGGCCATTTGTCCGGCCGCGCCAGTCCGCGTGCGGCTTTAACGGAAGCGTCATCGGGTGCCAGTTGCAGCACCTGCTCGGCAGTAAAATCGGTCATGGCGGCAGCCCCGTATATAGAAATGGCGGCCATTGTAACGTTTTTTAACAAAAGGCGTAAACCAAGCGGGTTTTGTCTTATAATCGGCACACTGTTTCAGGCTGCCTGAACTGTTTTTTCTGTGTCTGCCGCCCTTTCGGGCAGAAAACGCCTGAAACAAAATATTAGCAGAATCAATCGTTTTTTTAAGGATAATTTAAATGAACACCTTTGCCGAAAACCTTGCCGCCATGCCCGATATCGCCCATTTGCGCGGTTTGGACGTATGCGATGCCGACAACACCGTTTTGCATCATATTCCCGCCGTAGAAGGCAAGCTGGGCAGCCTGAAACTGTATCACGCGCTGGCACAGCGTTTTAACAATGTATTAAACGCCGAAGCCGCCGAGCAGGGTTTAATCTGGTTTGCCGAACACCTTGCCGATGCACAGGCACACGCGGGCAAACATCCCAATATTGATTTGCTGCTGCGCGTGCGCGATGAAGGTTTGGTTTTGCAACTGAAACCGCTGGCAGCGTAAACTGCCATTACCCCCACCCTAACCCTCCCTCGTAAAACAGGGGAGGAAACAGTGTCGCGGTAAAAAATTTATCGTGTACTGTAAGACATTACCCACTCTCGAAAGTTTCCCCCATGAATCTGCTGTTTATCGCCGACCCCCTGCACACCTTCAAAACCTACAAAGACACCACCTACGCCATGATGCGCGAAGCCGCACGGCGCGGACATCGGCTGTTTCATACATTAAGCAGCGATTTATCCGTGCGCGGCGGACGGGTGTTTGCCCAAGCTGCTGCTTTTGAGTTCCAAAATGGCGAAACATGGTTTCAGGCAGCCGCGCCCGAAAGCGCCGATTTAGGCAGTTTTGACGCCGTGATTATGCGTACTGACCCGCCGTTTGACCTGCAATACCTGTACGCCACCCAATTACTCAGTTTGGCGGAACAACACGGTGCCAAAGTGTTTAACAGCGGGCAGGCGATGCGCGACTTCAACGAAAAACTGGCGATTTTAAATTTCCCCCAATTTACCGCGCCCACTTTAGTTTCCACCCAATCATCTGAAATCAAACAGTTTTTACAGGAACATGGCGACATTATCGTCAAACCCTTGGACGGCATGGGCGGCATGGGCATTTTCCGTTTACGCGAAGGCGACCCCAACACAGGCAGCATTTTGGAAACCCTGATGCAGTTGGACAACCGCACCATTATGGCGCAACGCTACCTGCCCGCCATTGTTCACGGCGACAAACGCATCTTGATTATTAACGGAAAAGTCATTCCCTACGCCCTTGCCCGCATTCCGCAAAACGGCGAAACACGCGGCAATCTGGCGGCAGGCGGACGCGGCGTGGCACAAGAATTGTCCGAGCGCGACCGCGAAATCGCCGAAAGCCTTGCCCCCGAACTGCTGCGGCGCGGCATTTTGCTGGCGGGTTTGGACGTGATTGGCGACTGCCTGACCGAAGTCAATGTGACCAGCCCCACGGGTTTCCAAGAGATTATGAAACAAAAAGATTTTGACGTGGCGGCGGTATTTATTGATGCCCTAGGGTGTGTCATCATTTAATATTCACCTATAATCTCCAGTCATGAATACGA
>JAUNOT010000098.1 GCA_030537065.1 Conchiformibius sp.
ATTTACGTTGATACCTCCTAATTTTGTTCAGTTGATAAATTAATCATTACTTACTCCATATTAAATTAAATAGTTTATTTAAAAAATCCTATTTGCTTTAAATACTGACCTGTATAGCTGTATTTAGCACAAATTACTGTTTCAGGCGTACCCGCCACCAAAATCATGCCGCCACCCTCACCGCCTTCGGGTCCCATATCCACAATCCAATCGGCGGTTTTAATTACATCTAAATTATGTTCAATAATCACAATGCTGTTGCCCTTACCTTTTAGACGTTGGATAACGTCCAATAGTAAAGCAATGTCAGCAAAGTGTAAACCTGTGGTCGGTTCGTCCAAAATATACAGCGTGCGCCCTGTATCGCGTTTGGATAATTCCAATGCCAGCTTCACGCGCTGGGCTTCGCCGCCCGATAAGGTGGTGGCGGACTGCCCCAGTCGGATATAGCCCAAACCCACATCCATCAGCGTTTGCAGTTTGCGGGCAACGGTGGGAACGGCATCAAAAAATTCCCGCGCTTCTTCTACGGTTAAATTTAAGACTTCGCTAATGTTTTTGCCTTTGTATTGCACTTCCAGCGTTTCGCGGTTGTAGCGTTTGCCCGCGCACGATTCACACGGTACATACACATCGGGCAAAAAGTGCATTTCCACTTTAATCACGCCGTCGCCTTGGCAGGTTTCGCAGCGTCCGCCTTTAACATTAAAGGAAAAACGTCCCACGCTGTAACCGCGTTCACGCGATAAAGGCACACCTGCAAACAGTTCCCGAATCGGGGTAAACAAGCCTGTATAAGTGGCGGGATTGGAACGCGGCGTGCGTCCGATGGGGGATTGGTCCACATTGATGACTTTGTCTAAATGTTCCAAACCTTGAATATCATCATAGGGCGCGGGTTCTTCGTGGGCGCGGTTAAGCTCGCGGGCGGTAATTTTGGCAAGGGTGTCGTTAATCAGGGTGGATTTACCGCTGCCTGAAACGCCTGTTACGCAGGTAATCAAGCCCAAAGGCAGGGTTAAAGTGACGTTTTTCAAATTGTTACCGCGTGCGCCGCTTAATACCAGCACACGTTCGGGATTCATGGGCGTGCGTTTTTCAGGCAGCCCGATTTGTTTGCGTCCGCTTAAATATTGCCCTGTAACCGATTGTTCGGATTGGGCGACTTGTTCGGGTGTACCCGCCACCATCACGCTGCCGCCGTGTTCGCCCGCGCCAATGCCCATGTCCACCACAAAATCCGCCTGACGAATCGCGTCTTCATCGTGTTCCACCACAATCACGCTGTTACCCAAATCGCGCAGGCGTTTTAAGGTTGCCAGCAAACGGTCGTTGTCGCGCTGGTGCAAACCGATAGACGGCTCGTCCAACACATACATCACGCCCGTCAGCCCCGAACCGATTTGACTCGCCAAACGGATACGCTGCGCTTCGCCCCCCGACAGGGTTTCCGCACTGCGGCTTAAATTCAGATAATCCAAACCGACATTAATCAGAAAACCCAAACGCTCGGTGATTTCTTTGAGGATTTTTTCGGCAATTTGACCTTTATTGCCATCTAATTGCAACTTTTCAAAAAAATCAAGGGCTTTACTTAAAGGCATGGCAGACAAATCATGCAATGCCATCTCACCCACCAACACATGACGCGCTTCTTTGCGTAAACGTGCGCCTGCACACTGCGGACAGGCGCGGTGGCTTTGGTAATCGCGCAGTTTGTCGCGCACGGTTTCGCTGTCGGTTTCGCGGTAACGGCGTTCCAGATTGGGAATAATGCCTTCAAAAGCGTGGCTGCGGACAAAAGTTGTGCCTTTTTCGGAAAGGTATTGAAATTCAATCACTTCCTTTCCCGAACCGTGCAAAATGATTTTGCGGACTTTGGCGGGCAGTTCAGCAAAGGGGGTATCGGTGGAAAAACCGTAATGTTTCGCCAGCGATTGAATCATTTGAAAATAGAATTGGTTGCGTTTATCCCAGCCGTCAATCGCGCCTGCTGCCAGCGATAATTCGGGGTGAGCAGCAACGCGTTCGGGGTCAAAAAAATTCATGCTGCCCAAGCCGTCGCAAGTGGGACACGCACCCGCAGGATTATTAAAGGAAAACAGGCGCGGTTCTAATTCAGGCAGGCTGTAGGCGCACACGGGGCAGGCAAATTGGGCGGAAAACCAGTGTTCTGCGCCCGTATCCATTTCCACCGCTACGGCACGCTCGCCGCCGTGGCGCAGCGCGGTTTCAAAACTTTCGGCAAGACGTTGTTTAATATCGGATTTAACTTTTACGCGGTCAATCACCACATCAATATCGTGTTTGATGTTTTTTTCTAATTTGGGTACATCTTCAATGGCATACACTTCGCCATCCACGCGCACGCGCACAAAACCCTGCGCCTGCAAATCGGCAAACAAATCCACAAATTCGCCTTTGCGCCCGCGCACGGCAGGGGCAAGTATCATCACACGGCTGTTTTCAGGCAGGCTTAATACATGGTCCACCATTTGCGAAACGGTTTGCCCTGCCAAGGGTTTGCCGTGTTCGGGACAATGCGGCGTACCCACCCGCGCATACAATAATCTTAAATAATCATGAATTTCGGTAACTGTGCCAACGGTGGAACGCGGATTGTGACTGGTGGATTTCTGTTCGATGGAAATGGCGGGCGACAAGCCTTCAATCAAATCCACATCGGGTTTGTCCATCATCTGCAAAAACTGGCGGGCATAGGCAGACAGGCTTTCCACATAGCGGCGTTGCCCTTCGGCATACAGGGTGTCAAACGCCAAACTGGATTTGCCGCTGCCCGACAAACCCGTTACCACCACCAGCTTATGGCGGGGAATGTCCAAATCAATGTTTTTCAGATTGTGGGTGCGTGCGCCGCGAATGCGGATGGTGTCGTTTTGGCTCATGATGATGGCGGATAAAAGAAAACCGCGCATTGTAGCAGTTTTCCGGTTTCAGGCTGCCTGAAAAAATCAAACCACGCTGTTCAGGCTGCCTGAAAAGCGTGGTTTGATTTTTTAAAAAGATTTAAATTGCGCCGCCTTGCGCTTTCAAACGTTCAACCGGATTGTCCAGCTTGGACAAGGCCGACAGATAGGCCTTGGCGGTTGCCACCAGCACATCGGTATCCGCGCCCTGACCGTTGGCGACTTTGCCGCCGCGTGCCAGCCGCACCATGGTTTCGCCTTGGCTTTCCGTGCCTTGCGTAACGGCGTTTACCGAATAAATCTGCAATTCCGCGCCGCTTTGCGCCACGCTTTCAATGGCTTTGAAAATGGCATCAACAGGGCCCGAACCGGTAGACTCGGCGTGTTTTTCCTCGCCGCGCACGCTGAATACGATTTCGGCACGCGGCAGTTCGCCCGTTTCGGTAGTAATGCGCTGCGAAATAAATTTGTAATGGTCTTGCGACAGGCTGGTCATGCCGTCCGACACCAGCGCGTGCAAATCTTCATCAAAAATCTCGCGTTTTTTGTCCGCCAACTCTTTAAAGCGGGCAAAAGCGGCATTCAGGGCTTCTTCGCTGCCCAATTCAATGCCCAGTTCCGCCAGCTTGGTTTTAAAGGCATTACGGCCGGACAATTTGCCCAAAGTCAGACGGTTGGCTGCCCAGCCGACCGATTCGGCCGACATAATTTCATAGGTTTCGCGGTGTTTGAGTACGCCATCCTGATGAATGCCCGATTCGTGAGAAAAGGCGTTTGCACCGACCACGGCTTTGTTCGGCTGCACGGCATAGCCGGTAACGGTGGACACCAGCTTGGAAGCGGGAACGATTTGGGTGGTGTCAATGCCGGTTTCAAAGCCGAATACGTCGTGGCGCACTTTCAATGCCATCACAATTTCTTCAATCGCGGCATTGCCGGCGCGTTCGCCCAAGCCGTTTACCGTACATTCCACTTGACGCGCACCGCCGCGCAAAGCCGCCAAGGAATTGGCCACCGCCAAACCCAAATCGTTGTGACAGTGTGCCGACCAAACCACTTTGTCGCCGCCTGCGGTGCGGGCAATCAAATCGCGGAAGAAAGTTTCGGTTTTGTGGGGAACGGAATAGCCGACGGTGTCGGGAATATTGATGGTCGTCGCACCGGCTTCAATCACCGCACTGCAGATTTCCGCCAAAAAGTCCAGTTCGGAACGCAACGCGTCTTCGCAGGAAAACTCCACATCATCGGTGTATTCTTTGGCGATTTTTACCGCTTTTACTGCCGCTTCAATCACTTGTTGCGGTTTCATTTTCAGCTTGTATTCCATGTGAATGGGGCTGGTGGCGATAAAGGTGTGGATGCGGCGTTTGGCGGCAGGGGCAACGGCTTCGCCCGCCAAACGAATATCGCGTTCCACCGCACGCGACAGCGAGCAGACGGTGGCACGGCTTAAGGTTTTGGCAATTTCGTTTACCGCGTCAAAGTCGCCCGGACTGGCGGCGGCAAAACCGGCTTCAATCACGTCTACGCCCAGTTTTTCCAACTGGCGGGCAATGCGGACTTTTTCTTCTTTGCTCATGGCGGCGCCGGGCGACTGTTCGCCGTCGCGCAGGGTGGTGTCAAAAATGATGATGCGGTTGTCTGCGCTCATGGGGGGTTTCTCCAAAGTGGTTTGTTGGTGCATAAAGGCGTTTAAGTCCAGCGGCCGTCCTTGTGCTTCGGCCAATGCGGTTAGTTTTTGTAACTGCGCCAGCGGTAGGGAACCGCGTGTGCGCCACTTATAAATGGCGGCTGTGCCGGCGGCTTTGTCGGGAAAGTGTTGCTTGAGGGCTGCGGCGAGGGCGTTTACGCCGCCGAAATAGGCAATCAGGCGGTCAATGTCTAATTGCATGATGTTCCTTGCTGTATAAGGCTTGAAAGGGGGCGATTATACGGATTTTGGACGGATTGGCAATTTATTTTTGTGATTTTTGTGGTTTTCAGGCTGCCTGAAAAGGATTTTTTAGACAATATGTCTATTTTATCTGTAAAAACAGGCTGCCTGAAACCTTTTCAGGCAGCCTGTTTTGCTGTTTTAAAGCGCTTAATGCTGACGGGTACGAATCAGCGCCGACAAATCATAGCCCTGTGCTTTGGCCTGCTGCAAATAGGCTTGGTAAACCTTCTCGTCCATTTGCGGTTGGCGCGACAGCAGCCACAGATATTTGCGGTCGGGCTGGCCGACCATCACGGTTTCATAATTGTCGTCCAAGGCCATCACCCAATACGGCGCACGGCCAAACGGCAACCAGCGCAGCCACTTGGGCAGGAAAGTAACGCTTAATTTGCTGTTGCCTTCGTTTTGCGGTCGCGCCAAACCTTCGGCTTCCGACCAGCTGCCGTTGGCCTTTTGGCAACGGTTGGTGACAGTAATGGTGTTGTTGTCGTTTACCGTATAACGGGCGGTAACATGGGCGGCGCACTGTTTTTGAAACGGCATCGGCAGATGCGCGATTTCATACCAAGTACCAGCGTAACGCGCCACGTCCACTTTATCCACGGTGAGCAGTTCGGCGAGTGGGGCGGCGTGGACGGCCGCGCTGAATAAGAGGGCGGATAACAGCTTCCATTGATGTTTCATGTGTTTACCTTTTTAAGTGTGTGTGGCACGCACCTGCTGCAACAGGGGGCATAGGGTGGGGTGCGGATGCCGTTTTTTGTGTTAAATATGGGTGATTATGTGGCGGGTGTGATAACTGTTTTAAGTATGTGTTCTATCTAAATAATTTAGATTGCAAGCAAAACGGTGGCTGCCTGAAAACGAAAAAACGTTTTCAGGCAGCCTGTCGGCCACATTTAAAATTTAGGCAGTCAGCGTTTCATATACGACGGGGCGTTCTGCCGGTGCGCTGTCGCCGATGTGTACGGCGGCCAAATAGGCATCGGCGGCGGCTTGCCATTCTTGTTCGCTGCGGGCGTGGATGGTAACAAGCGGGGTGTGCGTATCCACCGTTGTGCCGAGCGGCAACACTTGGTCAAAGCCGACGCTGTGGTCAATGGCATCATCGGCCACGCGCCGTCCGCCGCCGAGGTTAATCACGGCAATGCCGACCGCACGGGTGTCCATGCTGTTGATGATGCCGGCTTTGGGCGCGAACAGGGGTTTGACCACCGCAGCTTTGGGCAGCAGTTGTTCAAAGCGTTCGCAGAAACCGCTGGCGCCGCCTTGTGCCGCCACCATGTGGTCAAAACGTTCGGCTGCTTGACCGTTGTCCAACACGGCTTGCAGCTTGGCGCGCGCATCTTCGCGGCTGTCGGCCAGTTTGCCGTTTACCAGCAGCTCGGCACACAGGGCAAGGGTGGCTTCGTGCAGACGCGGATTGCGGTAGTCGCCGCGCAGGTAGCGCACGGCTTCGCGCACTTCTACGGCATTGCCCGCGCTGGAAGCCAACACTTCGTTCATATCGGTCAGCAGCGCGGTGGTGGGGCAGCCTGCGTGGGTGGCAACGGCGGCAATGGATTGCGCCAGTTCGCGCGATTGTTCGTAAGTGGGCATAAACGCGCCGTTACCGACTTTAACGTCCATCACCAAGCTGTCCAAGCCTTCGGCCAGTTTTTTAGACAAGATGGAAGCGGTAATCAGGGAAATGGATTCGACGGTGGCGGTTACGTCGCGGGTGGCGTAGATTTTGCGGTCGGCAGGGGCGAGGTTGCCGGTTTGGCCGATAATGGCGCAGCCGTGTTCTTTAACGATGCGCTGCATATCGGGTACGGACGGGAAGGGGTCAAAACCGGGAATGGATTGCAGTTTGTCCAACGTGCCGCCGGTGTGCCCCAAGCCGCGTCCGGAAATCATCGGCACATAGCCGCCGCAAGCCGCCAACATGGGGGCAAGCATCAGGGAAACAACGTCGCCCACGCCGCCGGTAGAGTGTTTGTCCAATACGGGGCCGTTCAAACCGGCGTGCTGCCAGTTAAGCGAATCGCCGCTGTCGCGCATCGCCAGCGTCAGCGCGGTGCGTTCGGGCAGTTCCAAAGCATGAAAATAGACGGCCATACAGAAGGCGGCGATTTGGCCTTCGCTGATGCTGCCGTCGGTAACACCTTGGATGTAAAACTGGATTTCTTCGGGGGTGAGGGGTTGGCGGTCGCGTTTTTTGCGGATGATTTCCTGCATCAGAAAGGCCATAATCTGCTCCTTAAAAGGGGTGAAAAAAGGTTATAGTCAATATGCTTTATTTCTCATACGGCGTTGGCTCGCCTTGCCGTACTAT
>JAUNOT010000176.1 GCA_030537065.1 Conchiformibius sp.
ACAGCATCATCAGGGCTTGTGGCTGGACGTGGGTACGCCCGAACGTTTGGCACACGCCGAAACGGTGTGGCAACCGCACGCACAAGCCCTTTCCGCCCTTTAACCCAAGGCGACATCATGAAAAAAATCCCCTATATCTGTCTGCTGCTGCCTGCTGCTGCATGGGCAGACGGCAATCCCTATCCGCTTAACCCACCCAGCGAACCCGAACCGCGTTTTGACGTTGCCCCCGAACCGCGCCGCGACAGCGAGCCTATTCCCCCCGCAACACCTGCGCCCACCGAGCCAAAAAAACTGAAAGTGTCGCCCGAAGAGCTGCTGCAACAGCCCGAATTGCTGCATCGCGCCCTTACTTCCGCCGTTTTGCTGAAAAATATGGAAGGCATCAAAGTTCTGCTGCCGCTGTATCAGCAATTGCCCGAAACCCAACGCCGCGACACCATTTTAAGCGAGCTGGCGCAAGCCGCGCTTGCCGAAGCCGAACAGCGTCCCGACCGCGCCGTTCGCCATTACCGCGAAGCACTCAAACACGAAGCCGATATGCCCTCGGTGCGCCTGAATCTGGCGGGTGCATTGGTGCGCGACCAGCAAAACCGCGAAGCCAAAGCCCTATTGGACGACATCGCCCAAGACCCACAACTGCCTGAACCCGCCGCCGCTGCGGTAAACGCCTACCGTCGGGTACTGAAACAGCGCAGCCGTTGGCAATTGAGCGCAGGCGCACACTATATCCGCGACCCCAATATCAACAACACCCCCAAACAACGCATTATCCAACGAGGCAGAGGCACGTTTGAACTGCCCCCGCCCGAAACCGCGCACGGTTTGTCCTACCGCGCCAGTGCCGAAAAAGATTGGATGTTGCCCCAATACTACCGCATCCGCACAGGCATCGATTTAAACGGCAAAGACTATTGGAACCATTCCAAATACGACGATTTAAGCGTCCGCGCCCAAGCAGGTGTGGCACGGCAGAGCGCCCGCAGCGAAAGTGCCTTACTGCCCTATTACGAACGGCGTTGGTACAGCGGCAGCCGCTATTCTGCCGAAAAAGGCATTCGTGCCGAACACAGCCGTCCCGTCAGCCACTCGCTGCGTGTGTCGCTGGCAGGCGAAGCCGCCCGTGTGCGCCACGACCGCCGCCGTTTTTTAGACGGTGCCAGCTTCAACGCTTCCGCCACCGTATTGTGGACACCCAACGCCCGCAGTTATTTTACCCTCGGTACGGATTTTTCCCGCAAACGCGCCCTTGACCCGTCTGATGCCTATCACCGCCGTGGTATGCGTGGCAGTTGGGGACAGGCTTGGGGTAAAGGTTTCCAAACCGTGCTGCACGCAGGCATCGGCAGACGCAGCTACGATGCGGCGGATTTTTTCCGCATCACCCGCCGCGACACCGAATACAACCTTTCCTTAAGCGTGTGGAACAACAAACTCAAACTTTGGGGCGTCACCCCGCGCTTGGTGGGCGTGTATCAAAAAACCCGCAGCAACCATTTTGTTTACAACTACCACAAAGCCTACGCCTTTATCCAATTGAG
>JAUNOT010000099.1:0-1458 GCA_030537065.1 Conchiformibius sp.
CCGACCTGCATTTAATCAACGACCTCAACGCCGCCCTGCAAACCGAAAAACACCGCGGTCTGTTTGCCGTGGTGCTGATACTGTTTCTGCTGCTGGCCGCCTTTTTGGTGTGGGCCTACAACAGCACCGTAGAAGAAGTCACGCGCGGGCAAGGCAGCGTCATTCCCAGCAGCCGCGAGCAAATCGTGCAAAGCCTTGACCCCGGCACCATTGCCGAAATGAAAGTCAAAGAAGGCGATGTGGTGGAAAAAGACCAAGTGCTACTGAAGCTGGACGACACCCGCAGCATGGCGGTGTTGCGCGAAAGTGCCGCCAAAGTGGTCAATCTGGAAGCCATGATTGCCCGTCTGCGTGCCGAGGCCTATAACACCGCGCTCAGCTTCCCCGACACCACTCCGCCCGAACTGCGTCAGCGCGAAACCGCCGCCTATCATGCCCGCCGCCGTGCCATGACCGATTCCGTACACGGTTTAAGCATCAGCAAAAGCACGCTTGACCGTGAAATCGCCATTACCGAACCGATGGTCAAACAAGGCGTGATGTCGGAAGTGGAACTGCTGCGGATGAAGCGCGAATCGGCCAATCTTGCCCTGCAAATGCAAGACAAACAAAACCAATACGCCGCCGAAGCCAATAACGAGCTGGTTAAAGTGGAAGCCGAGCTGGCGCAGGCGCGCGAAAATATGGCGGTACGCGCCGACCCGGTGGAGCGTTCGGAAATCCGTGCCCCCCTGCGCGGCGTGGTTAAAAATATTAAAATCAACACATTAGGCGGCGTAGTACAGGCCGGTCAGGAAATTTTGGAAATTGTGCCTTTGGACGACAAACTGCTGGTGGAAGCCTATATCCGTCCGCAAGACGTGGCGTTTATGCGTCCGGGCTTGGATGCGGTGGTCAAAATCAGCGCCTACGACTACGCCATTTACGGCGGCTTAAACGGCAAAGTGACGCTGATTTCGCCCGACACCTTAAGCAACCAACGCCGCGTGGACGATTTGAAACTCGACCCCAACCAGCAGTATTACCGCATTTTGGTGGAAACACAGGGCAACAGCATTACCGATAAAAACGGCAAAGCGATGGAAATTATCCCCGGCATGGTAGCGACGGTGGATGTGAAAACCGGCGAAAAAACCGTGTTTGATTATCTGATTAAACCGATTACGCGTCTGAAACAGGCTTTGCGCGAACGTTAAATAAACGTTTTCAGGCTGCCTGAAAATTTCCTCTCTTTAAACAGTTTTTGTTTTTGTACAACAGTTTGTTTGATGAGAGACCCAAAGCCCCCATCTTGCGTGCCGGTGCGGTATAGCGTGGATGAAACCGTGCCGCA
This sequence comes from Conchiformibius sp., assembly GCA_030537065.1. Lineage (GTDB taxonomy): Bacteria > Pseudomonadota > Gammaproteobacteria > Burkholderiales > Neisseriaceae > Conchiformibius. Next base: position 1,334 of record JAUNOT010000099.1, read on the forward strand.
AGGATGGGAAAACCGCTTTTACGGTTTGAAAGCAGATGCCTTGCGGCGTTATAATTCCCCGTGTTTGAAGGTAGGAAGCCTTTTCAAATGAGGACAGTCTTAAAACCGCCGTTATTCGGATGCGG
>JAUNOT010000099.1:1468-7090 GCA_030537065.1 Conchiformibius sp.
TTTGCGGCGGTATAATCCGCACCGTATTTGAAGGGGCAAGCCTTTTCAAAACAGGACAATCCTGAAGGCCGACCCGACCGTCTGCGGTGGTGCGGCGGGATAAAATCAACATCGAGCGGTTGGCCGGCATGCGGCTACAACCGGACAACAAGGAGTTTGTTATGACCAGTATTGTGTACACGGCGCTGCCGCAAAACGAGTTGGCGCAGGCTGCCGACGCCCTCAACAGCCGCAGCCGCAGCCGTGAGGAAGTCACGGCAAGCGGCGTGTTTCCGCAGCAAGGCAGCAGCCGCTACCTGCACCTGCCGCAGCTTTGGCGCGTGTTGCAGGCGGTGTTTACCGGCGCGGACACCCCCGATAACGACAAACTGATTGCCGCCATCGACGGTTTGGAATATCTGGACGGCTGGAGCGACATCGGCGCGGCCTACATCAACGCCCCCGAAGTGGCGGAAATTGCCGATGCGCTGGCCAAAGTTAATTTTGCCGAGCGTTTGGCGGCGTTTCAAGCGCATCTGATGGAACGCGGCGACGATGCTTCCGAAGCCGAGCTGGCGGCGTTTGCCGAACAGTTTGACTTGAAAGGCAGCGAAGAATTTGAGCCTTGTCCGACCGACGGCAGCCGCGCCACCGAATTAAGCACTTGGTTTGAACGTTTGTGTGCGTTTTACCGCCGGGCCGCCGATGAAGGCTGCGGTGTGGTAATTGAATTTACCGAGTGGGCGTAAATGACGGGTAAGGGGCGGAACGCTGCGGCGCTTCCGCTTTTTGCCGTGCGGCTGCTGCCGGCCTTTTGTATGGGCGCGGCGGCGGTTTTTTTATTGCCGCAACGCGGGGCATGGACGTTGTGGGCGGTATTATGGGTGTTGGCGGCGGTGTGTTGTTTGTGGCGGCGCGGCAGGCACGGTTTTCAGGCAGCCTGCGTGGTGGCGGTGTTGCTGTCGGGGGTGTGCTATTCGTTGTGGCGCACGCATACGGCGGTGCAGGCGCAATTGCCGGATACGGCGGCGGCAGTGATGTTGGAAGTGGCGGTAACCGGTTTGCCGGAACGGGGAGCGGACGGGCGGGTGCGTTTTACCGGCACGGCGCAGACGGCAGACGGGCGGCGTTACCGCCTGTTATTTTATGACTATGCGGGCGCGGATTGGCAGACGGGCAGCCGTTGGCGGTTAAAAGCGCGGGTGCGGCCGCCGGTGGACGCGGTGAATCCGGTGGGTTTTAACCGCGAGGCGTGGGCGTTGGCAAACGGAATTGACGGGGTGGCGGCGGTGGCCAAAGGGCGAACGCGGCTGCCTGAAACAGACGGCGCGGCGCTTATCAACCGTTGGCGCGGTGCCATTTCGGCGGCATGGCAGGCGGACGGGCAGGCTTCGCCACAGGGGGCGGCGTTGATGCAGGCGTTGGCGGTGGGCGACCGTTCGGCTTTGTCGGCGGAGGTGTGGGCGGCGGTGCGGCCTTTGGGTTTGAATCATTTAATCAGTATTTCGGGGCTGCATATTACGCTGGTGGCGGTGTTGGCGGCATGGCTGGTGCGCTGGCCGTTGCTGCTGTTGCCGCGCGTACCGGCACGGCCGCGTGTGTGGCAGTTGGCGGCAGGGGTAACGGCGGCGGCGGTGTATGCGGCGTTGGCAGGCTGGGAAGTACCGACCGTACGCAGTTTGATTATGTTGGCGGTGCTGGCGTGGGCGTGGTGGCGGCGCGGACAGGTTACAGCATGGCAGGCATGGTGGACGGCTTTGGCGGCGGTGTTGCTGTACCGTCCGGCTTCGGTGTTGGCGGCGGGATTTTGGCTGTCGTTTGGTTTGGTGGCGGTGTTATTGTGGGCGTTGGCGTACAGGCTGCCTGAAAGCGGCTGGCGGCAGGCGCTGCGCGGACAATGGGCGGCAGCCGGTGCGGGGACGTTGGCTTCGGTGTGGCTGTTCGGTTTGCTGCCGCTGTTTTCGCCTTTGGTGAATGCAGTGGCGATTCCGTGGTTTTCGTGGTTGCTTACGCCCTTGGCTTTGGCGGCTTCGGTGTTGCCGTGGCCGTGGTTGCGTGAGCAGGCGGCGTGGTTGGCGCAGGAAACGGTAGAGGTGATGCTGTGGCTGGGGCGGCATTTGCCGGAGGTGCAGGCGGCACACGCGCCCGCGCCGTTGCTGGCGGCGGCGTTGGTGTGCTGGCTGTTGTGGCTGCTGCCGCGCGGTTTGCGTGTGCGGCCGTTGGCGGCGTGCGGACTGTTGTTGTTTGCGCTGTACCGTCCGCCGCCGCTTTCAGGCAGCCTGAACGTGACCGTGTGGGACGTGGGGCAGGGCTTGGCGGTGTTGCTGGAAACGGGGTCGCACAGGGTGTTGTTTGATACGGGTACACCGGCGGCGGAAATGTCGTTGCTGCCCAATTTACGCGCTTTGGGCATTAAGCGGCTGGACGCGCTGGTGTTGTCGCATCATGATAACGACCACGATGGCGGCTATGCGGATGTGGCGGCGCAAACGGAAATCGGCACGCTGTGGGCGGGGCAGCCTGAATTTTACCGTGGGGCACGTTATTGTGCGGAAGGCGTGCGCTGGCAGGCGGACGGGGTGGTGTTTGAGTTTTTGACACCGCCGCGCGGTGCGGGCGGCGATAATGACAACAGTTGTGTGCTGCGGGCGGTGGCGGACGGGCAGGCGGTGCTGATTACGGGCGATTTGGGACGGCGCGGCGAACAGGTTTTGGTGGAAAAATACGGCGCGGATTTGTTCAGTCAACTGCTGGTGTTGGGGCATCACGGCAGCAAAACGGCCACTTCGGGGGCGTTTGTGAATGCGGTGTCGCCGCAAATCGGCGTGGCCAGCAGCGGTTACGCCAATCCGTTCGGCCATCCGCATCCGCAGGCGGCGGCGGCTTTAAGCGCGCACGGGGCGCGGCTGATGCGTACCGACCGGCAGGGGGCGTTGCGGTTTGTGCTGTCGGCACAGGGCATGACGGCGCAACCTTTGGTGCAGAAACGCTGGTGGCAGCGCAAGCCGTTTGCGGAGTAGGTGTTTCAGGCTGCCTGAAACGGTTTATAATCGTTTCTCCCTGTTTCTTTTGGAAAGGAAAAATCATGCCGCAACCTGCTTCCCGCCATTCGTCTGCTTTTTCCCTGCACCATTTGCGTCCGACTGTCGCCGTTGTCGGCGCGTCGTGGGCGGCTTTGGGCATCGGGACGTTGTCATTTTGTGTCGGCCTGTGGCGCGCCAGCAGCCTGACGTTGAGTGAGAAAGGTTTTTATTTTACCGTGTTGGTATTGGGGCTGTATGCCGCCATCAGCCTGCAAAAATGTGTGCGCGACCGCGCCGAAGGTTTGAGCGTGTCCATGCTTTACTACAACATCAGTTGGTCAATATTGGGTTTGTCAGTTGTGCTGATTCTGACGGGGCTGTGGAACGCCACTTTGGCCTTAAGCGAAAAAGGGTTTTATGCCATCGCCTTTACCTTAAGCCTGTTTGCCGTGGTGGTGATTCAAAAAAATGCCCGCGACATTCAATATATTGACAGACTGTTACACCGAATACCGTCTGAAGAAAACGGCGAATAAGGCGGCAGCCTGAAAACACAGGCATTTGCTATAATCGCCGTTTTTTGTTCCGCATGCCGCCATGACCGTACCCGACTACACCGCCCAATTAGCCGATAAAACCCGTTATTTTCAGGATTTGCTGCAACCGTTTGCCGCTCCTGCGCCGCAAGTTTTCCCATCGCCGCCGTGCCATTACCGTATGCGCGCCGAATTCCGCATCTGGCATGAGGGCGACAATGTCCGCTATGCCATGTTTGAGCGCGGCGAAAAAGCAGGGCGGCACAGCGTGGTGTTTGTGGACGAGTTTCCCGCCGCCAGCGAAAGCATCAACCGCATGATGCCGCAATTATTGGAAGCAATGTGCGAACAGGAAATTTTGCGCGAACGCTGGTATCAGTGCGAATTTTTGTCCACTTTAAGCGGTGAAATGCTGATTAGCCTGATTTATCATAAAAAATTGGACGAGCAATGGGAAGCCGCCGCCCGTGCGCTGCAAACACGTTTGGGCTTGTTCCTGATTGGGCGCAGCAAAGGGCAAAAGATTGTTTTGGCGCAGGATTTTGTAACCGAAACTTTACAGGTAGACGGCGAGACTTTCCGCTATTGCCAGCCCGAAGGCGGCTTTACCCAGCCCAATGCGCGTATTTGCGAACAGATGCTGGCGTGGGCGTGCGGCTGTGCGGCCGATGGCGGCGGTGGCGATTTGCTGGAGCTGTATTGCGGCAACGGCAATTTTACCCTGCCGTTGGCGCGGCATTTCCGTCAAGTGCTGGCGACGGAGGTGTCCAAAACTTCGGTACGGGCGGCGCAACAGAATATTGCCGATAACGGCGCGGACAATATCCGTTTGGCGCGTTTGTCGGCGGAAGAGTTTGCCGAAGCCTTTTCAGGCAGCCGCGTATTCCGCCGTTTGGTGGAGCAGGGCATTGATTTGGCGGACTATGCGTTTTCCACCGTATTTGTGGACCCGCCGCGTGCCGGTATTGATGCAGCCACGCTGAAGCTAATGGCCGGATTTGAACAGATAATTTATGTGTCGTGTAATCCGCAGACTTTACGCGATAATTTGGCAACTTTAACGCAAACGCACGAGATTGTCCGTACTGCGCTGTTTGACCAGTTTCCGTTTACGCCGCATATTGAAAGCGGTGTGTGGTTGCGTAAGCGCAAATAAAATTAGGCTGCCTGAAACTATGTTCAGGCAGCCTAATTTTATTCCGCTTCTTCCGCCCAAGCCTGCCGCAGCGCGGTCTGTGCGGTGTTGTTACCGAAACCGCGATAAATTAAAAAACGCATCTGTTTGTTGCGCTCGGCGGCATCGGCTGCAGGCTGCCTGAATTTTTTGCGTAACACATTGATCGCGTTTTCTAATTCGCTTTCGGCATCGGGCAGATAGTGCCGAATCGTTTCCCTGTCCACGCCTTTGGCCGCCAATTCCTGCTGCAAGCGCATGCGGCCGTGTTTGCGGCTTTTGCCGTTTACCCACATTTCGGTAAAACGTTCGTCAGACTGCCAGTTGGCCGCCGCCACTTCGTCTAAAACCTGTTCCAGTTCCGCTTCGTCGGCGGCATGGGGGGCAAGTTTGCGGCGTAGCTCCAAACGGCTGGTTTCGCGCCGCGCTAAAATTTCCAAGGCACGGCTTTTTAGGGATTTTTCAGTTTTCATGACGGGCTTGGCGCAGGTGTTCGTACAGTTGCGGCAGGCTGTCAATCAGCAGGTCGGGACGGGTTTCAGGCAGCCGCGTCAATTCGCCCATATCGCCGTAGCCAAAGGTTACGCCCGCCACGGGGCAGGGCGCGGCTTTGGCGGCCAATATATCGTTGTGGGAATCACCCACCATCAGCATTTGCTGCGGTGTCACGCCCAAAATTTCCGCCACATAGCGCAAGGGTTCGGGATGCGGTTTGCGCTCGGACAGGGTGTCGCCGCCCACTACCATGCTGAAATAATGGTGCAGTTGCAGGTCTTTTAACAGCTTGACCGCCAGCATTTCGCTTTTATTGGTAATTACCGCCAAAGGCAGCCCCAAACTTTTCAGCAGGCCGAGTGCGGCTTCGGCTTCGGGATAAGGACGGGTAGCGTTGGCAAGATTGGCGGCGTAA
>JAUNOT010000100.1 GCA_030537065.1 Conchiformibius sp.
AGTCAGGTTGGAGTCCAAAATGGTGTCCCAAGCGTGGTCGTAACCTTCTTTAATGGCTACCTGCGGTTTTTGACCGTTACGCAATTCTTCACGGATACGCTCGTTAATCAATACGTTGGAGTCAATCGCCATACCCAGGGTCAATGCCATCGCCGCAATACCGGGCAAGGTAAGCGTGGCTTGCAATGCCGACAAAATAGCAAACAGGAACAGTAAGTTGGCACTCAAAGCCACAGTTGAGAACACGCCAAACAAGCGGTAGTAAATCACCATAAACACCGCCACGGCCGCAAAGCCCCATACGGTGGAATCAATACCTTTTTTGATGTTTTCCGCACCCAAAGACGGGCCGATGGTGCGTTCTTCCACAATTTCCATCGGCGCAGCCAGCGAACCGGCACGCAGCAGCAGGGCAACATCGTTGGTTTCGGCGGTGGTAAAGCTGCCGGTAATTTGCACGCGGCCGCCGGTAATCGGTTCGTTAATGCGCGGGGCGGTCACGACTTCGGATTTGCCTTGGTCAATCAGCACCATCGCCATCACTTTACCTTTATTGGCAGCAGTCAGGTCGGCAAAAATGGATGCGCCCGCACCGTCCAAGCTGATGTCCACCGCCGGACGGCCGTCGCGGTCAAAGCTGGCTTGGGCGGAATTGATGTTGTCGCCGGTCAGTTCCACTTGTCTGCTTACCAACCACGGCTCGTTGTTGCGGCCGCTTGAATACAGCAGTTCGTAGCCGTCCGCCACATTGCCGCCCAAGGCCTGTTGCACCAAAGCGGCATCGGTATTGACCATGCGTACTTCCAGCGTGGCAGTACGGCCGATAATGTCTTTGGCTTTGGCGGTGTCGGTCATACCGGGCAGTTGTACGACAATGCGGTCGGCACCGGCCTGTTGAATCACAGGCTCGGACGTACCCAGTTCGTTTACACGGTTGTGCAGGGTGTTGATGTTTTGTTTAACCGCGTCTTTGCGGATTTGCGCCAACAGCTCTTCAGGCAGCGTGAGCGTGAGATTGCGGCCTTCCGCGCTTAACTGAATGCCTTCCAGCATTTTTTTCAGTTCGGGATAGGCTTTTTGCAAATCGGCTTCGTCTTGAAACGGTACGGTCAGGCTGTTGTTGTTTTTTTGCACGCTGCCGCTGCGGATTTTGAGTTTGCGCAGCTCGCGGCGCACGTCGCCGGCATAGCGGTCAAGGTTTTTTTCCAAGGCCGCCTTCATGTCCACCTGCATGGTAAAGTGTACGCCGCCGCGCAAGTCCAAGCCCAAAAACATGGGGTTGGCTTTGATTTTTGCCAGCCATTCGGGGCTGTTGGAAATTTGATTTTGCGCCACGATGTAGCCGTCGCCCAAGGCGGTGTCAATCGCGTCGCGCGCACTGATTTTGTCGGCATCGGACACGCGCACTTTCAGGCTGCCGTCGGCAATAAACATGCCGCCGGTTTGGATGCCGGCTTTTTGCAGGGCTTCGGACACGCGTTTTTCCGTGTCTTCGTTAATGGAAAGGGACTGGCGGTTGGTGGAAATCTGGATGGCGGGGGTCACACCGTAGAAATTGGGCAGGGTATAGATAAACGCCAGCACCACGGTGAACACAATCAGCAGGTATTTCCAAAGCGGATAACGGTTCATAAAAAACGGCCTTTAATAATAAAAACAAGCGGCACACGTTTCAGGCAGCCTGAAACGCGTACCGGCACGACGGTTAGGCGGGCTTGTTTTCTTCGCTCACGGTTTGCTCGCCGTCGGGTACTTTGGCGGCAATGGCGTTGCGTTCCACTTCCACTTGCACGCCTTTGGCCAGCTCGATGGTCAGCACGCTTTCGCCGGGTTTGACCACGCGGCCGTAAAAGCCCGACATCAGCAATACGCGGTCGCCTTTTTTCAGCTCGCTAATCATGGCCTGACGCGCTTTTTCACGCTTTTGCTGCGGCCGAATCATCATAAAATACATCAGCGCGAAAATCGCAATCCACGGCACAATGCCCATCCAGGCATTGGGTTGGGCGGCGGCATCGGCGGCGTGGGCAAATTCAATCATCACAGTTCCTATTACAGATAAAACAAAACGGGCGATTTTAACAGACAATGCCCGTTTCATAAAATGCCTGATGCTTTCAGGCTGCCTGAAACGCACAATCGGCCGCCCTACCCGCCCGCCGTTCTTACAAAGCCCGTCTTTTCGGTTAAAATAAGCGGTTTGCACCGTTTGTTTCCCTCGCTATGATGCCGTCCCGTATCCTTTCCTCCCTTGCCCTGCTGTGTGCCGCGCTGCCTGCGGGCGCACAAAGCCTGCAATCGCTGCTGCAAAAACCGCTCAAGCAAGACCCCGCGCTGATTGAAGCCCGCGCCAACGAAGCGGCGGCCGCCGAAGACACCGCTATTGCCCGCGCCGGACATTATCCCGTGGTTACCGTTACCGGCACGCAAACTTTGGCGCAGCACCACCGTTACAGCAGCAACCGCCGCCGCAGCTTCAACCCCGGTCTGCAAGCGACGCTGAACCTGTATTCATGGGGCGGCGTGGACGCCAAAATCGAACACAGCCGCCACAAACAACAGTTCTACCGCCACAAAACCGCCGAAACGCGCGAAGAAGTCGGCCAAACCGCAGGCAGCCTGTATCTGGCCGCCCTGCGTGCCAAAGAGCTGATTCAAACCGCCCGCCACAACCTCAAACGCCATGACCGCATTATCAACGACTTAACCATCATCACCCGTTTTGACAAAGGCCGCCAATCCGAGCTTGACCAAGCCTATGCGCGACGCATGAACGTGGAAGCCTATTTGGCCGAACAAAACCGCAATTTGGAATTGGCCTTAAGCCGCTTAGGACGCTATACCGGCACGCGCCTTTCCCCCGAAAGCCTGCAAAACCCCTTTGCCGCCGACACCCCCGATTCGCTGGTCAAAACCTACAGCCGTCCCGATTTGGGACAACTGCCCTCCTACCGCGCCCAACAAGCCGAACGCGACAGCGTATTGGCGGAAAGCCGCGTCCGCAAAGCCTCGCGCTATCCGTCCGTCAATCTGATTGCCAACGCCAGCCGCGACAACCGCGAAATCTACGTCAATCTGTCGTGGGATGCCTACAACCCGGCCTCCGTACACGAAGTGGAAAAAAGTGCCTACACGCTGGTGGCGGCCGAAGCGAAAATGGACCAAATCCTCAACGACAGCGCCGAACGCAGCCGCAGCGCCGAAGTGGATATGCGCCAAAGTCTGAAACGCGCGCGCGTGGCGCAACAGCAGACCGCCGCACAGAAAAAAGTGGTCAAAGCCTACGAATTGCAGTTCAAAATCGCCCGCCGTACTCTAATTGACGTGTTGGATGCCTATTCCGACTTGTCCAATATTGAATTAACCGAAATCTCGGCGCAAAACGACTTCCGCGATGCCGCGTGGTCGTATCTGGCGGCACAGGGCGCGGTGGCCAAATGGGCGGGCGTTCCCGAAGACAACAGCCCCCTGCCCGACAAACGCCCCAGCCACCCCGTCCACAACCTGCTGGAAAAATTTCCGCTTACTAAAAAGACTGCACGTTAAAACTAAAACCCGTTTTCAGGCAGCCTGCGCTGCTGCCTGAAACCCATCTGAAAGCTGCTTTCAGGCAGCCTGAAACATTATGAAATCCATTATCCGACACCTTGCCCTTGCCACCCGCCTGTACGGCACGCCCGTAGCCGAAGAAGCCCTGTCCGCCCAAGTGTTGCGCGACCAAAACCTCAGCGTCAATTACCAATCGCTGGCCGAAGTGCTGGCGGGCTACGGCTTTGAAAACCACCTGTCGCGGCGCGAACTGGCCGATATTCCCTCGCTGGCCGTGCCCTTAGTCGTGATTTTGCGTGACGAAGAAGCAGCGGTGGTGACCGCCATCAGCGGCACGGGACGGCTGCGCCGCTACCGTTTGCGGCAGGGCGATGTGGCGGTGGAGCTGTCGCACGACGAACTGGCGCAGCGTTATTTGGGCTACTGCTGGTTTGTCAAACCGAAAATCGCCGCCGACGGCCGCTCCGACCTGCCTGAATACAGCCTGCCCAAAGCGTGGTTTTGGAAAGTGATTGGCCGTTTCCGCCGCTATTACTATCAAGTTATCCTCGCCACCGTCATCATCAACTTTCTGGCACTCATCAGCTCGCTGTATGTGATGCAGGTGTACGACCGCGTGATTCCCAACAAAACCTACGAAACGCTGGCTGCCTTAAGCATCGGCGTGGTGGTGGCGATTGTGTTTGAACTGATTACCAAGCTGATACGCGGCCACTTAACCGATATTGCCGGCAAAAAAGCCGACTTAATCATCAGCTCCGCCCTGTTCCGCCGCGTGATGGCGCTGCGTTTGGCGGAAAAGCCCACTTCATCCGGCTCGTATGCCAGCAACCTGCGCGACTTTGAAGCGGTGCGCGAATTTATGACCAGCGCCAGCCTGCTGACTTTGGTGGATTTGCCGTTTTTGGTGCTATTTGTCGGCGTGATTGGCCTGATTGGCGGCAAACTGGCCTTGGTACCGCTGATTATTATCCCCATCGTGATTCTGGTCAGCCTGCTGGTGCAACGCCCGCTATCGCGCTACATCAACGAATCGATGAAAGAAAGCTCGCAACGGCAGGGCTTGGCGGTGGAAGCGATTGAAGGGATTGAAACCTTAAAAGTCAATAATGCCGCCAACTGGGCGCAACAAAAATGGGACGGCTACACCGCCAAAACCGCCGCCGCTTCCATTAAAGTGCGCGATACCAGCAATTTTTTGGTGAACTTTGCCGTGGCGATGCAGCAGCTCAATACCGTCGCCTTGGTGGTGGTCGGCACGTTTCTGATTCACAGCAGCAATCCCGAAGAACAAATCAGCATGGGCGCACTGATTGCCTCGGTGATTCTGTCCGGCCGCGCCCTTGCCCCGCTTGGTCAGATTGCCGGTCTGGCCACGCGCTACCAGTCGGCCAAACACGCTCGGGAAGGCGTGAACAAAATTATGGAACGCCCGATTGAACGCCACCCCGAACGCCAATACATCACGCTGGACGATGTGCGCGGCGAACTGCGTTTCAACCAAACCGGTTTTGCCTACCAAAAAGACACGCAGCCTGCGGTGCGCGGCCTGAACTTAACCTTCCGCGCCGGTGAAAAAACCGCCATTTTGGGCAGCATCGGCAGCGGCAAATCCACCCTGCTGAAACTGGCGGCCGGCCTGTATGAAGCGCAACAGGGCAACATCACTTTGGATAATGTGGACGTACGCCAGCTTGACCCCGATTTTCTGCGCCACCGCGTTACCCTGCTCAACCAGTCGCCGCGCCTGTTTCTCGGCACGCTGCGCGAAAACTTGGACTTGGCACGCAGCGACGGTTTTTCCCATTCCGACCAAGCCCTGCTGCACGCTTTGGCGCGTTTCGGTTTGGAACGGCTGATTCAAAACCACCCCAAAGGTTTGGATATGCCTTTGGGCGAAGACGGCTTGGGTTTATCGGGCGGTCAAAAACAGATTATCGCTTTGGCACGCCTGACCCTGCGCCAGCCGCGTGTGGTGCTGCTGGACGAACCGACCACGGGGCTGGACCCGCATACGGAAAACCTCGCCCTCAACGCTTTGGCACAATGGGCGCACGATAAAACCATGATTGTGGTGACCCACCGTCCGCAGGTGTTGCAGATGGTTGACCGCATTATCGTGATGGACAACGGCACGGCGGCTATGGACGGCCCACGCGATGCCGTGTTGAAACAGCTGATGGAAAATGAAGCGCGTATGAAACAGGCGCAACAGGGCTGAAGCTGTTTCAGGCTGCCTGAAATGCAGGGCGGAGCATAAACAATGAAACATTTACTGATTGATTTTGAAAACCTGCAACCGGCCAATTTGGACAATATTCCCCACGACAACACCCATATTTGGCTGTTTATCGGCGCGGTACAAAAAAGCCTGCCGATTGAACTGGTGCAGTCGCTGCTGCGTTTCGGTGGACGGGCGCACCTTGTCCGCATCAAAAAAACCGGCAAAAACGCCTTGGATTTTTACCTCAGCTATTATTTGGGTCAAATCACCGCCACCGACCCTGAAGCCCTAATCGGCATTGTTTCACGCGACGGCGGCTACGATGTCTTGCTGGAACATATTGCCGATGAAAGACAGGCAAAGAACATTGTCCGTTTAAGCGATTTGGACGAAATTGAGCGCAACAGCCTGCCTGAAGCTGCCACTACACCAGCTTTAGCGGCTGATGCGCCACCTGTCGCAGCCTTACGGCCGCTTGCCCCCTATTATCAGGCAGCCCTGTCAGCCTTGCGCCGCCCTGACGCATTCCGTCCCAGCCGTTTGCATAACTTACAAGCTAACCTACAACACCATGTCTTAAAAGAATTATTACAAGATGACGATGAAGAAACACGCCAACGCACGGTCGGCCATATTGTCCGCAAACTGCTGGCACAAAAATTCATCAGTTTGGACGAAAGCGGCGAAACCGTCAGCTACCATTTAAGCGACCAAGATATTCTGCTAAAAATACAAAGATTTGTTTTGCAGCACCGTCCGAAAACCGCCGCCGATTTTCATGCAGCCGTGCGCGAACGCGCTCAAGCCCTGTGTTTAAGCGTTACCGAACAAGATATTGAACAATTTGCCCAATGGCTGCAACAGCAAAACCTGCTGCGCCAACATTCGGGACAAATCCACTATCCGCCATTTGCCGAAACCCCAAGCGTCCCTGCCCAACCTGCCATCGCCCAAACGGTTCAGCCGGAAGCGGTCGAGTGGAAAAAACTACTGCTTATGCTACATGCCAAAAACCGTCCCGCTTCCGCAAAAAGCCTGCACAATTGCATTAAAGCCACGTTCAAATGCAGCGACCGCCAAACTGAAGAATGGATACAACAACTGCAAAACCATCGCCATATCCGCTTGGAAGGCAAAAAAATTATTTACCTTTGAATCTTTCAGGCTGCCTGAAAACCAATTAACCCCCTACGGAAAACACCATGTCCCGCCAACCCGATAAAATTTCCCAATCCGACCTGCATTTAATCAACGACCTCAACGCCGCCCTGCAAACCGAAAAACACCG
>JAUNOT010000101.1 GCA_030537065.1 Conchiformibius sp.
CGTGCCGATAATCACGTCTTGCAAACCCAGTTCCACATAGGCTTCAATGGTGTGCAAATCGCGGATGCCGCCGCCCAGCTGCACCGGCATTTTGCCGCCCACCGCCGCCAAAATATCGCGCACGGCGGCACGGTTTTGCGGCTGTCCGGCAAACGCGCCGTCCAAATCCACCAAATGCAGGCGGCGCGCGCCCTGCGCCAGCCAGTGGGCGGCGGTGTCGGCAGGGCGGTCGGAAAACACGGTGGCCTGTTCCATCAGGCCTTGTTTGAGGCGGACGCATTGGCCGTTTTTCAAATCGATGGCGGGGATAAGCTGCATGGTAGGAATCTTTCGCTAAAAGGGGCGGATACCGCGTTTTCAGGCAGCCCGATTAACAAAGGGCTGCCTGAAATTAGCGTTATTTTACACAATTTGTACTTGCAGGTGTGAAAAACCTGTTTTAAGGCTGCCAGTTTAGGAAATTACGCAACAGAATCAGCCCGGCGTCGTGGCTTTTTTCGGTGTGGAATTGGGTGGCAAACACATTGTCGCGCCCGACAATGCAGGCAAAGGCTTCCGGATACTCGCTTTCGCCCAAAACAATGCCGCGCTCGGCGGGGGCGAAATGGTAGCTGTGGACAAAGTAAAAACGGCTGTGGTCGGCAATGTCGCGGAACAGCGGGTGGGCTTGGGTTTGGCGCACGCTGTTCCAGCCCATATGCGGCACTTTCAGACGGTTGCCGTGTGCATCGCGCAGGTCGGCGGCAAAACGGCGCACGTCGCCGCCAAACCAGCCCAGTCCGGCGGTGTCGCCTTCTTCGCTGTGTTCAAACAGCAGTTGTGCGCCCACGCAAATGCCGAAAAAGGGTTTGTTTTTTAGGGCATCGTGCACGGCTTCGCCCAAACCGCTGCGGTGCAGCGCGGCCATGCAGTCGGGCATCGCGCCCTGTCCGGGAAAAATCACTTTGTCGGCACGGTACACGTCTTCGGGGCGGCTGCTGAGCAGAATGTCGACGCGGCTGCCTGAAAGTGCGGCGGCGGCACGCACGGATTTTTCCACCGAATGCAGGTTGCCCATGCCGTAATCAATAATCACGGTGTTCATCAAAATTCCTTTTCGATTTTTAAACCTTGCCGTTTACGGCGGTAAAACCAGCTTTTTTATTAGGTTGGGGTGTAAGCCCGTCCGAATCAGGGCAACACATAGGGCTGTGCTTGATGTGCAGCCCTGCGAGTTGAAACATTTTACAAACCGAAAGCGGCGGCATCGCCTTTGCCTTGGCGCACCAGCGTGATGCCGTCGGTCATATCAATTACGGTGGTCGGCTCGGTACCGCACCAGCCGCCGTCCAGCACCACGTCCACGCTGTGTTGCAGGCGGTCGCGGATTTCGTAGGGGTCGGTCAGCGGTTCGTCGTCTTCGGGCAGCATCAGCGTGCACGACAGCATCGGTTCGCCCAATTCGCGCAGCAAGGCCAAGGCAACGGCGTTGTCGGGTACGCGCAGGCCGATGGTTTTGCGTTTGGGGTGGAGGGTGCGGTTGGGGACTTCTTTGGTGGCGGGCAGGATAAAGGTGTAGCTGCCCGGTGTGGCGGCCTTGAGCAGGCGGAATTGGCTGTTATCCACTTTGGCGTAAGTGCCCAGTTCGGCAAGGTTGGCACACATCAGCGTCAAATGGTGTTTCACATCAATCTGGCGGATACGCAAAATGCGTTCCATTGCGTTTTTGTCGCCGAGATGGCAGCCGAGCGCGTAACATGAATCGGTGGGGTAAACGGCGATGCCGCCCTGACGCACGATGTCGGCGGCCTGACGGATTAAGCGTTCCTGCGGATTGTCGGGGTGGACGGCAAACAGTTGGGCCATAATTGTTCCAAAAAACCGCTATCGTAACAAAGAAACGGTTTTCAGGCAGCCTGAAAGCGTTAAAATCGGCTTTTTTACAGCTTGGAGCGGCAAAATGAAGGCAAAACTGATTACTTTGGACGGCATCGATGGCGCGGGCAAAACCACGCAGTTGGAAGTGATACGGCAATGGTTTGCCGCGCACGGGCTGCCGGTGCTGTTTACGCGTGAGCCGGGCGGCACGGCTTTGGGCGAAACCCTGCGCGGCTTGCTGTTGGACGCACAGGGGCGCGTGTCGCTGAAAACGGAAACGCTGCTGATGTTTGCGGCGCGGCAGCAGCATTTGGACGAGGTGATTTTGCCTGCGCTGGCGGCGGGGACGCATGTGGTGTGCGACCGTTTTACCGATGCCAGCTATGCCTATCAGGGCAGCGGACGCGGTTTGGGCGCGGAGGCGGTGGCGGTGTTGGAACAATGGGTGCAGGGCGGTTTGCGGCCGGATTTGACGCTGGTGTTAGACGTGCCGTTGGCAACGGCGTTGGCGCGGCTGAACGCAGGGCGCGACAAAGACCGTTTTGAGCGCGAGGACGCGGCGTTTTTTGCACGGGTGCGCGACACTTACCTGCAACGCGCCGCCGCCGAACCGCAACGCTGTGTGGTGGTGGACAGCAGCCGCAGCAAGGAAACGGTTAAGGCGCAGATTGAGGCGGTGTTGGCGGAGCGGTTTCAGGCTGGCTGATTGTATTCGGATTTTCCCTTATGTATTCTGTCTTTATTTTATCTAATTCTTTTAAATATTCACTATTTCCAAATGCTTTTGCTTGATATAAGAATATGCAGGCTAATAATGGTGGACGGAAATAGTCATGTATTTTGAAGGGCATCGTCTCTAAGAAGGCGTACCTTTCGAGCAATTCTGTATACTCCATGTAAGATTCTTTATCTGTTCTGTGGGTAGTAATGGCTAATATTTGTAGCATATTTGGGTGAGTGCTGGCTCGGACAATATTGCTGTAGCGCTTTTCTTCTGTTGAGCAGCTATCGGATTTTATCGGCGATAATGTCCGAATAAGTTTTAATATTTCATATAGAAAAAGGCTAAATTGGTTCCAATTTGGATAATTTGAATCGATGAAATTTTGCATTTCCTCTATACACTCTTTCTCTTTTCTTTGTTTCTCGTATATATGTATATATGAAGGGTCTGGAATAAAGTCTATGTTTTTTAAAAAGTGAATAAGTGGGATTTTACCATCAAGAGCATTATTCAAACTATATAGTCCATATTGTACCGGGGTTTGAATTAGTTTGTTTTCTATTATCTTCTCTTGCGGCAATGCTGCGGCCAGTTGGTGCAAATGTGCCAGCATTGAGAAAAAAGTCGTTTCAAATTGCTGTTGTCTAAAAATATTAGATTGTTCTGCTAATGCTTTTTCAGATGCTTCTTGTGCTTTGGCAGATTTTGCCAACTCTTCCCGTGTGGCTTGCAATTCTTGATTTTGCAGCTCAATGCTGTCGCGTTGCAATTTAATGGTATATAACAGCGCCATAAAGCTGATAAAGCCTAAAATCGGGTTTAATGTACCGCCGAAATAATCACCAAATGTTCCCCAATTTCCTGCATCTTGGCTGATGCTGGTGTTCCAAAAGAAAGTAATATAAAAACCGATGGGAATGCAGATAATAAAAAAGGTAATTACCCCAACGGAAATAATGGGACGCTTTTTGATAAATTCTTTCATAATATTTTACCTTTTGAATTTTGATGGAAAATTATTGTGAATTTGACAGCAAGCGCAGTTAATTGCTCTTGCCGTCAATCTTTTCAGGCTGCCTGAAACCGTTTACTGCCAATCTTTTAATTTAGACGTTTGCCCGATACCGGCATTAAAACGGTTGGTCGGGTCAAGCTCGCGGTAAAAATCGCGCAACGGCGCTTGGGCGGCATACAGGTGGCCGACATTGTGTTCGGCCGGATACTGTGCGCCGCGCTTATCCAGCAGATGCCACATTTCGTGTTCCACATCCAAGCAATTATGCCCCTTTTTCACAATATAGTCCTGATGAAACACATGGCAGAAAAAATGGCCGTAATACAGCTTGTGACTGATTTGCGCGTCCAAGTTTTCAGGCAGCCGCTCAAACCAGTCGGCATCGTTGCGGCGCAGGGCGATGTCCAGCGCAACAATGTCTTCCGTGTCGCGGTGGTGGACGGCACGGTAGCGCACCGCCGCCGAGGCCACAGCAAAACGGTGCAGCATCGCCGCCTGCGCTTCGGCGGCATCGCACTCAAAAAACGCGCCGTTGTCGCTGCCGTCAAACATTTCTGCCAACAGCGCACGGCTTTCCGCCACGCCCGCGCCGCCTGCTTTTAAAATCAAATGGTGTTCGTAGCGGCGGCGGAAGTCGGTCATCCGCGCAGGCAGGTGTTCAGGCAGCAGCGCCGACAGTTTTTGCAGCACTTTGTCGGCAAAATACGGCGGCAGAAACGGCAACCGTGCCGCGAAACGGTCGGCGGCAGCTTTGGCGGCAAACAGCTTGGGCAGACGGTGCGTGCCGGCGTGTTTAATCACGTAAAACATATCTTTGCCGTATTCGGCCGCCATATCGTAGGCATCGCGGTGGATGTATTCGCCGGAAACGGGCAGGGTGCCGCCGCCGCCCAATATGCGGCGGCGCAGGGCGGTGAGGGCGGCGGTGTCGTTGCTGCCGATGTAGAACACGGCGGTTTCGTTTTCGGCGGGGAAGGTGTCCAACCGCACGGCAAACACCGCCAGCCGTCCCGCGCTGCCTGAAGCTTCGTAGTGGCGGGCAGGGTCGGCGTTAAAACGGGCAGGGGTGTCGGCGTCAATTTGGCGGACGTGGTCGCAATAGGCGTGGTCGTGGCCTTTGCCGCCGTCCTGAATATCGGTTTCGCCGTAGTTTTGCCGCTCCAGATTGTTAAGCACGGTTTCGGGGTCGTCGCCCAAGCCGATGCCCAGATGATTGACCAGTTCCAGTTTGCCGTCGGCATTAACGCGGGCAAACAGCGCCATTTCGGTGTAGGCGGGGCCCCGCTGCACCAGTGCGCCGCCGGAGTTGTTGCACACGCCGCCGATAACCGATGCGCCGATACAGGACGAGCCGATAACGGAATGCGGTTCGCGGCCGAGCGGCTTAAGCAGGCTTTCCAGTTCGTTGAGGGTGGACGCAGGCAGACAGACGGCTTGGCTGTTGCCGCGAATCAGGCGGATGCCTTTCAGTCGCATGGTGTTAATCAGGATAACGGGGCGGTCGTAGCCGCTGTCGGGGGTGGAACCGCCGGTCAGTCCGGTGTTGGCGGCTTGGCTGATGATAACGGTATCGGCGGCGACGCAGGCTTCCAGTACGCGCCAGTATTCGTACAGGCTGCCCGGCCGCACCACGGCGGCGGCGCTGCCTTTGCCGAAGCGGTAGCCTTCGCTGTAACGGCGCATACGGGCAGGGTCGGTAATCAGGTGTTTGTCGCCGACGATTTGGCGCAGGGTGGTGTGCAGGGCGTGCATGGTTTCTTCCTTTTGTTGGGTTGTAGAATGAGGCAAGTGTAGGGTCTGTTGCCATTTCGTTCAAGGTGTCTTTTCCGCCAAAAAGCGGTGGCATTGGCGCGGATTTTTGCCTTGAATCCGCCGTTTTTGACGAAAAATTCATGCCATGCCCGAAATATCAACAGCCTCTCGCGGAAATCAGGCTGCCTGAAGCGGATTTTGTTATACTGTGCGCCGTTTTTGCGATAAGGAAACATGTGATGCGTGCGAATGTTTTGCGCGGCTGGCTGTTGGCCGTATTTTGTCTGCCCGTTGCGGTGTCGGCGGCGGAAATTCAGCGTTGGCAGGCGGCGGACGGGGCGCAGGTGCTGCTGTCGGAACGGCACGAGCTGCCGATTGTGGACGTGGCGGTCATTTTTAAAGGCGCAGGCTCGGCCGCCGACCCCGCCGGTAAGGACAATACCGCTTCCGCCGCCGCACAAATGGTGATGCGCGGCACGCCGTCTTTAAACGAAGAAGCGTTTGCGGCGCGGGTAAACGATTTGGGCGCGAATTTGTCGGGCAGCGCGTCTTTGGAGTACGCCACTTTCGGTTTCCGCAGCTTGAGCGAACCGGCCAAGTTGAACGGTGCGCTTACGTTGTTTAAAGAGGCGTTGGCGCAGCCGCGTTTTGATGAAAACGTGTTGCAGCGCATTAAAGACCGCGCCGCGCTGGCCTTGAAGCAAAGCGAAAGTTACCCTGATTTTGTGGCCGACCGCGCTTTAACCGCATTGAACTATCCCGACCATCCCTACGGTAAATCCGCCCGTCAAACGCCGGAAAAAATTCAGGCGGTCAGCAGTGCGGATTTGCGCGAGTTTCACCGCCGCCATTATGCGCGTAACAATGCGGTGGTGTTGGTGGTGGGCGATGTCGGCCGTGAACGGGCAGGGCAGTTGGCCGATGAGATTCTGGCGGTGTTGCCGGCACGGGTTTCAGGCAGCAGCGAAGTGCCGCCGGTGAATGTGAAGGGCGGACAGTTCCGCCATATTCCGTTTCCGCACAGCCAGCAGACACAGATTAATTTGGGGCTGCCGGTGTTGAAGGCGGACGACCCCGATTATTTCGCCATGCTGGTGGGCAACTATATTTTGGGCGGCGGCGGTTTTGACAGCCGTCTGATGAAGGTGCTGCGCGACCGCCACGGCTACACTTACGGCGCGTCCAGCAGCCTGTCGGCCTACGGTCAGGCCGCGCCGTTTACCATTGAGTTCGGCACGGAAAATAAAAACAGCCGTGCGGCTTTGGCGGCGGCACAAAAAGTGCTGGCGGACTTTGTGGCACAAGGCCCGCAGGAAGACGAGCTGAAGCAGGCCAAAGCCTATCTGACCGGCAGTTTCCCCCTGCGTTTTGACACCAATGCCAAGATGATTGGCAATCTGGCTTCGGTGGCGGTGTATAACCGTCCCGACAACTGGTTTGATACGTTTAACGATAAAATCAACGCGCTGTCTGCCGCCGACATCAAGCGGGCGTGGCAGAAACATATCCGTCCGCAGGACATGAATATTGTCGTGACCGGTGGCGAACCGTTTAAACCTTAGGGCGTGTCCCCATTTGCTTATGCGGCGGTATTTTTGGTACAAATCC
>JAUNOT010000102.1 GCA_030537065.1 Conchiformibius sp.
AAGACGGTTTGCAGATTCACGCCGTGCAGTGGATTGACGAAGTGTTTGAACGCGGCTTGGAACGTCTGCCCGTACCGGCCGATGCGGAAACGGCCGCACCGCCTGCCGCCAAACCGAAACGGCGCAGCAGCAAGGTACAACCGCATTAAACCGCTTCAGGCTGCCTGAAACGGCGGCGGTGTTGCATGATACCCATCGGGTAGGGCGGAACGGTAAAAAAAACCGTTCCGCCCCGCTTTTGTGCTTGACACCGCTTTTGGCGGCTTGATATAAAGCAGACTGATTGTCAGCGATGGCAAACGCCCGATTTTTCGGCTGTTTGCCCGAATTTTTCCACTTTACTCCCAACCCACAGAAAGGGATTTTTTTATGAACAAATCTGAACTGATTGACGCTATCGCTCAAGAGTCCGGCCTGACCAAAGCCGATGCGGGCAAAGCGTTGGATGCATTTACCACCGTCATTAAAAATGCGTTGCAACAAGGCGATGCGGTTACGCTGGTGGGCTTCGGCTCATTTGTCGTGGCCGAGCGCGCCGAGCGTCAAGGCCTGAACCCGAAAACCAAAGAGCCGATTACTATTCCGGCCGCCCGCGTACCGAAGTTCAAACCGGGTAAAGCGTTGAAAGACGCGCTGGTTCCTGCCGAAAAAACCGCTAAAAAAGCACCGGCAAAAAAAGCCGCTAAAAAATAATCGGTTGTATCCGATGCTGCCTGAAACGCTTTCAGGCAGCATCAATGTTTTTGTAACAAGCAAATAGAAAGTTAAAAATGTCAATTAAAGAAGAGTTTAAGGCATTTATCCTGCGTGGTAACGTGATTGATTTGGCGGTTGGTATGGTGGTGGGCACCGCGTTTTCCGGCATCGTCAAATCGCTGGTGGACGATGTGATTATGCCGCCCATCGGCTGGATTTTAGGCGGCGTGGATTTTTCCAACCTGTTTATCACCATCAAAGACGGCGCCAATCCGCCTGCCGACGGTTACGCCACATTGGCGGCCGCCAAAGCCGGCGGCGCGGTAACCATGAATATCGGCGTGTTTTTAAACACGATTGTCAGCTTCTTGATTGTGGCCACCGCCATTTTCTTTGTGGTCAAACTGATTAACAAATTGAAAGATGCCGCTATCAAGAAAGAAGAAGCCGCTCCCGAAGAGCCTGCACCCATAGCGGAAGAAGTGCTGCTGTTGCGCGAAATCCGTGATGCTTTGGCAAAAAACGCCGCTAAAGACTGATTTTCAGGCAGCCTGAAAAAAACCGAAGCCCTGTTTTGTCGGGGCTTCGGTTTTTGCGTTTGAAACGGTTTTACCAGTATTCGGTAAACACCGCCGTATCGGTATTTTTCGGCGCATCAATCACCGCAGGCGAAGTGCCAATCATAATCAGGCCGATGATTTTTTCTTTGTCGGTGCAGGCGAATGCTTCGCGCAAAAGCGGCGAGTGTATCCACAAACCACTAATCCACACGCTGTCAAAACCCTGCGCTTTGGCCGCCAACTGCGCGGCGTAGGCGGCGCAGCCTGCGCTTAAATTCTGTTCCCATTCGGGTTTGCCTGCTTTCGGGCTAAAAATCACCGCCAGCACCAACGGCCCCATTTTGCCGACCCGTTCCGCTTTTTGCATGGCTTCATCGCCGAATTTCATTTCGGTCACGGTGTCGCGTAAAATCTGCTGAAAACGCGCCAAACCGGCTTCGCTTTGAATGGCAACAAAACGCCACGGCGCCAAATGGCCGTGGTCGGGCACTTGCGTGGCGGCCTGCAAAATGGTGTCCAACTGTAATTCGTCGGGTGCGGGCGCACACAGGGTTTTGGTGGAACGGCGGGTGGTTAAAATATCCAAAATATCCATTATTCTGTTATCGGGTGGGTGAAACGGGCGCAAGTGTAGCGGTAATTGCGGCAGGCAGCAATCGGAATTGTGCATACTGTCTGCGGCTCGCCGTCTTGTCTGAAAAATAAATCATATTAACTATAAAAGCCGTATGTTTTCCACATACGGCTTTTTTCAGGCAGCCTGAAAAACTACGGCTTCAAACAACCGAACTGCTGCAACAGCGTTTCCTGCAAACCCGACGCTGCTTCGTTTTCGGCAGGCGACAAGCGGTGGTAGTTGCCGTCGCCGTCCATCTGCCACGCTTTCACATTGTCGGCCAAGGCCAGCGTCAGTCCTTCGTCAATCACCCGTGCTTTCAGTTCGGGGTCGGACACGGGCGTGGCGGTTTCAATGCGGCTGAAGAAATTGCGCCCCATCCAGTCGGCGCTGGAAATAAACACGTCTTCCGCACCGTCGTTTAAAAAATAGTACACGCGGGCGTGCTCTAACAGCCGCCCGATAATGGAACGCACACGGATATTTTCCGATAAACCGGCTACTTGCGGCCGCAAGGCACAGGTGCCGCGCACAATCAAATCAATCTGCACACCGGCTGCGCTGGCACGGTACAGCGCTTCAATTACCTGCGGTTCCAACAGCGAATTCATTTTGGCGATAATTTTGGCGGGCTTACCGGCTTGGGCGTGGGCAATTTCGCGCTCAATGCCGTCCAACACCATCTGATGCAGGGTAAACGGGCTTTGATACAGCTTTTTCAGGCGCGTGGCTTGCCCCAGTCCGGTAATTTCCATAAACAGGGCGTTTACGTCGCGGGTAACGGCGGTGTCGGCGGTCAGCAGGCCGAAATCGGTGTAGATTTTGGATGTGCCTTGATGGTAATTGCCTGTGCCGAGATGGGCATATTGCTTCAGTTTGCCGTCTTCGCGGCGGATAACCAGCGCCATTTTGGCATGAACTTTGTAGCCGAATACGCCGTACACCACATGCGCGCCCGCTTCTTCCAAACGGCTGGCCCAGTTGACATTATTGGCTTCGTCAAAACGCGCCATCAGTTCCACGACAACCGTTACCTGTTTGCCCGCCAAAGCCGCCGCCATCAAGGCTTTGGCCAGCTCGGAATGCGTGCCGGTGCGGTAAATGGTCATTTTAATCGCCACCACATCGGGGTCATGCGCGGCTTCGCGGATAAACGCCACCACCGGTTCAAACGATTGATAGGGGTGGTGCAGCAGAATATCGCGGCGGGCAATTTCAGCAAACAGGGGTGCGTTTTTACGCAGCTTTTCAGGCAGCGCGGGCGTGTACGGTTCAAACTTCAAGTCGGGGCGGTCAAGCATATCGGGAACGGCCATCAGCCGCACCAGATTAACGGGGCCGTCCACCTGATACAGTTCGTGTCCGTCCAGCTGAAACTGGTTCAGCAAAAATGCGCTGATGTGTTCGGGGCAGGAGTCGGCCACTTCCAAACGCACGCCGTCGCCGTAGTCGCGGTCGCGCAATTCGTTTTGAATGGCAGTGCGCAGGTTGCTTAAATCGTTCAAGTCGTCTTCGTCCACCATCAGTGCGCTGTCGCGGGTAAGGCGGAACTGGTGGCAGCCTTTCACTTTCATACCGGGGAACAGCTTGCCGACATATTCGTGCAAAACCGACGACAGAAATACAAAGCCGTCTGCGCCGCCGCACAGGTTTTCAGGCAGCCTGACAATGCGCGGCAGAATACGCGGCGCCTGCACAATCGCCATGCCGGAAGCACGGCCGAAAGCATCGGTGCCGTCCAGCTCCACCACAAAATTCAGGGATTTGTTTAAGGGGCGCGGAAAGGGGTGGGACGCGTCCAAGCCGATGGGAGTCAGAATCGGCAGCAGCTCGCGGTTAAAATAGTTTTCAATCCAACGGCGCTGCTCCGCCGTCCAGTTGCGGCGGCGCAGAAAGAAGATGTTTTCTTGTTCCAATGCTGGCAGCAGCACTTGGTTAAATAATTGGTATTGCTCGCGAATCAGTTTTTGCGCTTCCGCACCGACTTGGGCAAGGGTTTCGGCGGGGGTACGGCCGGAATCAAAAACCTGTTCGGGGCGGTCGCGCCGTTCTCGTTTCAGATAGGCCACGCGCACTTCAAAAAATTCGTCCAGATTAGACGATACGATACATAAAAAACGCAGCCGTTCCAGCAGGGGGACGGAGGGGTCTTCGGCTTGTGCCAGTACGCGGCGGTTAAACGCCAGCAGGCTGGTTTCGCGGCAGAGAAAATGTTGAATCGGCGGCATGGCGGTATCTCCCGAAAAGTTGTCAGGGTACTTATTATACCCGATGCCGCCGTCGTTTCAGGCAGCCTGAAATCAGTAGCCCAAACGCTGACAAATGGTAGAAACCAGTCCGGCCTGATTTAAGGTATAAAAATGCAGTCCGGGCGCACCTTCACGCAGCAGGCGGGCGCACATTTCCGTTACCACATCCAAGGCCAGCGATTTGATGGCAGCGGTGTCGTCGGCATACGATTGCAGTTTCAGGCGCAGCCAGCGCGGAATTTCCGCCCCGCAGGCATCGGAAAAACGTGCCAGTTTACTGAAGCTGGCCACGGGCATAATGCCGGGGATAATCGGAATGTCCACGCCGCGCCCCTGCACATCGTCCACAAAACGAAAATAGGCATCGGCATTAAAAAAATATTGGGTAATGGCCGAATCGGCACCGGCTTTGACCTTGCGGACAAAATGGTTGATGTCGTCTTCCGCGCTGCGTGCCTGCGGGTGGTATTCGGGGTAGGCGGCCACTTCAATATGAAAATGGTCGCCGTGTTCGTTTTTGACCAGCTCTACCAATTCGTTGGCATAACGCAGCCCTTCCATGCCAAAGCCGATACCGGACGGAATGTCGCCGCGCAGGGCAACCAGATGGCGCACGCCCATTTCTTTGTATTGCAATAATAATTCTTTAATTTCTTCCACCGTCATGCCGATACAGGGCAGATGCGGGGCGGCAGCCACGCCTTCATCTAAAATATCCTGTACGGTTTGCAGCGTGCCTTGGCGGGTGCTGCCGCCCGCACCGGAAGTACAGGAAAAGAAATCGGGGTGGAATTGCGCCAACTGCTTGCGGGTAATCACTTGTTTGGCGCGTCCTTCGGGCGTGCGGGTGGGGAAAAATTCAAAACTGGGTTTTTTAAGTGGTCTCATAGCGGTTTGGACGGATAGGAAAAGAAAGAAAAGTAAACGTTTATAGGGGTTTTGGCAAGTTTTTTATGAAAGCGGCCGGATAAAAACGGGCTGCCTGAAAACGGAAAGGTTTTCAGGCAGCTTTGTTATGGAATTTATTGCGGGGCATTATTTGTATAGCGATGAAGATGGGATAGTGGTATCGCCCGAACCGCTGCACACAGCTTGATTAGCTGAATATAAAAAACCACTTTAGGAAAAGTGGTTTTTGTTTTATTGACTTATTTTTAAGGAATTAGTTAGGTTTTTAATCCCAAGCTACCTTGCTATTGAAATTTCTTAACAACACCAGCAATTTCTTCATGTGTCGCAGCCACAACCACATCACCAATTTTACTAGTGCTATCCACACATCTAAAATAAATTTTATCACCAACACAAGAATAATTGCTTTGCTTAGGAATATCAATGACTATCAAACCTAAACCATAGTATGGAAGGTATTTTAAACTTGATAAGACTGATATTTTTAACTCCTTTGATAAATCTGAATTCTGAATTTGATTTTTCCATAAATTCATATACTCTTCAAGATATCTTTCACGAGATTTATAAGCTGTACTTAAAGCACGAGCTTCCCTATCAATACCAACCACTTTTTTAGAGCGTACAGCTCTAGACTGAATTTCATCTAGTTCTTCAATTCTTTTTGCATCAGATTCTGTATCCGCCACCCCAACGATAATAGCACCATGTTCAGCTGTATTAGCAATCGCACAAATTGTATGCATTATCTTCTCAAAGAATTGTTTTTGATTACTCATTCGATTAGAAGGATTCAAACTCAAACACCCCTGTTTAAATTCAAACCTAGCTTGCTCTACTGCCTGTGCAATAATTCCTTCCACTTCCACTTCCATCTTATTTAGATTGATACTCTTGAAAACCTCATTCATATCAATCTCACCCTGAAATGCTGAATCAATACAAGCTTTAATCATATTAATACTACTATTACGTTTGTCACTTGTTTTTTTATTCACAGAACCCTTTGTAGCTTCTATCAACTTCGAACCTAATAATTTATAATCAGAAATTTCCTTTTTTTCCTCAAAAAATAATTTGTACATTGCAATCAAGATATTTGCAAATAAAGCTGGAATGGAATTATTACTTTCTTTTATACCAATAAGTTCTCTCAATTTTTTACCATTCCTATCACATAAAGCCTCAAGTCTTTCAAAGCAAAATAAAATTTCATCATAAATCTTATTCCCAGCAGCTTCTCCAGCAAGTCTAACATTGATACTAGCATCAGGATTATCAGTATACAATCTATCTAAACTCTCTTTATCTCTAGCCAAGGGTTCATTTAAAACAATACTTGCTACTATATCCGCTATACATTGCTCATCTGCACTATCTCTTAAATCTTGTGCACGTAAAATATTATGTTTGCACCAAAAGGTATTTTCAGCGGCAATACCATATCCAAACTTGCTTCTAGGTAAATCAATACTTATCTCGGGCATTTGTGACAAAGATATACTATTTTCATCAAGATTTAATAGTGACAATATTGAATCACCATTAGTATAGCAAAAATCCCCTCTAATTTTTACACTTAACCTTCTAACCAAGTTTGCAAATATTGTTTGCACCCCTGCTTGTCTACGCTCTTGGTCACTTAATCTACGGCCATATGTATTAATACGAGAAAATACCTCATCAACAATCTCATTAGTTACATCTCTCATAACTAGAGTAGATAAAGAATAATCCAATATCTTTCCACATTGCTCATCACTTAAATAAGAACTACTCTTCAGCTGAGATTTTAATTCTAATCCTTTATTTTTAATATGGTTCTTTGCTGTTGGGAAACATTCAATATTAAAATATTGGGGCTGTCCTAGATAACTAGGCTAAACTTCCCTTAACTAATTTTTTTAAA
>JAUNOT010000103.1 GCA_030537065.1 Conchiformibius sp.
CTCTGTAAACTGGCTTCCTGCAAATCACAATTTGATAAATTAGCCTGCTGTCCTTGTTTGCTCCATGTTTCCAACCAAAGTTGATGAGCTATTAAAATTTCCTGCAACTTTTCTTCGCTGACCTTGCGTAATTCATCCATCTTTCAACTCCTTTATCCAATTCACACCTACATTTCAGGCAGCCTGAAACCAAGCTGCCTGAAACCTACCCCAGTATTTTACTGCATCTGAATGGAAACATTCACGCTCTGCTGAATTTCCTGTTCGCCCGGATTGCTGTCCATCGCCTCCGCCATTTTGGCCGAACGCAGCGATGCCGCCATCGGCATGGGCGCGGCATAACGCGATTCGGTATGATTTTGAAACGACTCGTTTAATTCCAGTTTCACAATTTTATAGCTGCCGCCGAATCCCAAAGAACGGCTGATGACGGCGGCGCGGTCGCGGAAGGTTTTTAACACTTTTTCGCCCGCTTCTTCCACCGCCGCCGCGCGTTTTTTCGGCGACACGCTGTAATACAGCCGTTGAATCATCGCTTCGTTTTCGCTGTCGGCAATCAGGCGCGACAATGCGGCAAAATCGGTGCTGCTGGCGCTGATTTGTGCGCTGTCGCGCCAGCTGGTAATGCGCCGTTTGTCGTCGTATTCGGGATAAACGTTGCGGTTGATAATTTCCGATTCAATGCCGTGTGCGGCTTTCAAACGTCCGGTCAGCGCATTCAGGCGGCGTGTAACCGTTTGCGTGGCGTCCTGACGGTTTTTAGACGTTTCGGTAATGTTGAAGGTAACGTTGAGCGTGTCGTTCGGCACGCGCACGCTGACGCTTTCATGAAAATTGACGATGTTGTAGTGCAGCGTTTCGGCGGCGGCGGGCAGGGCGGCCATTAAGGGCAGCAAAAGGGCGGCGGCGCGGCGCAGTTTTTTGGTTTTCACGGTGGTTCTCCAAAATTTAAGGATGAAAAAAGCGGCGATTATAAAAGCCTCCTGCCGTTTCAGGCTGCCTGTTTACCTGTTTTTGCCGCTTGCCAAGCCGCCGGTGTCGGCGTATAAATACGTTTGCAGTTCTTTACATCAGTCGGCCGTTATTTATTTCAGGCTGCCTGAAAACTGCCCGATTTCCCCTAAAACCGACCAAAGGTGTTTACCATGCTATTTGACCACATCACCGCCGCCGCGCCCGATCCCATTTTGGGTTTGGGCGAAGCCTTTAAAGCCGACAGCCGCAGCCCGAAAGTGAATCTCGGCATCGGCGTATATTGCGATGCGGCGGGCAAAACCCCGATTCTGCAAGCGGTTAAAGCAGCCGAAGCCCGTTTGCTGGAAAGCGTGGGCAATAAAAACTACCTGCCGATTAACGGCTTGGCTGCCTACAATGCCGAAACCCAAAAACTGCTGTTTGGCGAAAACAGCCCCGTCTTGGCCGCCAAACGCGCCCAAACCGCGCAAACTTTGGGCGGCAGCGGTGCCTTGCGTGTGGCTGCCGAGTTTGTCAAACGCCAAACCAAAGCCCAAAGCGTGTGGATTTCCGACCCGAGCTGGCCGAACCACAACGCCATTTTCCAAGCGGCAGGCGTACCCATCCGCAGCTACCGCTACTACAACAAAGCCGACAACGGCTTGGATTGGGACGGCATGCTGGCCGATTTGGCGCAGGCGCAGGCAGGTGATGTTGTATTGTTACACGGCTGCTGCCACAACCCCACCGGCATCGACCCCACGCCCGAACAATGGCAGCAACTGGCGAAAATGTCGGCCGAAAAAGGCTGGCTGCCGATGTTTGACATTGCTTATCAAGGCTTTGCCAATGGTTTGGAAGAAGATGCCTACAGCCTGCGCGTGTTTGCCGAACACAATCCCGAAATGCTGGTGGCCAGCTCCTATTCCAAAAACTTCGGTCTGTACGGCGAGCGCGTAGGCGCGTTTACCTTGGTGGCTGCCGATGCCGACACCGCCAAGCGTGCCTTTACCCAAATCAAAGCCATTATCCGCACCCTGTATTCCAGCCCCGCCGCCCACGGCGCACACACCGTTGCGCTGGTGTTGCAGGACGCGGAATTGAAAGCGCAATGGGTGGCCGAGTTGGACGAAATGCGCGGCCGCATTAAAACCATGCGCAGCCAAATGGTTGAACTGCTGAAAGAATGCGGTGCACAACAGGATTTCAGCTTTATCGTGCGCCAAAACGGTATGTTCTCGTTTAGCGGCCTGTCGCCCGAACAGGTGGACCGCCTGAAAGAAGAGTTTGCCATTTACGCCGTGCGCTCCGGCCGCATCAACGTGGCCGGCATCACCGCCGACAATATCCGTTATTTGTGTGAAAGCATCGTTAAAGTGCTGTAAAACACTCCCAAACGCCGCAGGCTGCCTGAAAATATCGGTTCAGGCAGCCTGCTGCCGTATGCGCTGTCTGCTTTGTGTGCAATTTCAAGCGTTTCAGGCTGCCTGAAAAGATGTTGTTTAATTTCATGCCGTTTTCCGTCAAAAAAGACTGTTCAATACGCGTCAAAACAGGTAAATTATGCCCTGCGCAGTTTCACCCGTATTAACACTTCGGGCGCAACTGCCGGTTTTTGAGTTTTTTGATTTTGAGTATTTTCTCTCTTGCGTGAAGGGGACTGACGATGCAAACAGAAAAAGAAATGCGGACGAAACGCCCCGTGTTTCTGGATTTGCAGGTTTTAACCAAAAGCCTGCCGATTCCGGGGATTGTTTCGATTCTGCACCGCGTAACCGGTGTCGCACTGTTTTTCCTGCTGCCCATCCTGCTGGCCTTGTTGGGTGGCTCGCTCAGCAGTGGCGAAACTTTTGAAACCTACAAGGCGTGGGCGGATAATTTCCTGATTAAGCTGATTTTGTGGGGCGTATTGTGGGCATTGATGCACCACCTGCTGGCAGGTGTGCGCTTTTTGCTGTTGGACGCACACATCGGCACCGATTTGCAAACCGCGCGTAAAACCGCGCGTATGGTGTTGATTGGCGGTGCCGTTTCCGCCTTTATTTTGGGGATTTTCTTATGGTAGACCGCAAACTGACCGGCGCACACTACGGTTTGCGCGATTGGGCGATGCAGCGCATCACCGCCGTGGTAATGCTGATTTACGCCGTGATTTTCTTCTTTTTCCTGCTGGGGCTGTTGGGCGCAGACGATTACACCGACTGGCAGGAATTCTTTGGCAAAACTTGGGTGAAAGTCTTTACCCAAACCACCTTTATTGCCCTGTTTTTACACGCTTGGGTGGGTATGCGCGACCTGTGGATGGACTATATCAAACCTTTCGGCCTGCGCTTGCTGCTGCAATCGGCCACCATTGTTTGGCTGGTAGGCTGCACCGTGTATTCCTTTTATGTGATTTGGGGTTAAAACATGACTTTCCCGATTAGAAAATTTGATGCCGTGATTGTCGGCGGCGGCGGCGCGGGTTTGCGTGCCGCATTGCAACTGTCGCAGGCAGGTTTGAACACCGCCGTTTTGTCAAAAGTATTCCCCACCCGCTCGCACACCGTGGCGGCGCAAGGCGGTATTTCCGCTTCTTTGGGCAACGTTCAGGAAGACCGTTGGGACTGGCACATGTACGACACCGTAAAAGGTTCGGACTGGCTGGGTGACCAAGACGCGATTGAATTTATGTGCCGCCGCGCACCCGAAGCCGTGATTGAGCTGGAACACATGGGCATGCCGTTTGACCGCGTGGAAAGCGGCAAAATCTACCAGCGTCCCTTTGGCGGACACACCGCCGAACACGGTAAACGCGCCGTAGAACGTGCCTGTGCTGTGGCAGACCGTACCGGTCACGCCATGCTGCACACCCTGTATCAACAAAACGTGCGTGCCAACACCCAATTCTTTGTGGAATGGACGGCGCTTGACCTGATTCGTGACGAAAACGGCGATGTGGTCGGCGTAACCGTAATGGAAATGGAAAGCGGCGACGTGTACATTTTCCACGCCAAAGCCGTATTGTTTGCCACAGGCGGCGCAGGACGTATTTACGCTTCTTCCACCAATGCCTTTATGAATACTGGCGACGGTTTGGGTATTTGCGCCCGTGCAGGTATCCCCTTGGAAGACATGGAATTTTGGCAATTCCACCCCACAGGCGTAGCAGGTGCGGGCGTATTGATTACCGAAGGCGTGCGCGGCGAAGGCGGTATTTTGCTGAATGCTGACGGCGAACGTTTTATGGAACGCTATGCCCCCACCGTAAAAGATTTGGCTTCACGCGACGTGGTTTCCCGTGCCATGGCGATGGAGATTTACGAAGGTCGCGGTTGCGGTCCGAAAAAAGACCACGTTTTGCTGAAAATTGACCACATCGGCGCAGAAAAAATCAAATCTAAACTACCCGGTATCCGCGAGATTTCCATTCAGTTTGCTGGTATTGACCCGATTAAAGACCCGATTCCCGTTGTGCCGACCACCCACTATATGATGGGCGGCATTCCCACCAACTATTTGGGCGAAGTGGTTGTGCCCGAAGGCGATAATCCCGAAGTAGTGGTAAAAGGCTTGTATGCGGCTGGCGAATGCGCTTGTGCGTCCGTACATGGTG
This sequence comes from Conchiformibius sp., assembly GCA_030537065.1. Lineage (GTDB taxonomy): Bacteria > Pseudomonadota > Gammaproteobacteria > Burkholderiales > Neisseriaceae > Conchiformibius. The sequence goes on from JAUNOT010000103.1 coordinate 4,550, forward strand.
CCAACCGCTTGGGTACCAACTCATTGTTGGACTTGGTGGTATTTGGCAAATCCGCAGGCGACAGCATGATTGCCTTTATCAACGAGCAAAGCGATTGGAAAAAGCTGCCTGAAAACGCAGGCGAATTTACCAAAGCCCGTCTTGACCGCTTGAACAACCAAAGCGGCGGCGAAAACGTTGATGCCCTGCGTAATGAATTGCAACGCACTGTACAGTTGCACGCAGGCGTGTTCCGTACCGATAAGATTCTGAAAGAAGGTGTGGACAAAGTTTTGGCATTGTACGAACGCGCCAAAAACACCGAAATTCAGGACAAGAGCCAAGTGTGGAACACCGCGCGTATTGAAGCCTTGGAGCTGGACAACTTGATGGAAGTTGCCAAAGCTACCATGATTTCCGCCGAAGCGCGTAAAGAATCACGCGGTGCACACGCATCGGACGACCACCCCGAGCGCGATGATGAAAACTGGATGAAACACACCCTGTTTTATTCGGCAGACAACCGTTTGGCTTACAAGCCCGTGCATACCAAGCCTTTGACAGTGGATTATATTGAGCCTGCCAAGCGCGTTTACTAAAAATAAAGTACGGCGGTTTTTCAGGCAGCCTGAAAAGCCGCCGTACTGAAGGAACACAGCATATGGAAAAAGTACGTTTTCAAGTGTACCGCTACAATCCCGATGTGGATGCCAAGCCGTACATGAAAGATTATGAAATTGAAATCGAACCCACCGATGTGAAACTGCTGGACGCTTTGGTTAAAATCAAAGCCAAAGACGACAGCTTTTCATTCCGCCGTTCCTGCCGCGAAGGGATTTGCGGTTCGGACGGTATGAACATCAACGGCAAAAACGGCTTGGCGTGTCTGACCGACATCCGCAGTCTGCCGCAACCGATTGTGTTGCGTCCTTTGCCAGGGTTGCCCGTGATTCGCGACCTGATTGTAGATATGACCCAATTCTTCAAGCAATATCATTCCATTAAGCCCTATGTGGTGAATGATACGCCTGTAGATAAAAACAAGGAACGCCTGCAATCTCAAGAAGACCGCGCCGAATTGGACGGCTTGTACGAATGTATTTTGTGCGCCTGTTGTTCTACCGCTTGCCCGTCTTTTTGGTGGAATCCCGATAAATTTGTTGGTCCGTCTGGCTTGCTGAATGCCTACCGCTTTATCGCCGACAGCCGCGACACCATTACCAACGAGCGTTTGGACAATTTGAACGACCCCTACCGTCTGTTCCGCTGCCACACCATTATGAACTGTGTGGACGTGTGTCCGAAACACTTGAACCCCACCCGCGCCATCGGCAAAATCAAAGAGATTATGCTGAAACGGGCAATTTAACCGTTAGGCCAAATATCAGGCTGCCTGAAAGTTTTGCCGTATTTTCAGGCAGCCTGAACCAAAAACAATCGCGCCCATTAAAATTGCTGATGCCGTTCAAACGGCCGATAAAATCATGGCACAATTTGACGATACCGCAAAGCGGCGTATCCGCTTCCTAACCCGCCGTGGGCTGCTTGAGCTGGATATTGTGCTCAAGCGGTTTATGGAAACCGCTTTCCACACACTCAGCGATGAGGAATTAACCGCGTTTGTCGAGCTTTTGGATTTGCCCGACCAAGAATTTTTGGCTTTGGTGAATCAAAAAGAAAGCAGCGAACGCCAAGATTTTACGCTGTTGCTGGAAAAAATCAGGACAGCCTGAAATTTCAGGCAGCCTGAGCCTTACACAAGTACAACTTACCATTTCATTTTTTCATTTAAGGAGCAAGAGATGTCTCAAACAGTCAAATTACAAGGCGAAGGCTTTGACGCAACAGAATTGCCCGTGCTGAAAGGCACTTTGGGCAACGACGTGGTGGATATCCGCACGCTGAACAAAGCGACCGGCATGTTCACATTTGACCCGGGCTTTGTATCCACTGCCAGTTGCGAGTCAAAAATTACCTTTATCGACGGCGATAAAGGCCTGCTCTATTATCGCGGCTATCCCATTGAGCAACTTGCCGAAAACAGTGATTATTTGGAAGTGTGCTACCTGCTGATTTACGGCGAACTGCCGACAGCTGAACAAAAAGAAAAATTTGTTCACACCGTTATGCATCACACCATGGTGCATGAACAACTGAGCTGGTTCTTCCGCGGTTTCCGCCGCGACGCGCACCCGATGGCGATGATGGTGGGCGTAGTGGGCGCATTGTCTGCCTTCTACCAAGACAGCTTGGAAATTGCCGACCCCGAACACCGCAAAGTGGCAATTTACCGCCTGATTTCCAAAATTCCGACCATTGCTGCCATGTGCTACCGT
>JAUNOT010000104.1 GCA_030537065.1 Conchiformibius sp.
AGAACAGATAGAGCAGATAGAACAGACATTCTTAAACCTTGTTAAACGCAAGCGGAAACAGTTAAAATAAGTAAATTTCAATTGTATTGAAACTTTTTACCACAGGAAAACCCATGTCCCAATACGTTTATTCCATGCTGCGCGTCAGCAAAACCGTTCCCCCGCAAAAAACCATTATTAAAGATATTTCCCTGTCGTTTTTCCCCGGCGCCAAAATCGGCTTGCTGGGCTTAAACGGCGCGGGTAAGTCCACTGTGTTACGCATTATGGCGGGCGTGGACAAAGAATTTGACGGCGAAGCCATACCGATGAGCGGCATTAAAATCGGCTACCTGCCGCAAGAACCCGAATTAGACCCCGAGAAAACCGTGCGCGAAGAAGTAGAAAGCGGTTTGGGCGAAGTGGTTGCCGCACAAAAACGCTTGGAAGAAGTGTATGCCGCTTACGCCGAACCCGATGCCGATTTTGACGCGTTGGCGGAAGAACAAGGGCGTTTGGAAGCCATTATCGCCGCAGGTTCGTCCAGCGGCGGCGGCGCGGAACACGAATTGGAAATCGCCGCCGATGCGCTGCGCCTGCCCGATTGGGACGCAAAAATCGCCCATTTGTCGGGTGGTGAAAAACGCCGCGTTGCCCTGTGCAAACTGCTGTTGTCCAAGCCCGATATGCTGCTGCTGGACGAACCCACCAACCACTTGGACGCAGAATCCGTTGAATGGTTGGAACAATTTTTGGTGCGCTTCCCCGGTACGGTGGTTGCCGTAACCCACGACCGCTATTTCTTGGACAACGCCGCCGAATGGATTTTGGAACTGGACCGCGGACACGGTATTCCGTGGAAAGGCAATTATTCGTCTTGGTTGGAACAAAAAGAACAGCGTTTGGCTAACGAAGCCAAATCCGAAGCCGCGCGTATTAAGGCGATGAAACAAGAGCTGGAATGGGTGCGCCAAAACGCCAAAGGTCGTCAAGCCAAATCCAAAGCACGTTTGGCGCGTTTTGAAGAAATGTCCAATTACGAATACCAAAAACGCAATGAAACGCAGGAAATTTTTATTCCCGTTGCTGAGCGTTTGGGCAATGAAGTGATTGAATTTGTCAATGTTTCCAAATCGTTTGGCGACAAGGTGCTGATTGACGATTTGAGCTTTAAAGTGCCTGCGGGCGCGATTGTCGGCATTATCGGCCCCAACGGTGCGGGTAAATCCACGCTGTTTAAGATGATTGCGGGCAAAGAGCAGCCTGATTCGGGCGAAGTGAAAATCGGACAAACGGTGAAAATGAGCCTGATTGACCAAAGCCGCGAAGGTTTGGGCAACGACAAAACCGTGTTTGACGAGATTGCCGAAGGGCGCGATATTTTGCAGGTGGGGCAATTTGAGCTGCCTGCGCGCGCGTATTTGGGACGTTTCAACTTTAAAGGCAGCGACCAAAGTAAGATTGTCGGCAAGCTGTCGGGCGGCGAGCGCGGACGTTTGCATTTGGCCAAAACATTGATTGCTGGCGGCAATGTCTTACTGTTGGACGAACCGTCTAATGATTTGGACGTGGAAACCTTACGCGCTTTGGAAGATGCCTTACTGGAATTTGCAGGCAGCGTGATGGTGATTTCGCACGACCGCTGGTTCTTGGACCGCATCGCCACACACATTCTGGCGTGTGAAGGCGATTCCAAATGGGTGTTTTTTGACGGCAACTACCAAGAATACGAAGCCGATAAAAAACGCCGTTTGGGCGAAGAAGGCGCGAAACCGAAACGAATTAAATACAAACCGGTAACACGGTAAAACTTTTCAGGCTGCCTGAAACGCTGTAAAAGCTGTTCAGGCAGCCTGTTGATTTATTTTTCATATGAAAAATAAAGCCTATTAATAAATCTTTAATTTTCCAACCCTACCGAAAGGCCATGATTATGTTTTCCCAACGTAAAACCGCATCACTCGTCCTCGGCGCCCTGCTGCTGTGCTCTGCAGCCGCCCAAGCCTACACCCCGGGCAAAACCTACCGTTTTACCGTGCTGCACACCAACGACACCCACGGCCGTTTTTGGAACAACGAACAAGGCGAATACGGCTTTGCCGCCCACAAAACCTTGATTGACCGCATCCGCAAAGAAGTGGCTGCCCAAGGCGGACAGGTGCTGCTGCTAAACGCGGGCGATTACAACACCGGCGTACCCGAATCCGATATTCAAAATGCCAAACCCGATGTGGAAGGCATGAATATGCTCGGCTATGAAGCATTGGCGCTGGGCAATCACGAATTTGACCACCCCTTATCTGTTTTGCAAAAACAAAAAAAATGGGCAAAATTCCCTTTCTTGTCGGCCAACGCCTTTGACAAAAAAACCGGCAAGCTTTTGGCGCAGCCCTATACCGTATTGAATAAAGGCGGTTTGAAAATCGCCGTAGTCGGGCTGACCACCGAAGACACTGCCATTTTAAGCTCGCAATCCGACCACGTCCGTTTTGAACCGGCCATCAAAGCCGCCAAACGCACGCTGCAACAGCTTAATCAAAAAGAAAAAACCGATGTCCGCATCGCACTGACCCATTTGGGCTACGACCATAACGGCCAACACGGTGCCAATGCCCCGGGCGATGTGAGTTTGGCACGCAGTATGCCGAAAAAAAATGCCTTTGACCTGATTATCGGCGGCCATTCGCACACCACCGTCTGCCTGAACGAAGACGGCTCGCTCAATGAGAAATTCAAACCCGGCGACGAATGCCGACCCGATTACCAAAACGGTGCTTGGATTGTTCAGGCGGGCGAATGGGGCAAATATTTGGGACGCGCCGATTTTGAATTTAAAAACGGCCAAACCAAATTGGTCGGCTACAAGCTGATTCCGGTTAATTTAAAACAAAAAATGAAAAATGCCGACGGCAAAACCGAATACAAACTTTATCAGGAAGAAATCCCCGCCGACAGCGCCGTCAAAGCGCATTTACAGCGTTATCAAGACCAAGGCGACCGCCTGTTGGGCATCAAAGTCGGCAGTACGCAGGGCGTATTTGACGGCAGCCGTGATGCGGTGCGCCGCCGCCAAACCGCTTTAGGACGGCTGATTACCGCCGCGCACAGACAGCGTATGCAGGCCGATGTGTCCATTATGAACGGCGGCGGCATCCGCGATTCGCTGCCTGCCGGTGAAATCAGCTATAAAAGCGTTTTAAAAATCCAGCCCTTCGGTAATACATTGGTTTCCGTGCGCATGAAAGGCAAAGAGCTGGCAGACTACCTGAAAGCGGTGGCTTTGAGCGATGAAGGTTCGGGCGCGTATCCGCAGTTTTCCGGTAACTTATCCATGACGGTAGACCGCGCCGCCAAAACCGTCAGCGACATCCGTATTGACGGCAAAGCCTTGCAGGCAGAGCAATCTTATACCGTTTCCCTGTTGGATTTCAGTGCGAAAGGCGGCGACGGTTATCCCGATTTGCGCCACAATCCGACTTTTGTGGATTCCGGTTTTGTGGATGCCGAAGTGCTGAAAGACTATTTAAGTAAAAATCCCGACATCAATCCGGCCGATTTCCAACCGAAAGATGAAATTGTTTACCGTTAAAGCATTTTAACGGCAGGCTGCCTGAAAATTTCAGGCAGCCTGTTAGGGCGTGTCCCTATTTGCTTTGCCAAGCGGTTTTTTGAGTAAAAATCCGCCGCATAAGCAAATGGGGACACGCCCTAATATATCAGCACCGCCAACTGCCATAATGCCCACGCACATACCGTCAAACCGGCCGCCCGCCGCCAGATTTTCCGATGCAACACCTGCTGCAACTGTACAGCAAACACGCCGATGGCCAACAGATTCGGCAATGTTCCCAAGCCAAACGCCAGCAGATACAAACCGCCCTGCCCCGCCGAACCGCTTGCCAAAGCATATAAAGCCGCGTTATACACCAAGCCGCAAGGCAGCCAGCCCCACAACATCCCCACCGCCAGACAGCCCTGCCAAGAACGTATCGGCAGCAAACGCGACAAATACGGATTTAAACGCCGCCACAGCGGTTTGCCAATATTTTCCACCCGCGCCGCCAACCCCGACCAACCCGCCAAATACAGTCCCATCAACAGCATCAGCATATTGGCCGCTACCGCCAGCCCAAGCTGCACAGTATGGGTTTTGTCCAGCAGCATCCCCGTTTGCGACAATGCCCCCATCAACGCCCCCACTGCCGCATAACTGCACAAACGCCCCAAATTCATCAGCAGAACCAATCGGATACGCCCGATATGCGGCGGCAGGTGCAGGGCAAAGGCGGTATTCAGGCCACCGCACATGCCCGCGCAATGCGTACCGCCGAAAAATCCCAGCAAAAACAAAGTCAGTAAAGTCATTTCCGACTGCATCGGTGCGTTTCCCACAAAAAAACCGCATGGTAACACCAATGCGGTTGTTCAGGCTGCCTGAAATATTTTCTGCGTTCAGGCAGCCGCGTTTTATTTGGGGTTTTGGATATTGATTAAGCCTTTCAACACGCCGTCCAAACCGCCGTATACCGAAATCTTATCAATTTTCTCGGTTACTTTTTCCAGCGTTTCCAGCTCTTTCAGGCGCAGCGCGGTCGGGTTTTCCTCCATCACCCGCGCCGTATTCAGCAGCGAACGGGTAGCGGCGGTTTCTTCGCGGCGGCGGATATTGTTGGCCTGCGCCGATTTTTCCGCTTCCACCACCTGCGTAAGCAGGGTACGGATTTCGCCCGGCAGGATAATGTCTTTAATGCCTGCGCCTTCAATTTCAATACCGTTCAAACCTTTATCGCGCATCTGCTGCGCCAGCTCGGCATCCACCGCCTGTTTGTCGGCCAGCAGCGCGTCCATATTTTTGCCGCCGACCACGGCACGGACGGCAAATTGCAGTTCGCGGTACAAAAACGCATCGGGGTCGCTGTGCTGCCCCAACCACACGGCGGCATCGCTGATGCGGTAGTTGCACACGGCATTGATGCGCACAGTCAGCTTGTCTTCGGTCAGCAGTTCTTGTCCGTTGATTTCGCAGCTTTGGCGGCGCAAATCGGCCACATGGCTGTCAATACGGCGGTGTAGCTGCCAATAGCGGTACACGCCCTGCGTCAGTACTGGTTGCAGGCGGCGGTCAATGTACACCAAGCCTTCGTGTTGCGGCGGAACGTCCACGCGGTGAACGATGCGGCTGAAATCCACACCGGCATCGGCGGCGGCGTCCAATTTGGCGCACACATCGGCATCAATCTGCAAACCTTTCGTCAAATCAATATGTTCAAAAGTAAACTTCAGCGCATGATGCCGCCAAAACCACACGGTTTCGGACGGGCTGACCCAGCCGCGTACCACGCCGTCGGTCTGCCACAACAACAGTTCGTTTTCGCCCGCTTTCACGGCTTGGAAATGCTCCGCCACCAATTCAGGCTGCTGCGCCGCCCACAGATTGAGCGATTTTTTGTCGGCAAACAAGGGGGATTGGGTGTCGGACACTTTTATATCCAAAAACTCGTCCGCCCAATACAACACATATTCGCCCTCTCCCAATACGCGCACCAAGCGGTCGCGCACGGTCAGCAGCGCTTTTTCGTTGGCGCGGACGGTGTGGCGCATCAGCGGCGGATACATATCGTTGCGGTTCAGCAGGGCAGCCTGAACGTGTTCAGGCAGCCAATATTCGTCTTTTGCCAACACACAGCTTTGGATTTCGCCCTCTTGCGGCCGCCAAAATGCGCGTGCCTGACCGGCCGCCACCACTTGCGGCGGCAAATCTTTGTGCCACACCACGGTTACTTTATCTTCGGGGCTGGCCACCACATGCCAATGCTGTTCCGCTTCGGAGCGTTGGAACTGCAACACGCGTTCCATGCCGTCCCAATCCACTTCCAGCGTGTCGGCGGCAGGCAACAGCAGCGTTTGCACAATGCCGTCTTCGGGCAGGTGCAGCACATATTCGCCCTCGCCCAACACGCGCACCAGTTCGCCGCGCAGCAACACCAGCAAATGTTCACGCGGTTTGACGGCAAAACGTTGCAGGCCGTCGCCTAAATTCTGATGGCTCAACAAGGCTGCCTGAACGTGTTCGGGCAACCAATATTCGTCTTTGGCCAAGCTGTGCAGTTGGATGTCGCCCTCGTCCGGCCGCCAAAACGCGCGCGATTCGCCGCCGCTAATCCGTTGCGGCGTTAAATAGCGGTGCCACGCCAGCGTCACAAAACCGTCGTTGGCATCCACAATCTGCCAGCACACTTCCGCCTTTTCGCGTTCAAAGCGCACCGCCGATGCCACGCCCTCCCACTGCACATTTAAATTTTCCACATTATCAAAATACACTTCGCAGCGTTTCAGGCCGTACCAAACCGTGTGGCTGCCTGAAGGCAGAATCGCGTGTAATTGCCCGTCCAGCAGCACAATCGCACGTTGGCCGGGCAGAATATTAAAATTTTTAAACAACATATCTTTTCTCCGTCACGATAATAAAGTGCAGCCTGCCGTGTGTTTTGTTGCGGCGGCGCGAGCGGCAAAAACGTGTGCGCCGCAGGGAACAGGGTTGGCACAAGCGGGCGCGGGCGGTGTCTGCCTGCGGCGTGTTCAGGCAGCCTGCGCGGCAAACCACCGTGTTTGCCGTGCTGCCGCCACACGCCGCCTGCATCTGCCGCCGTCTGCCCGTTGCGCGAACCGTGTCCGCCGCTACGTCAGCCGTTTTGCAAACTGCGCCTGCCGTCCGCCTGCCGCACGGGGCGGCCACACGGAAAAACACACCGCAGGCTGCGGGGTACTGCATGGTTGAATACGGGAATCGAACCCGTGTCTTCAGATAAAGCTATCTGACGCCTAGCCTCTTGGCTAATTCAAATTTACTTTGCCGCAAGGGCAAGGTGGAGTCGAACCAC
>JAUNOT010000105.1 GCA_030537065.1 Conchiformibius sp.
TATTACGCCAAAATTGAAGAGTTTGGCGAAGAGTTTGACGCACACATGGGCGCGGAAGGTGTACGCGAGTTGCTGCGTACCATGGACATCGAGAAAGAAATCGAGATGTTGCGCCAAGAGCTGCAAAGCACGGGTTCAGACACCAAAATCAAAAAACTTGCCAAACGTTTGAAAGTATTGGAAGCCTTCCAGCGTTCGGGTATGAAGCTGGAATGGATGATTATGGACGTGCTGCCCGTGCTGCCGCCTGATTTGCGTCCCCTTGTGCCTTTGGACGGTGGACGTTTTGCCACTTCCGATTTGAACGATTTGTATCGCCGCGTGATTAACCGTAACAACCGTTTGAAACGCCTGCTGGAATTGCGCGCGCCCGATATTATCGTGCGTAATGAAAAACGTATGTTGCAAGAAGCGGTGGATTCGCTGCTGGACAACGGTCGTCGCGGTAAGGCGATGACGGGTGCGAACAAACGTCCCTTAAAATCCCTGTCCGATATGATTAAGGGTAAAAGCGGTCGTTTCCGCCAAAACCTGCTGGGTAAACGTGTGGACTATTCCGGCCGTTCCGTGATTACCGTAGGTCCTTACCTGCGTCTGCACCAATGCGGTTTGCCGAAAAAAATGGCTTTGGAATTGTTCAAACCGTTTATTTTCCACAAGCTGGAACAGCGCGAGTTGGCAACCACCGTTAAAGCGGCCAAAAAACTGGTTGAACAGGAAGTGGCGGAAGTTTGGGATATTCTGGAAGAAGTTATCCGCGAACACCCGATTCTGCTGAACCGTGCGCCGACCCTGCACCGTTTGGGTATCCAAGCGTTTGAGCCGATTTTGATTGAAGGCAAGGCCATTCAGCTGCACCCCTTGGTGTGCGCCGCGTTTAACGCCGACTTTGACGGCGACCAAATGGCGGTACACGTTCCCTTGAGCTTGGAAGCGCAAATGGAAGCGCGCACGCTGATGCTGGCGTCCAACAACGTATTGGCACCGGCCAACGGCGAGCCGATTATCGTACCGTCCCAAGACATCGTATTGGGCTTGTACTACATGACCCGCGACCGCATCAACGCCAAAGGCGAAGGCACATTGTTTGCCGATGTGAAAGAAGTACACCGTGCCTACCACACCAAACAGGTAGAGCTGGGTACGAAAATCACCGTACGTCTGCGCGAATGGGTGAAAAACGAATCGGGCGAGTTTGAAGCGGTCATGAACCGTTATGAAACTACTGTCGGCCGTGCGCTGCTGTCTGAAATCCTGCCCAAAGGTCTGCCGTTTGAGTATGTTAACAAAGCGCTGAAGAAAAAAGAAATTTCCAAGCTGATTAACGCATCGTTCCGCCTGTGCGGCCTGCGCGATACCGTGATTTTCGCCGACCACTTGATGTACACGGGCTTTGCTTTGGCGGCCAAAGGCGGCATTTCCATCTGTGTGGACGATATGGAAGTACCGGCCGACAAGCCCGCGCTGCTGGCTGAAGCCAATGCCGAAGTGAAGGAAATTGAAGAGCAATACCGCGCCGGTTTGGTAACCAACGGCGAGCGTTACAACAAAGTGGTGGACATTTGGGGTCGTGCCGGCGACAAGATTGCCGCTTCCATGATGAAAAACCTGTCCTTCCAAACCGTCACCGACCGCGAAGGCAAGGAAGTGGAGCAAGAGTCGTTTAACTCCATTTATATGATGGCCGACTCCGGTGCGCGTGGTTCGCAGGCACAGATTAAACAGCTTTCCGGTATGCGCGGCCTGATGGCAAAACCCGACGGTTCCATTATTGAAACGCCGATTACCGCTAACTTCCGCGAGGGTTTGACCGTATTGCAATACTTTATTTCCACCCACGGTGCGCGTAAAGGCTTGGCGGATACCGCTTTGAAAACCGCCAACTCAGGCTACCTGACCCGCCGTTTGGTGGACGTGACCCAAGATTTGGTGGTGGTGGAAGACGACTGCGGCACCGACGAAGGCTTCTTTATGAAAGCCGTGGTGCAGGGCGGCGACATTATCGAGCCTTTGCGCGAGCGTATTTTGGGACGCGTGGCCGCTACCGATGTGGTTGACCCATCCACGGGCGTAACCTTGGTGGAAGCCGGTACGCTGTTGGATGAAAAACTGGTGGATATGATTGACGGTTCGGGTGTGGACGAAGTGAAAGTGCGTACCCCGATTACCTGTCAAACCCGTTACGGCCTGTGTGCCAAATGTTACGGCCGCGACTTGGCACGCGGCAAACTGGTTAATACCGGCGAAGCGGTGGGCGTAATTGCCGCGCAATCCATCGGCGAACCAGGTACGCAGCTGACCATGCGTACCTTCCACATCGGTGGTGCGGCATCGCGTGCGGCGGCGGCCAACCAAGTGGAAGCCAAATCCAACGGTACGGTGCGTTTCTCCAGCCAAATGCGCTACATCGCCAATAATAAGGGCGAACTGATTGTGATTACCCGTTCCGCCGAAATCGTGATTCACGACCAAGTGGGACGTGAGCGCGAACGCCACAAAGTGCCTTACGGTGCAACTTTGAAAGTGTATGACGGCGAAGAATTGAAAGCAGGCAGCACGCTGGCGACTTGGGACCCGCATACCCACCCGATTATTACCGAATACGCCGGCCGCGTGGAATTTGAAAACGTGGAAGAAGGCGTAACCGTCAGCAAGCAGACAGATGAAGTAACCGGCCTGTCCACGCTGGTGGTGATTGACGGCAAACGCCGTGCCTCTTCTACCAGCAAGCTGCTGCGTCCGACCGTGCGCCTGCTGGACGAAAACGGCGAACATGTCACCATTCCGGGTACGACTACGCCGGTGGCGGTGGCCTTCCAAGTGGGCGCGGTGATTGCCGTGCGCGAAGGTCAGGAAGTGGGCAAAGGCGAAGTGTTGGCGCGTATGCCGGTGGCTTCGTCCAAAACCCGCGACATTACCGGTGGTCTGCCGCGTGTGGCCGAGTTGTTTGAAGCGCGTGTGCCGAAAGATGCCGGTATGCTGGCGGAAGTGACCGGTACGGTGTCGTTCGGTAAAGAAACCAAGGGCAAACAACGCTTGGTGATTACCGAACCGGACGGTGTAGCCTACGAAACGCTGATTTCTAAAGAGAAACAGTTGCTGGTACATGACGGCCAAGTGGTCAATAAAGGCGAAACCGTAGTGGACGGCGCGGTTGACCCGCACGATATTCTGCGTTTGCAAGGCATTGAAGCCTTGGCGCGTTATATTGTGCAGGAAGTGCAGGAAGTTTACCGCTTGCAAGGCGTGAAGATTTCCGACAAGCATATTGAGGTGATTATCCGTCAAATGCTGCGTCGCGTTGTGATTACCGACCCCGGCGAAACCGGCTTTATTACCGGCGAACAGGTAGAGCGTGCGGAAGTGATGCTGGCCAACGAGAAAGCCGCCGCCGAAGACAAAGAACCGGCACGTTTTGATAATGTGCTGTTGGGTATTACCAAAGCGTCTTTGTCTACCGACAGCTTTATTTCGGCTGCATCGTTCCAAGAAACCACACGCGTGCTGACCGAAGCGGCGATTATGGGCAAGAAGGACGACTTGCGCGGTTTGAAAGAAAACGTGATTGTCGGCCGTCTGATTCCCGCCGGTACGGGCTTGAGCTACCACCGCAGCCGCCGCGCTGCATGGCAGCAGCCGCAACGTGCGGCAGACGTGCTTGCCGATAATGAAGCAGATGCTGCAGCCGAATAAATCAAACTGAAGCTGTAAGCAAAGCAGGCTGCCTGAAACTTTTTCAGGCAGCCTTTTAATTGTTTACTATTTGTCTGCAAACCTGTTTTTTAAACAGCAAATATTTTGACAAAGTAAATTCGCCATGCCAAAATGCAAAAGTATTTTTATCCAGAGCCTGCGGCAAACGCCTTTCTGTTTGGCAAAGGTTTTTCCATTCATTTTGCATATAAGGAAGTTTTCTAATGAAAACCAAATTGTTGGCTTGGTTGGCGGCTGTATCTTTCGGTATGTTGTCTTGGCAGGTTCAAGCCGAAATGATTACCGATGCACATGGTAACGTCGGCTATGACACCGCCGCTGAATGTGATGCCGCTGTTAATAACGGCACAGCCAAGTTTTACGAACCCTTCACCAGCAAAGCCCCCCTGTTGCGTAAAGGTGAAAAAACCGTAAAAACCGCCCGTATCCGTGACTTGGGGCCGGAATATGCACGCGGTGCATGTGATATCGGTGTCGGTCATAAACTCGGCCGCGATGGTGTTTCTACCGCATTGCAGGGTAAATTTGTTCCGTATTCGCCCGATATGCCCATTAATGCTTATGCCAATGCCGCAGGCGGTGTGGTACGTGTCAGCATGGGTGTATGCGATAACTGGTTTTCAGGCAGCGTGCCGCGTCCGGTTGCTGCTTCGGCAGCCAAGGCAGAAGCCGCTCCGGCAGAACCGGTGGTGATTGAGGATAATGTGGCCGAAGTGGCACCTGTTGTAACCGCAGCAAGCGGCAGCAAAATCCGTCCGTATGTGTTTGGTACTTTGGGTGCGTTGCGTAATGAGTTGCGTGGTGATGCTAATGAACGTAATTCCTCATTCCGAGATACTGATGCTCAATTATCGGGACAAACGGGTGTAGGTATTCAATTTAATAAGTATCTTGGTGCTGAAGTGTTCTATCAAGGCTCGCGTAAGCATAAATATAAAGATGAAATAACAGCACTGAATAATAACGGCGGTGAAGAACGTATGGAGTTTAATATCAAGGGCTTGCGAGGGCAGTCTGCGGGTATCCGTATGACAGTCGGAGGACGAGTTGGTGATAAACTTCATTTGTTCGGTAAAGCAGGTGCGGCTTATACCAAGTATTCTTTTAAAAAATCTACGGTTACGGCTAAGTTCTTAAGTACGGGAGATGAGATGGAGGGTTATGCGTACGGAAGTGATAAGAAAGTTCGTCCGATAGCCGGTATTGGTGCAAGCTATTACTTCAACGATAATCTGGCTTTGCGTGCAGATTATGACCATTACTTTGGCAAAGTTGGTAAAGACGGTATTAAATTCAAAAAAGAAGACTACTTGGGTTTAGGTTTGCAGTACACTTTCTAAATTTAAGTTGATTAAGTTGATAAGGATAAACACAGCCGCTCCGGTAACGGGGCGGCTGTTTTGGTTTCTTAATGTTGGTTGGCGCCAAAGTTGGGTTGCAGCAGGGCGCAGGAGCGACGCTCGCGACCACGGCGTTTATTGGGTTGGCGGCGGGAAGTATCGGCAGCAAGGGATGGGGTCTTGGGTGTTGCCGGGTTGGTTGGAGTTGGGGGAGTGTAAGGTGTGTTATCGGTTTGCTGCCATTGCGGTTCAAAACCTTCTATGCGTGAAACAGGCAGCTCGTTGCCCGTCAGTTTTTTAATAGCTTCATACATTTTTTGTTCGTTGCCATCCATTAATGAGATGGCAACACCATCTGCACCGGCACGTCCGGTACGGCCAATGCGGTGAACATAGTCCTCTGCCTGAACGGGCATTTCGTAATTGATAACAAACGGCAAGCCGGAAATGTCTAAGCCGCGTGCCGCCACGTCGGTAGCCACCAATATGCGTATGTTGCCTTCTTTAAAACGGTTTAATATATCCAGCCGTTGCTGTTGGGTTTTATCACCGTGAATAATTCCCGCCGATAAGCCGCGCCGTTGTAAATCGCGGCCGGTTTGGTCGGCACTCTGCTTGGTTTTGCAAAAGACGATTACCTGATTCATTTGTAAATCAACTATCAACCTTTCCAACAATTCGCGCTTGCGGTGGGTATCAACGGCAATAACGTGTTGTTCAACATTGGTGCTGGTTGTGTTTTGTGCCGATACTTCCACCGTTTCCGGTGCATTCATAAAATCTTGGGCAAGCTTGCGGATGGCGGGAGCGAAAGTGGCGGAAAACAGCAGGGTTTGCCGGTTTTTCGGCAGCAGGGATAAGATTTCACGAATATCATCAATAAAACCCATGTCCAGCATACGGTCGGCTTCGTCCAAAACCAATATTTCCACTTTATCCAAGCGGATATTTTTTTGTTTGATGTGATCCAGCAAGCGGCCGGTTGTCGCAATAATAATTTCACGGCCTGCCTGAAGGGCTTGGGTTTGTTTGTCCATATTCATACCGCCAAATAAAACAGCATGGCGTAAGGGCAGATTGGCAATATAGTTTTGCGTATTGCGGTCAATTTGGTCGGCTAACTCGCGGGTGGGTGTCAGAATCAGCATCCGCACAGGATGCATAGCGGGCGAAGTGCTGGTGTTGGCATAGCGTTTAAGTCGTTCCAAAGCAGGCAGCATAAATGCAGCAGTTTTGCCCGTGCCGGTTTGTGCCGCAGCCAGCAAATCATGTCCTGCCAAAATCTTCGGAATGGCGGCTGCCTGAATGGGAGTGGGGTGTTCGTAACCTTGTTGTGCCAAAACGGAAGTGAGTTCTGTACCTAAGCCTAAATTAGTAAAAGAAATATTATTCATTTTTATGATTCCTGAAAATGCGCTGAAAAGAGCCTAACGACAGAAAAAACAATTTTTCTGAAAATAAAACAGCCTGAAAACATATTATTTTAGCCGATTAGCGATAATAATGACGTTTAAAAATTTTCAGGCAGTCTGAAACGTTTTCAGGCTGCCTGCTGGGATATTTCAGAATTGCATCATTTTTACAAAATACCTCAAAGAAAAATTTTCTTTACTAACTTTGTGTTGAGATATTTCCTGTAAATTTCTCTTACTTTTTAGTTGACGGTTTTTAGCTGGGGGCGTATAGTTCGGTTCTTCGCTGCAC
>JAUNOT010000106.1 GCA_030537065.1 Conchiformibius sp.
GGGGTTTGGGGCAGCGCCCCATAACCGCTCGGATTTAACGAAATTCCCCGATTATCAGAACCAGATAATTCACCTGCGCCGCCAAGGCGAATGCCGCTTACCCCATTTGCCTTGTCCTGTACATTGTGCGCTCATGCGCGCACCTATGGTTTTAACTGCTTCATTGAAATAGATGTCGTTCAGGAACGGTTTATCACGCTCACGCGCCCGACTGTATTCAACTGATACAATAACTTCCAATGGTTCTGCCCCTATTTTCAGGGCGATTTCTATTAGAAACGCCAATGGTAGCCTTAACCTTTCCCGCCTGTATTGACTGATTCTTGTCGGCTCCACTCCCCAATGTTTTGCCAGTTGGTAGTCGCTGTAGATGCAGCATTTAGACTTGAACAAATTTATATAGAATTCTTGATTTTGCATTATAAACAATGATATAGCTGTTTTTACAGGCTATATCTTACCCCAATGAACATTTGCTAAACAGTTGAGCAAATGCTCATTGCGGCGCAAGGCGACGCTGCCGCCGCGTATGCGCTCAAGCGAGCGCGCGCAGCGTAGGCGCTTTAAGCGGCGGACAGTCGCTATCCGACACGGATAAGGGGCGTAGCCCCTTTTCCTTGTCTTAAGTAAAACAATTCAATCCTGACTTGCTTTTGCACGATGAATAATCATTTGTTGAGCATCGCGTGGAAATTCGTTAATTAGGATTTCCATGATCTCCGTCCATTTGATTGTTCTCCCAATTTGATAGCTGGCTTCAATAGCAAGTTGTTCTAATTTAAGTTTTTTATCCATGTGGATATTGTATGTAACGCGTTTCATGATTTTTCAATCAGTTTGAATTTTAAAGTTTGTATTTTCCAACACTTGAACACAAGAATTTAAAAAGTTCTTGTGTTCAAGTGTTTTTTATGTTTATATTTCGTCTTGTTGAGTTTGTGAGTTCAAGAATTAATTTGGGGTTCCAATGTCTAGTTCCAAGACCGTTTACGCATTCCAAGCCAATATTGAAAGCTTTATCGCTTATCACGGCATAGAGCGTTGCGGCTTTTTGACTTTGACTTTTCCCGATGACGTTAAAGACGTAAGCGAGGCTTCCCGCCGTTTTAATTCGTTCCGCACGAATTTTTTATCGTTGTTGGCTTTGGGTTATATCGGTGTTTATGAGCGCACCAAGCGCGGTGTTATCCATTTTCATTTTGTTGTTGCCCTGCCCCAAGAGATACGCGGCAATTTTGACTTTGCACAAGTCAAAGCCCGTAATTATCGTAGTGTGAACAAGTATTTGCGTAAGGTTTGGAAGATTTTGAGAACCAAATTACCCGAATACGGTTTCGGCAGACATCAGCTTGTGCCTGTGCTGTCAAACGCAGGTATATGTTCTTATTTGGCAAAGTATCTGATTAAAGGTTTTGAATGCCGTATGCCAGAGGATAAAGGTTTTCGCTTTATCCGTACTTCGCGAGCGAACTTGTGGCGTAAGGCAACCTGCCGTTTTTCGTGGCTCGGCTATGGCGGCGAGAAGTGGCGTAAGGCATTAGCTGCATGGGTTTCCCATGTTGCCACGATTGTAGAGGACGGCATCTTTAGGCGCACCGGTTTCGTAGTGCGCTTAAATGAATCCAATTATTCTGATTTGTTACGTTTGTTTTTTGGTTCAGATTGGTGCTACAAGCACAGACATACCATTAATTATGGTTTTGATTCAGGTTTTTTTCTTGTTAATTAAGGAACTGTTATGAGTGAAGTTGATAAAGAGGGTTTTTTGTTGTCCGGTCGTTTTTTGAGTGCGTACGAGAAGGTAAATAAGTCGGGCGAAGTAAGCTATTACATCGATGTTCTTGCCAGTAATGGTGCTGAATCACATATTCAGCGCGTAAAAACAAAACGTCCGACCTATTGGGCGGCCGTGCCTAAAGATACCCCTGTAGTTATCCCTTGTCGGCTCTATGCCCCTGATTCCCGTATATTTGTGTCTGAAGAAGTGTGATGCCGATTGCTGCCGTTGCGGACACGGTAGCAGTCGGGTTGTTAAACCTGTCCGTAGGAGAAACTGATGAAGCGCTTTAAGCAACATCTGAAATATGGTGCCGCCGTCATGACAATGGCCGCCCTGCCAAACCATTACACGAGAATTTTGAGGCGGGCAGCGTTATTTTTGTTGATGAAGCGAGTGAAGTTTATCCGCCCCGCTCTGCCGCAACCCGCCTGCCTGTGCATGTGCAGGGTTTGAATACCCTGCGCCACCATGGTTTGACATTGATATTGATTACCCAACATCCGAGCATGATAGACCCGTTTGTACGTAACTTAGTTGGTAAACATATCCATATTGACCGCAAACAAATCGGCAGTAAACTGTATGAGTGGAATACAGTACAAACATCATTCAGCAAAACATCGTTTGCAGATGCTTTCAGCGTCCCTTATGTACCTGACAAACGCACGTTTGACTTATATACATCATCATCAAAGCATATTAAATTCAAGAAGTCGTTGTCATGGTATTGGTATGCTATACCGGTTTTACCGTTTTTGTTGGGTGGTTTATATTGGTTTACGGCAGGCAGCTTGCAGACAATGGCAGGGCAAACACCGCAGCCAAAGGCGGTTAGTCAGCCCCCGCCGGTTGCTGCTGTGCCGCCGCCGCCGTTGCCGTCCCCTACGGTCGTCAGGCAGCCTGAAACCCGAGCAGATAACCTTGCCGCATCCGACTTTGTGCCGACCGTGCCAGGACACGACGAAACGGCACCGATTTATAACCCTGTCCGCAGGGTGGCTGATTTCCCGCAGGTTGTCGGTTGCATCAGCAGCAGTACATCATGCCGTTGTTATACCCAACAGGGTACCGAAGTGGACAGCATAGACACTAAAGCCTGCCGTAAGCGTATGCGCCGCCGGCCGTTTAATCCCTATCAAGACCCCAATAATCAACCAAAGACGGATACGCCTGTGAATGTGTAGGACTGTCAAGGGGGAAGCTTTGTAAAGATTTGGCACAAATCTTTATGAATACCCCCTTGACTGGCCGGAACATTCCTTACGCTTGTGGTAGGGGAGCAGGAAGAAAGGCGTAGCCGTCGCCCTGCTCCCCTGCCACGTGGCGAACGCGGGGTTTGGGGCAGCGCCCCATAACCGCTCGGATTTAACGAAATTCCCCGATTATTGGTATCCAAAGAATAACCAAACAAGCAGCCTGAAATCCCTTTTCAGGCTGCCTTGCTACTGCCCCAATATCAATTTACCGGACTTAAAGGCTGCACCTGCCAAATATCGCGGCAATAATCTTCAATGGAACGGTCTGAAGAAAAATACCCCATATTGGCAATATTTACCAATGCCGACTGCAGCCACGCGCTACGGTTGCGGTAATGTTCGTCGGCGCGGTTTTGTGCGTCCACATAGCTGCGGAAATCCGCCATCAACTGATAATAATCGGCATTAAACACATCGCTGTAACGGTGCGCTTCTTCCGGCGAAAACGCGCCTGTGGTAATTTGCTGCACCACACGGCGCAAATCGGGGTCATTCACCTGATAATTGAACGGGTCGTAACCTTCGCGGCGCAGTTTGGCGGCTTCTTCTACGGTGTTACCGAAAATAAAGATATGCCCTGCCCCCACCTGCTCCAAAATCTCCACATTTGCGCCATCCAGCGTGCCGATGGTTAATGCGCCGTTTAAGGCAAATTTCATATTGCCGGTGCCGGATGCTTCCGTGCCTGCCAGCGAAATCTGCTCCGACAAATCCGCTGCCGGAATAATAATTTGCGCCAAACTCACGCTGTAATTCGGAATAAACACCACTTTAATCAAATCGTGGATGCGTTCGTCATGGTTGATGACTTTGGCTACATCATTGATTAGGCGGATAACTTTTTTCGCCGCCGCATAAGCCGATGCGGCTTTGCCGGCAAAAATAAAGACGCGCGGCTGCCAATCGGCATCAGGATTGGCCAAAATGCGGTTGTAGCGGTCCACAATATGCATCACGTTTAAGGCTTGGCGTTTGTATTCGTGGATGCGCTTGATTTGTACGTCAAACAAGGCCTGCGGATTGACGCTGATGCCCAAATGGGTTTGGATATAATCCGCTAAACGCTGTTTATTGGCTTGTTTTACTTCGGCAAAGTCGTTTTGGACTTTGCTGTCTGCCGCCAAAGCGTTTAAGTTTTCCAAGCGTTGCAGGTAACGACGCCAGTCGCTGTTGCCCAAGTATTTGTCCAAAAACGCGGCCAAAGTCGGATTGGCAGCCGCCACCCAGCGGCGCGGGGTCACGCCGTTGGTCACATTGGTAAAGCGGTCGGGAAACAGACGGGCAAAATCGGCAAAAATGGAAGTTTTCATCAGTTCGGAATGGATTTTGGCCACGCCGTTGATTTTGTGCGACGCAATGACGGCCAGCCATGCCATGCGTACGCGGCGGTCGTGCCCTTCCTGAATAATGGAAACGCGGCGGATAAGTTCGTCGTCCGCGCTGCCTGAAAGACGTAAGTCGTTCAGGAAATATTCATTGATTTCAAAGATAATATCCAAATGGCGCGGCAGCAGCCGTCCCATCAAATCCACCGGCCAACTTTCTAAAGCTTCGCTCATTAGGGTGTGGTTGGTGTAGGAGAAAATGCGTTGGCAGGCCTGCCATGCGCTTTCCCACGCAAAACCGTGTTCGTCAATCAGCACGCGCATCAGTTCGGGAATGGCCAGCACGGGATGGGTGTCGTTCAGGTGGATGGCGGTTTTGTCGGCCAGATTGTCCAAATTGTCGTTGCGGCACAGGTGGCGTTCAATAATGTCTTGAATGGACGCGCACACCAAGAAATATTCTTGTTTTAAACGCAGTTCGCGCCCGCTTTCGGTGGCATCGTTGGGATACAACACTCGGGTAATGTTTTCATCGCTGTTTTGCAGGCGCACGGCGGCGGAATAGTCTCCTTGGTTAAATCCTTCCAAATCAAACAGATTGCCGCCGTGTGCTGTCCACAGGCGCAGGGGGTTGGCCACTTTGCCGCCGTAACCCGGAATGACTTCATCATAGCCGAATGCGGTTACATATTCGGCCGGTTCCCAATATTTTTTGCTGCCTTCGTGGCGCAGGTGGCCGCCGAAATGAACGGGATAGCGTTTGTTGGGGCGGGCAAACTGCCACGCCATATCGGCATCCAGCCACAAATCGGGTTTTTCAATTTGTTGACCGTCCACAATTTCTTGTTTAAACATGCCGTATTGGTAGCGGATGCCGTAGCCGACCGCAGGAATGTGTAGGGTGGCGAGCGAGTCCAAGAAGCAGGCAGCCAGCCGCCCCAAGCCGCCGTTGCCCAAACCGGGGTCAACTTCTTGTTCGGCGATGGTGTCGATGTCCACGCCCAAGCCGTTAAAGGCTTCGCGGAAAACGTCGTATAAACCTTCGTTAATCAGGGAATTGGTAAAGGCACGCCCCATCAGAAATTCCATAGACAGGTAGTAAACGGTGCGTTCTTTGCCGTCTTCGTGGGCGCGGCGGGTGTACAGGAAGTTTTCGGTAATCAGGTCGCGAGCGGCGAACATGGCGGCGTTCAGCCAATGGTGCGGCTGGGCATCGCGCGGGTCTACGCCGAGTGTAAAAATCAGTTTGTAAACAATGGATTGTTTAACCGATTCGGCATCGGTGGCGGGGGCGCGGTAGGGGTATTCGGGTAAAGGGTGGTGTGTCATGGTGTTGCGGTGTAAACGGGAAAACGGCAGATTTTAACGCAGCTTGGGCAGCCGCGCCAAACGGCTTTTCAGGCTGCCTGAAACATTTGCCGGTAGCAGGCAGCATAGGCATCGGCGGCTTTGTGCCAGCCGAAATCTTGGCGCATGGCGTTTTGCCGCACTTTCGCCCATTGCTTGGGTTGTCGCCACAGTTTTAATGCGCTTTCAAGTGTTTGGGATAATTCGTCGCCGTCGGGCTGCTGAAAGACGAAGCCGGTGGCACGGTTGTGTTTAAGGCTGCCTGAATCGGTGTGGCAAACGGTATCGGCCAGTCCGCCGGTGTGGCGTACCAAGGGCAGCGTGCCGTATTTCAGGCCGTAAAGCTGGGTCAGGCCGCAGGGCTCGAAGCGGCTGGGGACGCAAATCAGGTCGCCGCCGCCCATCAGTCGGTGGGCAAGCTGTTCGTCGTAGCCGATAACCGCCGCCACTTGACGGGGATATTGTTGCGCCAATGCTTGAAACGCCTGTTCTAAATCGGGTGCGCCGCTGCCGAGTAAAATAAATTGTAAATCAGGGTATTGCGGCAGTTGCTGTTGCAGGGCGTGCAGCAGCAAGTCAGCACCTTTTTGCGGTGTCAGCCGCGACACCATCACCGCCAACAGGGCGTTTTGTTGGGGATTCAGGCCGAATTGTTGCTGCAAAGCGGCTTTGTTGGCGGTTTTGCCCTGCATATTGTCGGCATGGTAGGTTTCAGGCAGCGCGGTGTCGGCGGCGGGATTCCAAACTTGTCCGTCCACGCCGTTTAAAATGCCGCCCAAACGGCCTTGGCTGTGGCGGTATGACAACAGTCCGGCCATGCCGCAGGCGGCAGGTTCGGCGGTAATTTCTTTGGCATAGCTGGGGCTGACGGTGGTGAT
>JAUNOT010000107.1:0-4117 GCA_030537065.1 Conchiformibius sp.
TTCAAACAATGGCTTTGCGCCAAACTGCATGGTAATGTTGTTGGTGGAAATCATGTGCGGATACCTGAAAGATAAGGTGTTGCAAAATGCGGCGGATTGTAGCACGAAACGCAGGCGGGCGGTTTTCAGGCTGCCTGAAAGCCGCGCTTTATCGCCGCCATCGTCGGCAGCGCCGCGCCTTTGCCGTATAATCGCCCCCGTTCATTGATTCGGATTTTGGAAAACACCATGCCCGCCCTGCAAAACGATACTTTTTTACGCGCCCTGTTGCGTCAGCCCGTTGATTACACGCCCGTTTGGATGATGCGTCAGGCCGGACGCTACCTGCCCGAATACCGCGCCACCCGTGCCCGTGCCGGCAGCTTTTTGGACTTGTGCAAAAACACCGAGCTGGCCACCGAAGTGACCCTTCAGCCTTTGGAACGCTTTGATTTGGATGCCGCCATTTTGTTTTCGGATATTTTGACCGTACCCGACGCCATGGGCTTGGGGCTGTATTTTGCCGAAGGCGAAGGGCCGAAATTTGAACGCCCCGTACAAAACGAAGCGGCGGTGGACGCGCTGGCCGTGCCCGATATGGACAAGCTGCGCTATGTATTTGATGCCGTAGCCTCTATCCGCCAAGCCTTAAACGGGCGTGTGCCGCTTATCGGCTTTTCAGGCAGCCCGTTTACGCTGGCTTGTTATATGGTGGAAGGCGGCGGCAGTAAAGATTTCCGCACCATTAAAACCATGCTGTATGCCCGTCCCGATTTGCTGCACCGCATTTTGGACGTCAACGCCCGCGCCGTAACCGAATATTTAAACACGCAAATCCGTCACGGCGCACAGGCGGTACAAATTTTTGACACTTGGGGCGGTATTTTGAGCGATGCCGCGTTCGGCGAATTCAGCCTGCGCTATCTGCGCCAAATTGTCGGCGGACTGCTGCGCGAACATAACGGACGGCGTGTGCCGGTGATTGTGTTTGTCAAAGGCGGCGGACTGTGGCTGGAGCAGTTGGCCGACATCGGCGCGGACGCGCTGGGTTTGGACTGGAGCTGTAATATCGGCGCGGCACGGGCGCGTGTGGGCGATAAAGTGGCGTTGCAGGGCAATTTTGACCCGAACGCGCTGTTCGGTACGCCCGATGCCATCCGCCGCGAAACAGCACGGATTTTGGCGGACTTCGGCGCAGGCAGCGGCCATGTGTTCAATTTGGGGCACGGCATCAGCCAGTTTGCCGACCCCGAACACGCCAAAGTGTTGGTGGATGCGGTACACGAATTGTCGCGTCCGTATCACGCTTAACTTCAGGCAGCCTATTACACTTTTATGGACGGAACTGCTTGTGAGTACTTTAGAATACGCCGCCCTGTGTTACCTGCTGGGCATTCCGCTTATCGCCTTTGCCGCGCTGTGGCAAATGTATGTGGTGTTAAGCGAAAGTTATACGCTGAACCGCTTTCAAAACAGCAATAAAATGATTTGGGTGGCGGTGGCGATGTTTTTCAGCTTCAGCATCGCTCTATACGGCTTTTGCCCGAATGCGCGTAAAAAAGGCATTGTGTTTTTACTGTGCGGCGGCACGGGCGTGGTGCTGTACGGGCTGGCAGGCTGGCTGAAAGCGCGTGCCATGCTCGGCATGTAACCAACCCTAACGCATACTGAACGCCGCTTCTTCCAAACCGTGTATGATATTGGGCAGCTTGGCATAACGGTTGGCAACAAAATACAAAGCCACATTGTCAAACTGCGGCAGCAGATAAACAATGTGGTAATGCAGGTCGGTTACCGTCAGCGTCCGTTCCAAAATATCGTTTAAAGCCAAATCGCGGTTCAAACGCAGATGGCGGCGGATGGTGCGCGCGCACAGGTCGGCGGCAGGTCGCAGGTCGATGTCGCCGAACTCCGCATAGTCCAACAGTTGTCCGGTACGGAAATTAACGGCAATCGCGCCTTGAAAACCTTCAATCCGCGTGAGAAGATTCATCGTCGTATCTTGAAACAGCCTGTCCATTTTATTGTCGTGTCGGGTAGTGGAAACACGGCGATTAAACCAAAAAATGCGGGAAATTGTCAAAGTATATATACTATTGTAAAGAAAGATTTTTTGATGACGACACAAACCCTTGATTTAAGCGGACTCAAATGCCCGCTGCCGGTTCTGCGTACCAAAAAGGCGTTGGCCGCGCTGCAAAGCGGCGACGTGCTGACCGTGCTGGTTACCGATGCCGGTGCGCCCGATGATTTTGCCGCTTTCTGCCGCCACACCGGCCACACCCTGCTGCAATCGGAAAGCAGCGAAGACGGCGTGTTTACGCTGGTGGTGCGCTGTAAATAAATATAGCTGATTCAAATCGCAACGATACGGCGTTTTATCATCGGGCAGCCTGAAACTTTCAGGCAGCCTGCGCCGCCGTTTTTCTGTCTGAACAAAGGAACTGCCATGCAAACCCTGACCATTATCCAACCCGACGATTTCCATCTGCACGTGCGCGACGGTGCCGCCCTGCAATCGGTCGTGCCTTACACCGCCCGACAAATGGGACGCGCCCTGATTATGCCCAATCTGAAGCCGCCCGTAACCGATGCTGCCCAAGCCCTTGCCTATAAGGAAAAAATCTTGGCGGCCGTGCCTGCAGGCAGCCCGTTTCAACCGCTGATGGCGCTGTATCTGACCGATAACACCACCGTGGAAACCGTGCGGCAGGCCAAAGCGGCGGGCGTGGTGGCGTTCAAACTCTATCCGGCCGGCGCGACTACCAATTCCGATTCGGGTGTGACCGATTTGTTTAAACTGCTGCCCGTGCTGGAAGAAATTGCCGCGCAGGACTTGCGCTTTTTGGTGCACGGCGAAGTGACCGACCCCGATATTGACATTTTTGACCGCGAAGCCGTGTTTATTGACCGCGTGCTGCTGCCCGTGCTGGCGAAAGTGCCGGAATTAAAAGTGGTGTTTGAACACATCACCACCGCCGATGCCGCCGAGCTGGTGTGCGGCGCAGGCGAAAACGTGGCCGCCACCGTTACTCCACAGCATTTAATGTTTAACCGCAATCATTTATTGGTCGGCGGTGTGCGCCCGCACCACTACTGCCTGCCCGTGCTGAAACGCGAAACGCACCGCCGCGCCCTAATTGATGCGGTAACCGGCATTCAGTCGCACAAATTCTTTTTGGGTACGGACTCCGCACCGCATCCGCGCCACGCCAAAGAACACGCCTGCGGCTGTGCCGGTGTGTTCAGCGCGGCAACCGCGATTGAGCTGTACGCACAAATCTTTGAGCAGGCAGGCGCATTAGACAAATTGCAGGCGTTTGCCTCACAAAACGGCGCACGTTTTTACGGGCTGCCTGAAAACCCGCGCACGCTGACTTTGGTAAAACAGCCGCAGCGCGTGCCGGAAAGCATGCCGTTTGCCGGTGCCGATGTGGTGCCGATGTGTGCGGGACAGGAACTGGCTTGGTCGGTTCAATATAGTTGATTAAAATCGTAACGATACGACGTTGCCAACGCCCTGATGTACTCGTCCGTACACGGCGGGCGTTGCCGCCTTGTCTCGTTTTTATTTTCATCAACTATATAACCATGATTTTAAGGAAATACAATGAAAAAACACAACCGCGGCTTTGCCCGCACCGAGCGCGTTCAAGAACAGATGATGCGCGAACTGGCGCAACTGTTGCGCACCGGCTTAAAAGACCCGCGCGCCGGCCTGATTACCGTAAACGAAGTGGAAGTGAGCCGCGATTACAGCCATGCCACCGTGTATTACACCGTGTTGGATGCCGACACCCGCGCCGACACCGCCGCCGCGTTGGAACACGCCAAAGGCTTTTTACGCAGCGAATTGTCCAAACGCATCACCGTGTTCCGCACGCCCGAACTGCATTTTGTTTACGATGAATCGCTGGAGCGCGGCATGAATTTGTCGCAACTGATTGAGCAAGTGGCGGCGGAAAAACCCGTTGTTGATTAAATTTTCAGGCAGCCTGAAAGCATCAACGCTATGACCACGCTGATTTTTTGCGCCGGTGCGGAACAGCCCGACTTATCGACGGTGGCGAATTTTCCGTCCGCGCTGCTGGTGGGCGTGGATGCCGGTGCGGCACGGCTGGCGGCGGCCGGTTTTACG
>JAUNOT010000107.1:4127-6550 GCA_030537065.1 Conchiformibius sp.
CCTGATTTGGCGGTGGGCGATTTTGACAGCGCACCGCCGCCTGCCTGCTGCCGCCATATTGTGCGCTTGGCGGCGGAAAAAGACGACACCGATTTGGAAGCCGCGCTGCTGCACATTCTGCCGCGCTATGCCATTGATGAAATCAAGCAAATCCTGATTGTCGGCGCATTGGGCGCAGGGCGGCTGGACCATTTGCTCGCCAATATCTGGCTGGCACACCAGCCGCGTTTTGCCGCATGGACGGACAAAATCCGTTTTATTGAACGGCACAATACGGCGGCGTTTTACCGCGCCGGACACCACACGCTGCGGCGCGAAACCGACAAACGCTATCTGTCGTTTATCGGGCTGACCGCACTGCGGCAACTGAGCCTACACGATGTACGCTATCCCCTGTACGGCGCGGACTACGCCCATCCCTGCGCCCTTATCAGCAATGAATTTTTACACGACCAAATGACTTTTTCTTTTACAGACGGGCTGTTGTGCGTGATTCAGTCGCGCGACGGCGTTTAAGGCTGCCTGAACCATGTTTTTCCTACCGCTCCGCATCTTACTGTTTGCCGCCGCCGCCTTTGCGCTGCTGCGGCTGTCTTTATTTGCCGCCTACCGCGACTATTTTGCCGCCGTGTCGTTGCCGGCCGCGCTGTGGACGGGGCTGCGTTTTGATTTGCAACTGGCGGTAACGGCGTGTGCGCCGTTTTTGCTGCTGCTGCTGTTGCCCGTACCGAAATGGCAAACCGCCAAACTGCGCCGCCTGTGGGCGTGGGCGTGTGCGGCGGTGTTGGCGGTTTTGTTCGGCGTGGCGGTGGCGGATGCGGCCTATTTCGGCGAAGTGTACCGCCATTTGGGCGCGGAACTGTTCAATATCGGCGGCGACATCGGCGCGGTGGTGCAAACCGCGTTCACTTCGCGTTGGGCGGTCAGCGCAGGCGGCATCGCGGCCTTGGCGGTAATGGCGTGGCTGTGGCGGCAAACGGTGATACGCGCTGCCAAACCGTTTTCAGGCAGCCTGAAAACGGCGGCGGCTTCGGCGGTGTTGATGCTGTTGCTGCTGGTTTTTCTGGCACGCGGCATGGTGTTGCAAGGCAAACCTTTAAACGCGGTCGATGCCTTTGACGGGCGCGGTCAGGCGCAGGCCAATCTCGCCCTAAACGGCGCATTACTGAGCGCACAGGCTTGGCGTGAACGCCACCGCTACCGCCCCCTGCATTATTTAAGCGATGCCGAATCCGCCGCCTTCAACGCACAATATCCCCAACCGTTCCACTATCAGCCGCAGGGCGCGGCTTCAGGCAAAAACATTGTCTTTATCCTGCTGGAAAGCTGGTCGTACCGCTATATAGACGGCTTGGCGGGCGGCCGCTACGGCGTCACCCCCAATATGGACGCGTTGGCCGCCAAAAGTCAGGTGTGGGACAATTTTTACGCCGCCGGACAACGCAGCATTATCGGCATTCAGGCAGCCTTAACGTCCGTGCCTGCCCTGCCCGAACGCGAACCCATCGGCTTCGGTTTGGAGCTGAACAATATCAGCCGCATCGCCGAACTGGCGGGGCAGCAAGGCTACCGCACGCTGATGGCGCAGTCGTCCAAACGCCGTTCCTTTCATATGGACGGCATTGCCAAAGCTTTGGGTTTTCAGGAATATTACGGGCAGGAAGACGTGCCGCTTATCCGCAATTATCCGCAGGGCATACCGGCTTTCGGCTGGGATTACGACACCTTAATGTTTTTCGGCAAACAGCTGGGCAGGCAGCCTGAAAAACCGTTTTTTGCCTTTTTGTTTACCGGTACGACACACGAACCGTTTGCCGATGCAGGCGCAGAGTTTCGCGCTTATCCGCATGATGTCAAAGGCGAAAACGGTTTCTTAAACACCTTAAAATACAGCGATTGGGCAGTGGGCGAATTTATGCGCTACGCCGCCGAACAGCCGTGGTATCACAACACTCTGTTTGTGTTTGCCGCCGACCACACCTTAAACAGTGCGGTACGCGGCGGCAGCGTGCGCGAGCGTTTTCATATTCCCTTAATTGTGTTTGACCCGTCGCAGCCGCAGGGCGTGCGCCACAACCGCCTGTCCAGCCAATACGATTTGCTGCCGACTTTTGCCGACTGGCTGGGCATCCGCAGCCCCGTTGCCACATTCGGCAGCAGCCTGTTGTCGGAGCGTGCGCCCCTGCCGCTGATGCTGAATCAGGGCGAAAGCACCGCGCTGCTGTATGCCGATGAAAGCGCGGAATTTCGGGGCGGCAAGCTGCTGTCGGGTCAAGCGTCGCCCGCATTGCGGCAACTGCAATGGCGGATGCAGACCGCCGACCGGCTGTTGCGTGAAAACCGTTGGGCGCAATAAGGGTTTCAGGCAGCCTGAAACCGCGCCGCCCAAGCAATAATGTTAAAATCCCGCCTATTGTTATCCG
>JAUNOT010000004.1:0-17547 GCA_030537065.1 Conchiformibius sp.
GCCATTCAATACGCCATCGACAACGACAAACCCAGCGTGACTTTGGTACACAATGGCAACATCATGAAGTTTACCGAAGGCGGTTTCCGCGATTGGGGCTACGAGTTGGCGCAAACCGAATTCGGTGCGAAACCGATTGACGGTGGTCCATGGTGCGAATTCACCAACCCGAAAACTGGCAAACAAATCATTGTGAAAGACGCAATTGCCGATGCTTTCCTGCAACAAATCCTGTTGCGCCCCGCCGAATACAGCGTAATTGCTACCCTGAACCTAAACGGCGACTATATTTCCGATGCTTTGGCGGCACAAGTTGGCGGTATCGGCATTGCCCCCGGTGCCAATATCTCCGACCAATACGCCATTTTTGAAGCCACTCACGGCACCGCGCCCAAATACGCAGGTCAAGACAAAGTAAACCCCGGTTCGCTGATTCTGTCTGCCGAAATGATGCTGCGCCATCTGGGTTGGAAAGAAGCTGCTGATTTGGTGATTAGCGCGATGGAAAAAGCCATTGGCGACAAACAGGTAACTTACGATTTTGCCCGCCTGATGGACGGCGCAAACGAAATTTCCTGCTCGGCTTTCGGCAAGGCCATGATTGAGCGGATGTAATCCTGATAAGCCAAAGCGATTATTTCCAACATCGGTTATAATGCGGGAAGCCTTAATGCTTAAGGCTTCCCTTTTTCACCCTTTCCATCCATACCGTTCATCAGCGATAAACAAAAGGAGTCCAAACAATGTCCGACCAAAACGACACACCGCAAAACGAAACCGGCTATGTATTCGGCGACGATTGGTTCAGCCATAACCTACCGAGTTTGAACCATATTTTTGAAGCCTATAAACCCCAACGCATCTTGGAAGTCGGCTCGTATGAAGGCCGCTCGGCCTGCTACTTTATTGAAAAAGGCCTGCAAAATCACGATTCCTTGGAAATCCGTTGTATTGACACTTGGTTGGGCGGACGCGAACACATCGGCCGACACGATATGGAATTGGCCGAAAACCGTTTTGACCACAACCTGCAACTGGCTTCCACCCTGTTTCCGCAAGCCAATATTATTAAATACAAAGGTTTTTCCCATGCCGTAATGATGGCTTTGTGCGCACAGGGCTTTGAAAACTATTTTGATTTTATTTATGTGGACGGCTCGCACGAAGCGCCGGACGTATTACTTGACGCACTGCTGGCGCACCGTCTGGTTCGTCAGGGCGGCATTATCGCCTTTGATGATTATATGTGGTCGCCGTTGCCGCATGGCGAACAAGACCATTATCTGTTGGTGAAACCGGCCGTAGACCATTATGTCAATACCTACCAGCGCAAAGTACACGTTTTGCAGATGATGCCGCTTTATCAGCTTTATGTACAAAAATTGGCCGATTAAAATTCAGGCTGCCTGAAAGGATTTCAGGCAGCCTGTTTCATTCAAATAAACCAAATCCGCTTCGTCCGGTAAGCATGGCGTATCATGCCGACATCATTTAAATCAATAAAGCGGCATAAAATACGGAAATTGGCAATTTTTTCCACGGGCACCGATACCAACGGCAGTAATTTAAGTTTCGCATTTTTCCTGCCGCCGTAAATTTTTAATTTTCCCCCACCGATTGCATAACGGCCTACCTGTTCACGCAATACCGTCCGTTCTGCCGTACCGATATGCTGCCGACTGAGCTGTATTGCACCGAAATTCAACACCTCTCCCGCATCATAAATTTGATTCAGCATATGCATGCTGTTACGGAACAGATAATGCTCGATAACTGCCGCCAATTGTTCGTTACGATGGAAAGACGAACGGATATGGTGGCGGTGGCCGCTTTCGTCTTCAAAATGCACATCAGAAAAACGGCCAAAACGGAACATCAGAAAACCGTAGCGCCAACGGCGCACATACAAATGCATATACGGACTAAAACGTACCACCTTGCGGCCCAACAACCTGCGGTACACCATGGCCTCAGTATGCACATCAATACATACTGTGGCAAAATCCGCCACCAAGATTATCAGAGCCAATACCAACAACAAACTGATGATAATCTCATTTCCCGTTACATCGGCAAAACGGCCGTTTGCAGCGGCAATAAACATGGCCAGCGGCACACTCAACACCAACACCGCCCAAACCGCCAAACGCCACGGTGATTTGCGCATGCGGAAGCGGAACTCGCCCAATTCTTCCGTATCCATTTACATTCCTTTCCTACCTATTTTCAGGCAGCCTGAATAAACTGCCTTATTTTTTATCCGCCGGCCAAATAAACGAAGCAGCCACACCGGCCATCAATACCAACATCACCACCACCAGCGAAGCATTCGGACTGATTTCCAAACCGTGGTGCCACAAATGATTGGTGGCCGCCAACGCCAACTTGAACGCCACAAAAAACAGCAGCACAATCACCGCCTTTTCCAAATGCACCAAATAAGTTTTCAAAGCTTCCAACACAAAGTACATCGTACGCAGACCCAAAATGGCAAACATCATCGCACTGTACACAATCAACGGCTCTTTAGACACTGCAATCACCGCCGGCACGCTGTCAAACGCAAACATCACGTCCGACAACTCAATCACCGCCAAACACAAAAACAAAGGCGTAGCCACCCAAACCTTTTTGCCAACAACCTGAAAACGGCTGTGCGCCGCCTCCAAAGACACATCCGGATTCAACGCACGCACCTTGGCCAGCTCTTCCGCATTCAAAAAGAAACGGTTGCCGTGCAGACGCGGCCACACCGGAAAAAAACGGTGTACCCAACGGTAGGCCAAATGGTCAGAATAATCTTCCGTGTGCGTACCGTCGTCATCGTTTTTCAACATCATCCAGCCCGACCACGCCACCACGGCGGCAAATACCAATTCCACATATGGCCCCAATGCCAGCAGACCCGTACCGATGGCAACAAAAATCAGACGGAACACAATCGCCCCGATAATGCCCCAATACAACACACGGTGGCGGTAACTCTCCGGAATCTTAAACCACGAAAACACCGCCATCATCAAAAACAGATTGTCCACCGACAACACCTTTTCCAAAGCATAACCGGTAAAAAACAAACTGGCCGTTTCACCGCCGTGATGCACCCATAAATATATCCCGAATGCAATCGACACCAACACCCAAAATACCGACCACAGCGAGGCACTTTTTAAAGAAAGTGCCTTATCGCCACGGTGGGCAAACAAATCCAGGGCAATTGCACCGACCGACAACACCACAAACACCATTACCGTTTCAACAGGAAAACCCAACGAACTCGAACCCATAAAACTATCCTTAAAATTCCTTCAAACATTACCTGCCCTACTGACGGGCAGTACACAAAATCGGCGGATTGTAACCGAAATTTAACCCATCGGGGCAACGGCAACCTGTCCCAGTATCGCCGACCAATGTCCTGATACATTTTTACATATCATTTACAAAATACTTTGTTTTAGCAAGAAACTCTGCTATATTCAAGCGGCATTTTTCGTTTATCCGACCGCCTCAGGCTGCTTAAACGAAAAATATACCAAGAAAAACATAACATTCTGTGAGCAACAGGATTTATCCGGCTCACAATTTCCCCTAATTTAAGGAATTTTACAATGAACGGCAATACACACAAATCGGCTTTCGTGGCAACGGGGCTGATGCTGTTCGCCCTGTTTTTCGGGGCGGGCAATTTGATTTTTCCCGCAGCAATGGGCCAACAGGCCGGCAGCAATATCTTTACCGCGATGGCGGGTTTTTTGCTGACGGGCGCAGGTTTGCCCCTGCTGGGCGTGATTGCGGTGGGCTATTCCGGCTCGCGTGATGTACAGGAACTGGCTTCGCGGGTCGCGCCGTGGTACGGCGTGGCATTTGCGGTATCGCTTTACTTGGCCATCGGGCCTTTGTTTGCCACACCGCGCACGGCAACCGTTTCGTTTGAAATCGGCGTGGTGCCGTTTTTGGGGTTGGACGGCATGGAAAAAGATGCCGTAGAAGCCGCGAAAAAAATCCCCTTATTCTTGTTCTCGCTGGCGTTTTTCGGTCTGTCATACTGGCTGTCGGTATCGCCCGGCAAGCTGGTGGACCGCATCGGCAAAATTTTAACGCCTGCATTGCTGGTGGCGATTGCAGTGTTGGTGGGTTATGCGGCGATTGCACCGATGGGCGCACCGCCTGCCCCGTCTGAAGCTTATGCGGAAAACGCGCTGGCCAAAGGCATTATTGAAGGCTACGGCACCATGGACGCGCTGGCTTCTTTGGTGTTTGCCATTATTGTGATTGAAGCGGTGCGCGGTATGGGCGTATCCGACAAAAAACAAATCTTAAGCCTGACCACACGCGCAGGTTTGGTGGCGGCAGGCTGCTTGGCGGTGGTATATGTGTTTATCGCCTATATGGGCGCGACCGGCGTGTCCGGCATCGGCATGCAGGAAAGCGGTGCGGCGGTATTGTCTAAAAGCGCGACCCATTATTTCGGCGGTGTCGGCACGGTGTTGCTGGCGGTTATCGTGTTTTTGGCCTGTCTGTCCACTTCGGTGGGGCTGATTACCGCCTGCGGCGAATACTTTAACCGTTTGGCACCGCGTTTTTCCTACCATCAATGGGTGGTGGTGTTTACGCTGGTGTCGCTGGTGTTTGCCAACTTCGGTTTGAGCACCATTATCAAGTTTTCCATTCCCGTGCTGATGCTGCTGTATCCTTTGACGGTGGCGATTATTGTGCTGACTTTCCTGGATAAATTTTTCGGCGGCCACCGCATGGTATACGTTTGCACCATTGCCGCCACTTCGCTGATTGCGCTGGTGGACGGCTGGAAAACGCTGCACGGTATGTTTGAAGGCGGCGAAGACGCGCTGGTGATGCAGTTGGATGCCGCTCTAAAAAGCAGCCTGCCGCTGTATGCCGCCGGTTTGGGCTGGGTATTGCCCGCGCTGGTCGGTCTGGTTATCGGCTTGGTGATTGCCAAAGCAGGCAAAAAGGCCTGACGATACGGGCTGCCTGAACACGCGTTTCAGGCAGCCTGAAAACTGTAACTTAATGTTTTGGAGTAATTTATGTCAAACAAACTGATTTTGGTTTTAAACTGCGGCAGCTCATCGCTGAAAGGCGCGGTATTGGACAGCGACAACGGCGACGTATTGTTAAGCTGCTTGGCGGAAAAACTGAACCTGCCCGATGCCTACGTTACCTTTAAAATCAACGGCGGCAAAGAAAAAGTATCGCTGTCGGCACAACCCAACCACACCGGCGCGGTAGAAGCCCTGCTGGTGGAATTGAAAAAACACGGCTTGGACAACCGCATCGGCGCGGTCGGCCACCGCGTGGTCAGCGGCGGCGAAATGTACAGCGAATCCGTTTTGGTGGACGACGATGTGATTGCCGCCATTGAAAAATGTATTCCGCTTGCGCCCCTGCACAACCCCGCCAACCTGCTGGGCATCCGCGCCGCACAGGAAATTTTCCCCGGTTTGCCGAATGTGGCCGTGTTTGACACCGCCTTCCACCAAACCATGCCCGCCCATGCCTACACCTACGCCATTCCGCGCAAATACTACCGTGATTTGAGCCTGCGCCGTTACGGCTTCCACGGCACCAGCTACCGCTATGTGGCCGACGAAGCCGCCCGCGTGTTGGGTAAAGACAAAAACAGCCTGCGTATGGTCATCGCCCACTTGGGCAACGGCGCGTCCATTGCCGCCATTGCCAACGGCGAATCCAAAGACACCAGCATGGGCTTGACTCCTTTGGAAGGCTTGGTGATGGGTACGCGCTCCGGCGATGTTGACCCCAGCGTATTCTCATTCTTGGCCGACAACACCGGCATGAGCACGCAGGAAATTACCGACGTGCTGAACAAGCAAAGCGGCTTGCTCGGCATTTCCGAGTTGTCCAACGACTGCCGCACCATTGAAGAAGAAGCCGCCAAAGGCCACGAAGGCGCATTGCTGGCTTTGGAAATGTTCTCCTACCGCTTGGCAAAATACGTTGCTTCCATGGCGGTGGCGGCCGGTGGTTTGGACGTGTTGGTGTTTACCGGCGGCATCGGCGAAAACTCCGATGTTATCCGCGCCAAAGTGGTGAACTACTGCGCGTTCTTGGGCTTGGAATTGGACCAAGACGCCAACCTGGCCGCCCGTTTCGGTAATGCCGGCGTGATTACCACTACAGGCAGCCGTGCCGTGGCGGTGGTGGTACCGACCAATGAAGAACTGATGATTGCACAGGATACCGCCCGTCTGTCGGGAATTTAATCCGTTTGCTTTGCAGGCTGCCTGAAAGCGGAAAAACCGTTTTCAGGCAGCCTGTTTTGCTGTTTGAGCGCAAAATGAAAGCCCGTTAATTTTTTGTAAAGAAATGTCAAAAAACACTTGCGCCTTTGCGCCTATTACGCTATTGTTGCCGCTTTCCCCCTTTTCAAAACCCTGCGCCCAAGCCTACCGTCAAACGGCAAACTGTTACTCCGTCCGAACGCTTCGCGTACCCCAAACCGCCGTCCGTTCGGGCAGCATTACCGATGCGGCCGTAAAGTTCCCGTCTGCCCTAGGTTTCCGCGCCCACACAAGAGGTTGACATGCAAATTTCCGGCGCACAAATCATTGTGCACAGTCTCAAAGCCGAACAGGTGGAATACGTTTTCGGCTATCCCGGCGGTGCCGTCCTTGAAATCTACGACGCACTTTACCAACTGAACAAATTCGAACACATCCTTGTCCGCCACGAGCAGGCAGCCGTCCATGCTGCCGATGCCTATGCGCGGGTGAGCGGCAAAGTCGGCGTCGCCTTGGTGACATCCGGCCCAGGCGCAACCAATGCCATTACCGGCATTGCCACCGCCTATTCCGACTCCGTGCCGCTGGTGGTGATTTCCGGACAGGTCGGTTCGCCCATGATTGGTACCGATGCCTTCCAAGAAATTGATATGGTGGGTATTTCGCGCCCCTGCGTCAAACATAACTTTTTGGTTACCGATATTGCCGAACTGGCGGTAACCATTAAAAAAGCCTTCCAAATTGCCCGTTCCGGCCGCCCCGGCCCCGTGGTGGTGGACATTGCCAAAGACGTGACCCAAGCCACCGCCAAATTCAGCTATCCGCAGGAAGATATTTTTATCCGTTCCTATCAGCCGGTGACGCACGGCCACATCGGCCAGATTAAAAAAGCCGTACAAATGTTGGCTGCTGCCAAACGCCCCCTGATTTACTTCGGCGGCGGCGCGGTGTTGGGCAATGCCGCCGCCGAACTGACCGACTTTGTCCGCACCACCGGCGCACCCTGTACCGGCACGCTGATGGGTTTGGGCGCGTATCCGTCCGACGACCGTCAATGGCTGGGCATGCCGGGCATGCACGGCACTTACCAAGCCAATTTGGCGATGCAAAATGCCGATGTGATTGTGGCGGTGGGTGCACGTTTTGATGACCGCGTGATTTCCGTGCCGTCCAAATTCTTGGAAAGCAGCAAAAAAATCATTCATATTGATGTGGACCCGTCCAGCATCGCCAAACGGGTGAAAGTGGACGTGCCGATTGTCGGCGATGTGAAAAACGTGCTGACGGAAATGAACGGGCTGTGGAAAAAACAGGAATTGCTGTTTAACCCCGCCGCTTTGGAAAAATGGTGGAAAACGCTGGAAGGCTGGCGCAGCCGCGACTGCCTGTGGTTTGAGCCGAACAATGATGTGATTCTACCGCAACAGGTGGTTAAAACCTTGGCGGAAGTCACCCAAAACCAAGCGATTATCACCTCCGATGTCGGTCAACACCAAATGTTTGCCGCCCAATATTATCCGTTTGTGCGGCCGCGCCAATGGCTGAACTCGGGCGGTTTGGGTACGATGGGCGTGGGCTTGCCGTATGCGATGGGTGCTTACCTTGCCGACCCGTCCAAAGACGTGTGCTGCATTACCGGCGAAGGCTCGGTGCAAATGAATATTCAGGAATTAAGCACTTGTTTCCAATACAAGCTGCCTGTAAAAATCATCTGCCTGAACAACGGCTATTTGGGCATGGTGCGGCAATGGCAAGAGCTGTATTACAGCAACCGCGAGTCGCAAACCTATTTTGATTCGTTGCCTGATTTCGTCAAACTGGCAGAGGCTTACGGCCATGTCGGCATGCGCATTACCCGTCCTGCCGATGTGGAAGGTGCGTTGCGCGAGGCCTTGGCGATGAAAGACCGCTTGGTGTTTTTGGACTTTATTACCGACCGCAAGCAAAACGTTTATCCGATGGTGGGCAACGGCAAAGGTTTGGACGAAATGGTATTGCCGCCGCATATGCGTGAACGCAAAGCCGATTCGGATGTGAATGATGTCAACGACCGCGATTACGATACAAGGAGCGTGCCATAATGCGTCATATTTTATCTATCCTGATGGAAAACGAATCGGGCGCGATGAGCCGCGTGGTGGGCTTGTTTTCGGCGCGTGATTACAATATTGACTCCCTGTCGGTTGCCCCCACCGAAGACCCGACCCTGTCGCGCATGACGATTGTGACGCGCGGCGACGACACCGTGCTGGAGCAGATTACCAAACAGTTGAACAAGCTGGTGGAAGTGATTAAGGTGGTGGATTTGAACGAAAGCCGCTTTGTGGAACGCGAACTGATGCTTGTGAAAGTGCGGGCGGTGGGCAAAGACCGCGACGAAATCCTGCGCCTGACCGACATTTACCGTGGGCAGGTGGTGGACGTGAGCGAAAAAACCTATACGGTGGAAATTACCGGCACCAGCGAAAAGCTGGACAGCTTTGCCGAAATCCTGCCGAAAGGGCTGATTCTGGAAACCGTGCGTACCGGTGCAGCCGGTATCGGACGCGGCGAGCGTGTATTGCGGATTTAACCGTTAGCAAACAGGCTGCCTGAAACGGCAAAAACGTTTTCAGGCAGCCTGAAATAATTTTAATGTACTTCC
Organism: Conchiformibius sp.; assembly: GCA_030537065.1. Classification (GTDB taxonomy): domain Bacteria; phylum Pseudomonadota; class Gammaproteobacteria; order Burkholderiales; family Neisseriaceae; genus Conchiformibius. Next base: position 8,911 of record JAUNOT010000004.1, read on the forward strand.
ATAACCTGTAAGGTATTGGTCGAACCGGATTTACGCATTTGTGCACCGCTGGTAATAATATACTGGTCACCGGTTTGCATAACCCCCCGTTCTTTCAACAAAGCCTCTACCGCTATCAAAGCCTCATCATGATCTTTACTGGTAGCCAGTTTAAGTGGGCGTACACCACGGTACATAGCCATGCGCCGTTGTGCCAACTGGCTCGGCGTCAGCGCATAAATCGGAATCAAAATACCATAACGACTGATTTGAAATGCCGTTGTTCCACTTTCAGTTAAAGCCACAATAGCCTTAGCACAAGTATGATGGGCAATGTGAACGGCCGCACCGGCAATGGCATGGTCAATACGTTTGGTTTCTTTCATATGATTATCACCGGCACCCACCAAAGAATCCTGCTCTTTTTCAGCTGCCGCACAAATTAAGGCCATTTGCCGCACCGTTTCAAACGGATAAGCACCAATGGCAGTTTCGGCAGAACACATGACGGCATCGGTTCCGTCCAATACCGCATTGGCGACATCACTTACTTCAGCACGGGTCGGCACGGGATTGGTAATCATGCTCTCCATCATCTGTGTGGCAGTAATACTGAAACGGCGCAGCTCACGGGCACGGCGAATCATGCGCTTTTGCAGGGCGGGTACGGCAGCATTGCCCACTTCCACCGCCAAATCGCCGCGCGCCACCATAATGCCGTCCGAAGCCTCAATAATTTCATCTAAATTTTCAATTGCTTCAATACGTTCGATTTTTGCTACCAAACCGGGTTTCACCCCGTCTTTAGCCTCTGCTGCTACAGCTTCCCGTGCAACCAACATATCCTCGGCATTTTTCACAAAACTTACGGCCAGATAATCACAACCGATTTTTACTGCCGTTTTTAAATCACGAAAATCTTTTTCCGTAAAAGCGCCTGCACTTAAACCGCCGCCTTGCTTATTAATACCCTTATTGCTTTTCAGAATATGATGGTTATTAACGGTAGTATGTATCTCGCTGCCTGAAACTTTATCTACGGTTAATGTCAACAAACCATCATCCAGCAACAAAATATCACCCGCTTTTACATCCGCAGGCAGGTCACGATAATCCAAACCGATGCACTCACGGGTTCCCTCTTCGGTTAAGGCCGCGTCCAATAACAACTTTTCACCGGCTTTTAATTCAATGCTGCCGCCAACAATTTTACCGACGCGGATTTTGGGGCCCTGCAAGTCAGCCATAATTGCCACCTCACGCCCAGCCAAACGTGCAGCCTCCCGCACGATTTTTGCATTTTCCTCATGGAATTCCGGCGTACCATGACTAAAATTAAAGCGAACCACATTTAATGCGCCAACCGCAATCATGTCTTTAAGTAATTCAACCTGATTACTGGCAGGGCCGAGTGTAGCAACAATTTTAGTATTATGGCGGATTCGGGTTAAGTCACGGGCTATGGGCATAAATTTGTCCTTCTAAAAAGAGTTAAATTTGTAATATTGTAACATTAATTACATTAATATTCCAGATTTTTTAGAATTTTTGAAACTAAATTACATTTCAAAAAATAATACAGTCCGTAAGCATATTACGGACTGTAGCATCAATTAACCGAACGATTGATTAGAAGTTATATTGCAAACCTGCACCTAAGTAGTTTGCACCTTTCCAACGCGCGCCCATGTTATCGGCTTTTTTCGCATTAGAGCGTTTGAAATAGTGATCATAATCGGCACGCAGGGCTAAATGCTCATTCAAATTATAAGTTGCACCGATACCTGCAGTCGGACGTACTACGGTTTTGCCTCTTCCTAACAAGACGCTGTCAGTATGGCGTACGCCTGCTGCCCCTGCTTTCACAAATAAACGGGTATTTTCGCTCACATTTTTACCCACCGTTGCACGAGCACCAAAAGTGCGGTTTTTGGCACAAACAGACTCTTGGTAAGAGTGTTTGCGTGCACCCTGATAGAAAATCTCCCCACCTAACCAATTATTAATTTGAATACCTAAACCTGCCTGACCGGCAAAACGGGTATCGGTATCATTAACCCCTTTTTTGCTTGGTGTAACGGTGTTCTCATCAACACGCACTCCATCATGCAAGGCACCCAAAGTACCAAAAACATAAGGCATAATAACGGCAGCAGTTTTGGCAACAGGTTCAACAACAGGCGTTTCCACTACAGGTTCAGGAACAACCGGCGGCTCAACTTGCGCAACCTCTTGTTTGGTAAAGTTTACGGGACGGGGTGCATTACCTGAAAACCAGTTGTCGCATTGAGCCATCGTAACACGCACAACCGCACCGGTTTCATCTGTATAAGCATTAATCGGCATATCGGGGCTGTACGGAATGTATTTTCCCTGCAAAGCAACAGATACGCCGTCACGATTGAATTTGCGGCCCACGCCCAAATCGCAAGCACCTTTTTCATATTCGGGACCCAAATCACGGATACGGGCAACTTGCACACCTTTTTCACCTTTTTGCAACAGAGGTTTGTGATTGGTAAAGGGCTGATAAAATTTTGCGGCGCCTTCTTGTACGGCAGCATCACATTCGGCTGCGGTATCATAACCAGTATTACCATGCGCATCGGTTGTTACATCGGCACGGGCAGTAACGGCAGTCAATGCCAACAACATGGCAAAAAAAACAGAGAACAATTTGGTTTTCATTGGGTTTATGCTTTCTATAGTTGAAATATTGCTTGATGAGGGCGTTAAGATTTAACCAGTACTTAACAAAATGAACGTATAATTTTACTGCTTTATTCGCTTGTTTGGCAATCATTTGTTAATCTTGGCATGGTTTTACGTTGACGTACTGCCTGAATCTTTAGGCCACGCCGCTTTAGGCAGCCTAATAAAACCAATCTAAAGCAATGATTAAAAAAGATTAAATCTCTCCAAATTGTTTTGGTTGAACAATCTTTACGCCCCTCAAATATTGGCTATCGGCGTTTTTTATCCCGCTAACGCCGTTGCCCACAACATTGCCGTCATCAACAGCGCAGTAAACTGCGCCGCCGAACCAACGTCTTTGGCGCGTTTGGCCAGCGGATGCTTTTCCAAAGAAATATAGTCCACCACCGCTTCAATGGCCGTATTAAACAACTCGGTAATCAGCGATACAAACGATGCCGCCACCAAAACCATGCGCGTGGCGGTGTCAAAATCAGGCAGCCACACACACAGCAGCAGCACCGCATGCAGTGCCAGCAGCTGACGGAAAGCCGCTTCATAACGGAAGGCTGCCTGAAAACCGTCTTTGGAATAAGCCGCCGCACAAATAATCCGCTCCAAGCCCTTTTTACCTGGCTTGCCGCCGCTTTCACCGTTCATACCGCTCCTCTATTTCACCACCGCCTGCGACACGCAGCCCAGCGTTACCGCATTCAATTTATCGTTAAACGCCGCTTCCGGTTTCATCATCTGACGGGTAATTTTGTCGGGATTGCCGCCTGCTTTTTTGCTGACCGCACGCGCCTGTTCTTCCGTGCCGAACGGGCCGGACAAAATATCCTTTTCCGGCGGAATGTCGGCATAGTACACCGGCTGGGCGGCGGGGCTGTAACGGCTTAATGCGGTACGGATTTTACTGAAATCATCGGCAATCACCAGATACGGCGTCTGCCAGCCCTGCAACTCGTTGCCCGAATCGGTTTCAATCCGCACCGCCAAGGCGGTCAGCGGCATACCGTGATACGCCGCCTTGTCCAAAGGCAGGAAATAGTGCATATCCGTCCAACCTTCGCCGCTTTCCAGTTTCACTTCCAGTTTGCCCAAGGCTGCCTGATACGGCACGGGCAGCGTCGGCTGGAAACGCTCCGCATCTTTTTGTACGCACGACGCTTCAATCTGGCCGTTATCCTGCTGGCAACTTTCAAACGGAAAATCAAACTTCATCGCAAAGCGGTTGATTTCCGAATCGGGGCGGCACATATTGTCCAACAGCGGCGACCAGTCCACCGCATCGGGCGCGGCTGCCTGAAGCGGCACGTCTGAAGCGGCCGCGCTTTCCGTTTCGCTGCTGCCGCCGCCGTTGCCGCCCCACAACAACCAGCCTGCGGTAATGCCTGCCGCAAACGCCGCCATATGCGGATAATACGGACGCAAACGGCGGTGCAGGCGGATGCTGCGGATAGTCAGCTTCAGCCAAATCGGAGAACGGCGCACTTTCTGCCACCATTGTTGCACTTGTTTCGCTCGGGTACGCATCTTCGGATTCCTTCACTATTACGGTTTCGGTTTGGCCAAGTCCGCCAAACATTGTTTGTCGCGCGCTTCAAATGCGGCTGCACCGCCCAACAGCTCAAGCTGCTGCGCCGTACCGGCTTCGGCAAACGATTGGATTTGTCTGTGGCTGAGTTTTTGCAAAGGCTCGTCCCACATGCACACGCAATATTGTTTGACCAAAGCACCGTCGGCATCGCTCAAACCGCGCTGCTTCAGGTCGCGCTGCCAGCGTTCGGCAAACGGTACGTTTTTCACGCAGCTGTCCACAATGGCAGCACGGGCGCGCGGTTTGCTCATGCCGCACTGGCTAAGGAAAAACAGTCCGGCAAACAGCAGGGCGGTAACGCGCAGCCAGTTCAGCATCACGCGGCGTTTTTTGGCCTGCGCCGCCAAACGTTCCGCTTCGGCAACAGCAGCCGCATCGGTTTCAGGCAGCCTGTCCTGCCCTTGCTCAGCCATTGAGCGGTTCCATGCGAATCATGGTTACGGGCGCGGATACGGTTTCCTGCGCTTCAATCGCGGTGATGGCGGCTTTGATATTGCTTTCCAAAGTGTGGTGGGTCAGGATAACGATTTCGGCCTGATTGTTGTCCAACACCGCTTTTTGAATCAGCGCTTCAATGGAAATGCCCTGCTCCGCCAGCAGGTTGGCAATCGCACCCAATACACCGGCTCGGTCGGCTGCCTGAACGCGCAGATAATAACTGCTGCTGACTTCGTCCATACTCAAAAACGGCTGCGATTCCACATTGTCGGCGCGGAACGCCAAATAGGGAACGCGGTGGTCGGTGTCGGCGGAAATCAGGCGGCTGATGTCAATAATATCGGCCACCACCGCGCTGGCGGTAGGCAATGCGCCTGCGCCTGCGCCGTAATACAGGGTTTCGCCCACCATATCGGCATCCACGCGCACGGCGTTCATCACGCCGTTGACATTGGCCAGCAGGCGGTTTTCGGGAATCAGGGTCGGATGCACGCGCAATTCGATGCCGTTCTCACGGCGGCGGGTAATGCCCAGCAACTTGACGCGGTAGCCCAGTTCTTCGGCATACTTGATGTCGCGGCTGTCCAGCTTGCTGATGCCTTCCAGATAGCAGGCATCAAAATTGACCGGTGTGCCGAAAGCCAAAGCCGACATAATGGTAATTTTGTGTCCGGCATCGTGGCCTTCAATATCAAAAGTGGGGTCGGCTTCGGCATAGCCCAGTTCCTGCGCCTGTTTCAGCGCGTCGGCAAACGTACTGCCCTGTTCGCGCATCTGCGTCAGGATAAAGTTGCTGGTGCCGTTGATAATACCAGCCACGGATTTAATACGGTTGGCCGACATGCCTTCGCGCAGGGCTTTGATAATGGGAATACCGCCGGCCACCGCCGCTTCAAAATGTACCATCACGTTTTTTTCGGCGGCGCGGGCAAAAATTTCATTGCCGTATTCGGCCAGCAGTTTTTTATTGGCGGTTACAACGTGTTTGCCGTTGTCAATGGCGCGTAACACCAGCTCTTTGGCGGTATCGCTGCCGCCGTACAATTCCACCACGACATCGACATCGGGATGGTCCACTACTTCAAACGGGTCGGTGGAAAACAGCGCGTCGGGGCAGACTTTAAACGCTTTGCCGACATTGCGCGTGGCCACCATAAACACCCGCACTTCGCGTCCCAAACGGCGGGCGATTTCTTCGGCGTTGTCGCGCAACACCTGCGCCGTGCCGCCGCCGACCGTGCCCAGCCCCAAAATACCGATATTGATTGCTTGCATGAATTTGCTCCAGATTTCATTTTCACACAGACAGGCTGCCTGAAAACGCGTTCAGGCAGCCCGAGCTGCAAATTGCCGCTTATCCTAACCGATTTTGCCTGATTTTGCACCTGATTTTCAGGCAGCCGCGTGTTATTATCGCCCGCCCGAACCACAACAAGCACTATTGACCATGCAGATTCAGGAACACCTGCCCGAACACGGCGCGGCCATCGACAGCTGCCGCGCAGGCGAAATCATCATCAACGGCACCGCCCACACCCGTGCCGTCATCATCGGCGGCGGCAACGTAACGGCGGCGGACGAAGCCCTGCCGCAAGATTTGACCGCCGCCTCGTTTCAGGCTGCCGTGCAGGCGCGCGCCGAAGTTATTTTGGTCGGCACCGGCATCAAACAACATTTTCTGCCGCCCAAGCTGATGGCGGAACTGGCCGCCCACGGCATCGGCTTGGAGTGCATGAACACCGCCGCCGCCTGCCGCACCTACACCCTGTTAAGCGGCGAAGGACGCAACGTTTGGGCGTGGCTGTGGCCGTAGGGTCTGTTGCCGTTTCGTTCACGCTGTCTTTTCCGCCAAAAATTTTCACGCCGTTTCAAAGGCTTTTTAAAAAATTCCGCCGCCGCGCTTGAATTCGCCCGTAACGGCCCTACTTTGCCGCCTGTGTTGATTTTAACCCCCTTTATCATTTTTATTACGGAGATTAACCGATATGACCATCCGTCCCCTGCACGACCGCGTTGTCGTAAAACGCCTTGAAGCCGAAGAAAAAACCGCATCCGGCATCATCCTGCCCGGTTCGGCCGCCGAAAAACCCGATATGGGCGAAGTGATTGCCGTCGGCGAAGGCAAACGCGGCAAAGACGGCCAACGCCGTCCGCTTGACGTTAAAGTCGGCGACAAAATCATCTTCGGCAAATACAGCGGCCAAACCGTTAAAGCAGACGGCGAAGAATTGCTGGTTATGCGCGAAGAAGACATTTTCGGCATCGTAGAATAACTTCAGGCTGCCTGAACACACAGGCGGCACAACGCACACTTTAATTTAACAGACATCATAATTGGAGCTAGCAAAACATGGCAGCAAAAGACGTACAATTCGGCGCAGACGTGCGCCAAAAAATGGTTAACGGCGTAAACGTATTGGCCAACGCCGTGCGCGTAACTTTGGGTCCCAAAGGCCGCAACGTGGTATTGGACCGCTCTTTCGGCGGCCCGCACATCACCAAAGACGGCGTGTCCGTTGCCAAAGAAATCGAACTGAAAGACAAGTTTGAAAACATGGGCGCACAAATGGTGAAAGAAGTCGCGTCCAAAACCAACGACGTAGCAGGCGACGGTACCACCACCGCCACCGTTTTGGCGCAAGCCATCGTGGCCGAAGGCATGAAATACGTGACCGCCGGCATGAACCCCACCGACCTGAAACGCGGCATTGACAAAGCCGTTTCCGCTTTGGTGGACGAGTTGGCCAACATCGCCAAACCCTGCGAAACCTACGAACAAATCGCCCAAGTCGGCTCTATTTCTGCCAACTCTGACGCTTCTGTGGGCAAAATCATTGCAGACGCCATGCAAGAAGTGGGCAAAGAAGGCGTAATTACCGTTGAAGACGGCAAATCGCTGGAAAACGAGCTGGAAGTGGTTAAAGGTATGCAGTTTGACCGCGGCTACCTGTCACCCTACTTCGTGAACGATGTAGACAAACAAATCGCCGGTTTGGACAGCCCGTTTGTGTTGCTGTTTGACAAAAAAATCAGCAATATCCGTGATTTGCTGCCCGTTTTGGAACAAGTGGCCAAAACCAGCCGTCCCCTGTTGATTATTGCCGAAGACGTGGAAGGCGAAGCCTTGGCCACTTTGGTGGTAAACAACATCCGCGGCATTCTGAAAACCGTTGCCGTGAAAGCCCCCGGCTTCGGCGACCGCCGCAAAGCCATGTTGCAAGACATCGCCATTCTGACCGGCGGCACCGTGATTGCCGAAGAAGTCGGCCTGTCTTTGGAACAAACCACGCTGGAACACTTGGGTCAAGCCAAACGCATTGAAATCGCCAAAGAAAACACCACCATTATTGACGGCTTCGGCGACAAAGCCGCCGTTGAAGCGCGTGTGGGCGAAATCCGCAAACAAATTGAAACCGCCACCAGCGACTACGACAAAGAGAAACTGCAAGAGCGTGTGGCCAAACTGGCAGGCGGCGTAGCCGTTATCAAAGTGGGCGCGGCCACCGAAGTGGAAATGAAAGAGAAAAAAGACCGCGTGGACGATGCCCTGCACGCCACCCGTGCCGCCGTTGAGGAAGGCATTGTGGCAGGCGGCGGTGTGGCACTGCTGCGTGCGCGCGCCGCTTTGAGCAAAGTACACGCCGACAACGCCGACCAAGAAGCCGGTGTGAAAATCGTATTGCGTGCGGTAGAGTCTCCCCTGCGTCAAATCGTGACCAATGCCGGCGGCGAAGCCAGCGTTGTGGTAAACAAAGTGTTGGAAGGCGAAGGCAATTTCGGTTACAACGCAGGCAACGACACTTACGGCGATATGATTGCCATGGGCGTACTGGACCCCGCCAAAGTTACCCGTTCTGCACTGCAACACGCTGCGTCTATTGCTGGTTTGATGCTGACCACCGACTGCATGATTGCTGAGCTGCCTG
>JAUNOT010000004.1:17557-33053 GCA_030537065.1 Conchiformibius sp.
GGCATGGGTGGAATGGGCGGCATGGGCGGTATGATGTAATACCCGTGCGCTAATCCGCGTTAAAAATCAGGCTGCCTGAAACGGAAAAACCGTTTCAGGCAGCCTGATTTTGATGGTTGAACATTAAAAAACCTTATTACCGCAACCGTCATTTTTTTAAGAACAAGCCTAATGATAAAATCTGCGTTCTCTACCTCTCCCCTACTCAATAAAAGCCCATGACCCGAACCCATCAAAACGCCCGACTGCTGTCGGTGCGCCACCTGCCTGCCGAAGAAAAGCTGATTCTCGGTTTTGACAACCTGCCCGAACGCGAGTTTGCCTGCGTGGCCGACTTTGCTTTTAGCGGCTTTTTCGCCCAAAACGTACTGTTCGGCATTGACGAATACGCCATCGCCGAACTGCCGCCGCGCATTGCCGCCGAGTTTCCCGTGCTGTCGTATTACCTGCACAGCGGCGAAGACTGGCGCATTTACCACCTGTCGCCGGCGGCCGGTTTGGGCGGTATTATCGTTTGCGCCGTATTGTAAGGAAAAAATATGCAGTTAAACCAAGCCCTAACCGAACAACTGCAACTGCGCTCCGGCGGCAGCGAAACCCGCAGCGGCAACGAAGTGTTTCTGCTTAACGACAGCACGGAAAACTTTCCCGCATGGTTGCAGGCGATGGCCGCCGCCGAACATTTTATCCTGATGGAAATGTATATTTTTGCCGACGATGCGTTCGGGCAACGTGTGCGCGATTTGCTGGTTGCCAAAGCCCGTGCCGGTGTGCAAGTGATGGTGGTGTATGACTGGGTGGGCTGCATGATTCCCGCCCTAAAAAACTTTTTCCGCCCCCTGCATGCAGCGGGGGCAACGGTGGTGGCGTACAATCCCATCGGTTTTGCTTCGGGTATCGGCTTGCTGTCACGCAATCACCGCAAATCCATTATTGTGGACGGGCATACCGCCTTTGTCAGCGGCCTGTGCATTTCCGCCGCTTGGCAGGGCAAACCCGACAAAGGTATTGACCCGTGGCGCGACACCGGCCTGATGCTGCGCGGCGCGGTGGTGGACGATTTAATCCGCGCCTTTGCCGACACGCTGCAATCGCAGGGGCGCAGGCTGCCTGAAAACATCCGTGCTGCCTGTTCGGCCGTTTCAGGCAGCGTGCGTGCGGCAGTAATTGCCACCACGCCCAATAATAACAATATGATGCGTGTGGATTTAAACGCCATTGCGCTGGCCGACCACCGCCTGTGGCTGACCGATGCCTACTTTATGCCGACGCGGCTGTACACGCAGGCGCTGATTAACGCGGCGGCGGCCGGTGTGGACGTGCGCATTCTTGTGCCGCAAACCTCCGATATCGGTTGGATTGCCCGCGTGTCGCGCACCCGTTACCGCGAATTGTTGCAGGCAGGCGTGCGCGTGTTTGAGTGGAACGGCGCGATGATTCACGCCAAAAGCGCGGTGGCGGACGGCGTGTGGGCGCGGGTTGGTTCCAGCAATCTGAACTTTGCCAGTTGGCATTTTAACCGCGAACTGGATATTGTTTTGGAAAACAGCGAATTGGCGGCGCAGTTGGAAATACAGTTTTTGCGCGATTTGGACAACGCCACCGAAATCATCTTGAACAGCGAAGAACACGCGGTGGCGGTGGAAAAACGGCGGCAGGGCTTTGCACGGCTAAAAATCCTCAACCGCCAACAGGCACAGGCGGTCGCAAGGCAGGTTTTGCGGCTGTCGCACGCCTTTGAAGGCAACTTTTACGGCGCAAAAATTGTGGACGAGCGCGAAGCCTATGCCTATTTGAGTTTGGGTGCCACGCTGGTGGCGGCGGCCTTGCTGTTGTATTTTTTCCCGATGCTGTTGCTGTGGCCGGTGTTGCTGCTGTTGCTGGCAGGCGGCGGCTCCACGCTGGTTTACGCGCTGAAGCAGATTCGGCGTTTCCGGCGCAAGGGGTAAACGGTGTTTCAGGCTGCCTGAAATTGTGTATCATACCGTTTTTCCGCTATTTTCCGCCAATCCGTATGAAAACACAGTCCCTTTCACTTGTCTTGTGCCTGCTGCTGGCCGCCTGCGGTGCCGAAACCGAAAGCAGGACGGCACAGCCGATGTCGGCCGCCAATGTGGTTGCCGCCGCCGAAATAACCGCTTCCGCTCCCCAGCCTGCTGCCGCTTCGGCATTAACCGCCGATACACAAACCTTAATCAACCTGCCCGAAGCGGCGGAACGGCGTTTGTCGGTACAGGCCGACATTATGTTCCGCACCGACAATGTCCGCAAAACCTCACAGGCAATTAACGATTTAACCGCAAAATACGGCGGTTTTGTCCTGCGTAACAATATCAACAGCCACACCGAAGCGGAACAGGATTACCGCCTAACAGACGGCAATATGGTACGCATTACCCGCTACCAAAGCACCGGCGACAGCCTGATACGGATTCCGCGTTTACAGGCAGCCGCATTTTTAAAAGATTTGCAGCCGCATATCCGCCTGTTGCAAAGCCAGCAATTTGAAGCGGAAGACTTGGAATGGTCTTTATTACAGCAAACGCTGGCCGGTGAACGCCACCGCCGCCATGCCGAGCGCGTGGACGCGCTGCCCGCCAAACGGTCGGATGCCGAACAAGGCAAAAATTTGGCGGCGGAAAGCAGTGAAATCCAAGGCCGTCAGGACGAAGCACGGCTGCAACAGGCCATCTTGCAGGACAGAGCCAGCTTCGCCAATATCGCCCTGCATTTTGAACAAATGCCGCTTTTGCACCGCGAAAATTTCAGCGACACCGAATATATGGCGGCGCAGTTGCGGCCGCCGTTTACAGTACGGCTGCTGGCTTCGCTGACGGCAGGATGGGATATGCTGATAACGGTTTTACTGTGGCTGCTGAAATTTTGGTGGCTGTATCTGATGATTGCCGCCGGCGTATTCGGCTGGCGTTACTACCGCCGCCCTGCCCCCGTTGCCGAACCTGCGGCGCAAAGCGATGAATCCGACCAACCCGAATAACCAACCGTTAAAACAGGCTGCCTGAAAACATCCGTACCGTTTTCAGGCAGCCTGTTTATCATTTTCTCCGATTACATCAAATTTCTTATCCCGTTCTCGTGTAAAATACGCGCCCGTTACCGACCACCCGCCGCAGACGCGGCCTTCCCGCAATGGACGAGCCACCCTCGTATCCCCCTCTTTCCCCCCTTTTCTAAACCCTGCCTGACTGCCCCGCCGCAACAGGCAGGCGGAGTATGTTATGGAACAACAACCGGTTCACAGCGAACGTCTGAACGCCGACATCGAACGCATCCACCAACTGGCCGAACAGCTGCTGCCGCACGCCGACAACCTGAAAGCAGCCCCCGCTTCCGACCATCCCGATACCGAATCCCTGCACACCCTAACCCTGCTGCTGAACGAGCTGCACCCCGCCGACATCGCCGCCGTACTGGAAAGCCTGCCACCCAAAGAACGCGCCTTTGTGTGGGAGCTGGTCAAACCCGAAGAAGACGGCGAAGTCTTGCTGGAAGTGTCCGATGCCGTCCGCGAAAGCCTGATTGAAACCATGGACACCGCCGAGCTGGTGGCGGCGGTGGAAGACATGGACGCCGACGATTTGGCGGACTTGGCCGACGACTTGCCGGTGCAGGTGGTGGCCGAAGTGCTGCAAACGCGCGATGCCGAAGAACGCGCCCAAGTTCAGGCAGCCATGTCCTACCGCGACGACCAAGTGGGCGCGGTAATGGACTTTGAAACCGTCAGCATCCGCGCCGACGTCAGCTGCGAAGTGGTGCTGCGCTACCTGCGCCGTTTTGACAGCCTGCCCGACCACACCGACAAAATCTTCGTAGTGGACGACAACGACTTTTTACAAGGCGTGCTGCCGATTCGCAAACTGCTGGTGTCCGACCCCGAAGAACGGGTGGAAAACGTGATGGCCAAAGACATCGTCTGCTTCCGTCCCGAAAACGATGCCGAAGAAGCCGCCGCCGCATTTGAACGCTACGACTTGGTTACCGCGCCGGTGGTGGACGCGCAGGGCAAGCTAATCGGCCGCCTGACTGTGGACGAAATGGTGGACGTGATTCGCGAAGAAGGCGAAACCGATATGTTGAATATGGCCGGTTTGAAAGAAGAAGAGGACTTGTTTGCGCCGGTGATGAAATCGGTGAAAAACCGTTGGTTTTGGCTGGCGGTCAATTTGGGCACGGCGTTTGTGGCCAGCCGCGTGATTGGCGCGTTTGAACACGCCATTGCTCAAATTGTCGCCTTGGCGGCGCTGATGCCGATTGTGGCGGGCATCGGCGGCAATTCGGGCAACCAAACCATTACCATGATTGTACGGGCAATGGCGTTCGGCCAGCTTTCAGGCAGCCAAGCTACGCACCTGCTGCGTAAGGAAATCGGCGTGGCCTTGGTAAACGGGCTGGTGTGGGGCAGCGTGATGGGGCTGATTTCCTATCTGCTCTACCACAATACCGGCATTGCGCTGGTGATGGTGGCGGCGATGACGCTGAACCTGCTGCTGGCGGCGGTATTGGGGGTGATGATTCCCGTGCTGATGGACAAATTCGGCAAAGACCCGGCTTTGGGCAGTTCGGTATTGATTACCGCCGTAACCGATTCGGGCGGATTTTTGATTTTCCTTGGTTTGGCTTCACTGTTTTTGCTGTAAACAAAAAACCCCTTGTCTGATACAGACAAGGGGTTTTTTGTTTCAGGCAGCTTTGTCGCGCAAAAACACCCATTCGTTTTCCGACGAAGCGGCGGCGTTATACGCATAACCTTCCAAATCAAACTGTTTCAGTTGTTCCGCATCTTCCAGCTGCTGTTCGGCGGCATAGCGCACCATCAGCCCGCGCGCGCGTTTGGCATAGAAGCTGACCACTTTGTACACACCGTCTTTACCGTCCTTAAACACAGGCGTAATAATCCGCGCATTCAACAGCTTGGGCTGAATCACTTTAAAATATTCCTGCGAAGCCAAATTGACGACAATATTGTCGCCCGATGCTTTCAAGGTATCGTTCAAACGCTCGGTTACGCGGCTGCCCCAAAATTCATACAGGTTTTTACCGCGCGTGTTCGCCAATGCCGTACCCATTTCCAAGCGGTAGGGTTGGATTAAATCCAAGGGGCGGACAATGCCGTACAGCCCCGACAAAATGCGTACATGATTGTGAATATAGCTGATTTCCGCTTCCGTGCGGCCGTAGGCATCGATGCCTTCATACACGTCGCCGTTAAACAGATACAGCGCGGGTTTGGCATTGTCGGGCGTAAACGGCGGCTGCCAAGCGGCATTGCGCTCGGCATTGAGCAGGGCGATTTTGTCGGAAACGTGCATCAGTGCGGCAATGTCGTGCGGCGCAAGCGGACGCAGGCTCTCCATCAGCAGCTCGGCCTGCGCCAGCAGGGGTGGCTGCGAATAGATTTTCGGATAAATATCGCGCTGTTCGTTTAAGTTTTTAGCGGGGGAAAGCAGGAAATACATAGCGGAACTTTCGTTTCAGGCTGCCTGAACGGTTCAGGCGGCTTTTTTGCCGTTATCGGCTTTGGTTTTACAGGTTCGGGGCAGGATAAAGTGCATTTTCAAGCCCTTGGGTTTCAGATTCTCGGCGATGATGCGGCCGTGATGCTGTTCGATAATGTGCTTGGTCAAAGCCAGCCCCAAGCCGGTGCCGGGTTTGTTGGCGCTGCTGTCGGCACGGTAAAAGGCGGTGAAAATATGCGGAATCTGCTCCGGTTTGATGCCGGGGCCGTTGTCGCAGATTTCAATATGCAGGTTGCGCCGGTCTTCATAGGCGGTAACGTTGATGGTGCTGCCTTCGGGGCTGTAATTCATGGCATTGCGGATAACGTTGTCAAAAGCGCGGTACAAATAGCTTTCGTTGCCGCTCAAACGGGCATCGTCGCCGATATTTTTGATGTTCAGGGCGACACGGTGACCGCGCTGTTCGGCCACCGACTGGCTGTCTTCCACCAGTTGGCGCAAAAAGGCGGTAATCGGCAGTTCTTCTTTTTCCATCGGCACATTGGCGGTTTCCAAGCGCGACAGCGTCAGCAGTTCGCCCACCAGCGTGTCCATCCGCCCCAATTCGTTTTCCAAGCGGCCGATGTATTCTTCCTGTTTGTCGGGACGCGCCTGCATCAGTCCGACCAATGCCTGAATACGCGCCAAGGGCGAACGCATTTCGTGGGAAACGTGGTGCAGCAGATGGCGTTCTTTTTCCACCAGTTTTTGCAGCTGCCCCGCCATTTTGTCAAACTGTACGCCCAAATTGGCCAATTCGTCGCGGCGGTCGTGCAGCTGTTGGGCAACGCGGGTGTCCAGCTCGCCCGCAGCAAGGCGGTTCATGCCGTTTTCCAGTATTTTGATGGGCTTGGTAATGTTGTTGGCGAGAATATAGGCCAGCAGCAGGCCGATAATCAGGGTAGAGGCGAGTATGATAAATTCGTGCCAAACCGGTGCAAGCGGCAGGCCGGGAATCAGCAGGGGGCTGGGCATACGCTCAACTTGGTTGCGGTCGAAGTTGCGGATAAAAAACAGGTATTCTTCGCCGAAAGGGTCAAAAATAATGGCGGCAAGGTTGGAATGGGGGTTTTTGGCGGCAAAGTCGTAGGCGTGTTCGATTTCTTCGGCGGGAATGCGGCGGTTGAGAATGTCGCGCTTGTCGTCGCCGGTAATGACGATAACGTTTTTAACGGCAGCATTGTGCCGCCAGCGTTCCAGCAGGTCGCGCACGGCTTTTTCACCGCTGCTTTGCAGGCTGGTTTGGGCATTGTTCAGCAGGCTGATTTCCATGCCGCGTTCTTGTTTGAACTGGTTTTCGGCCAGTCGGGTTTGTACTACCCAAAAGGAAAAGCTGGCCACAAAGATGGCGCAGATGATAACCATGCAGAAGGTGGCGAAAATGCGTTGGAAAAGTCTCATGTCCGGCCGGAAATAAAAAGGGGCGGCAGGCAGCCTGCCGCGCAGTTACAGATTAGGGTTTGGCGGCGGATTTGCCGCGCGGAATTTTTTTGCCGTATTGGCGCAGGTATTCCCATTCTTCCATAATGCGGCCGTCTTTGAGGCGGCACATGCCGTATTCGTTGCCGGCGCGGTCGGTAAAGATTTCGGACAGGCCGCCTTGTTGGACACAGAAAGCGGCGGCGGGGTTGTCGCTGCCGGTGTCGGCGGGGCGGGCGGCAGCCGTGTTAGAAGTGGCAGCCGAAGCGGTGTCGGGCGCGGCTTGGGGGCGGGCGCAGGCGGCCAGCAGGGAAAGCAGCAGCAAGGGCAGGACGGTTTTCATCTGACGTTTCTCCGTGCGGTGGGACGGCACAGGCTGCCTGAAGGGTGTTCAGGCAGCCTGTAATCAGTTTTTCACAAACAGATAACCCAAACCGCGTACGGTTTGAATCAGCGAGGGGTCGCCCAGTTTGTGGCGGATGCTGGAAATATGTACGTCGATGCTGCGGTCAAACTTGGCCAGCTTGCGGTCAAGTGCTTCCAGCGACAGGGTTTCTTTGCTGACGACTTGTCCGGCATGGCGCATCAGCGCTTCAAGCAGGTTAAATTCGGTGCTGGTCAGCTCCAAGGGGGTGTCGCCGATGGCGGCCTGCCGCTTGGCGGGGTATAGGGTAACGTTGCTGACCGACAGGCTGTTGGCGTTACTGCCCGATTCGCTGCTTTGTTGGGCGCGGCGCAAAATGGCATTGATGCGCGCCAGCAGTTCGCGTGGGGTGCAGGGCTTGGGTACATAGTCGTCGGCACCCATTTCCAAACCGATAATGCGGTCGATGTCGTCGCCTTTGGCGGTGAGCATGATAATGGGGATTTTGCTTTGGGCGCGGACGGTTTTGAGTACGTCCAGACCGCTCATTTTCGGCATCATGGAGTCTAAAATGACCACGTCGTAGGCGTTGCCGCCGAGAATTTCTTTTACGCCGCTTTCGCCGTCGGGCATGCGGTTGACTTCCAAGCCTTCGGCAGTCAGGTATTCGGCAAGCAGCTCGGTGAGGGTGTCGTCATCGTCGACCAGTAATACGCGGCTCATGGTGGTTTCCTTCGTCAAAGGGTTGTCGGGCGTTTCAGGCAGCCTGAAACGGGACTGCGGTTTGCAAAAAGGGCTTATCTTAACAGTTATGTTTTTATCTTCCTAGCTTATCGGCATCGGGTTTTGCGATTTTTTGCAATGGGCGGTTTATCTTAACAATCTTACTGCGGCGGCAGGGGACATTGCGGCGCTTGACCGAGCGATGCGTAGTAGGCGCGGCAATGGCGGGTAAAACCTTCGCGCAGCCCCGCATATTCGGGGTTGGCGGCAATGGCTGCACCATATACCTGCATTTTGGCCGGATAATAGCGGTAAACCTGCTCCATCCATTTTGCCCCTTCTTCACGGCGGCCGGTACGGTAGGCGGTCAGCCCCCATTTGTGCGCGTGCGAATACGGGCGGAACAAAGTGGCACGCCGCGCCGCCTGCTGCGCCCATTCGGGTACGCTGCCCGCACGGGCGGTATCAATATGGTTTAACAGCGTCAATTCCGCATAATACGCCAGCATCGGTTCATGATGCACAATCCGCACCAAGCTGCCCACCCGTTCCGCCTTTTCCAGCGCAGTTGTCGCACCACGCGCCGCCTGCCGCAAGTCCTGATAGGCAAAACCCAAGCGCAGTACGCCCGCCGCCAACAGCAGTACTGCCGCCGCCACCGCCGCCGAAAAAGCATAAGAAACCGCCTGTTCCCGTTCAGGCAGCCGCGACGGCGGCGGCATCAAACCGACAAACAGCGCAAAAACACTTAAAAAATAAATATACCACAAAGGATATTCAAACAAACTGTGCAACAACGATACCGACATCGCTGCCAATAAAAACAGCGATGCGGGTGAAGGCTGCCGCCACACCGTACGCAGCACATACGCCAAACCGCCCAACACCAAAGCCGTACCGACAATCCCCATTTCCGCCAACAGGTTTAACAGCGAATTATGACTGTGGGTAAACAACACCCCGTTTTCATACGGGCGGTAACCGGTAGGATATACCCCCGTTTCCAAAAAACCCTGAAGGGCGTAGCTGCCCCAACCGTGTCCGAACCACGGTGCGGATTGGAACACCAGCCACGCTTTACGCCATTCGTAGCCGCGTCCGGAACGGCCGAAGTTTTCATTGCCCAAACGCTCGGCCGCCGTGGCAAAACCGCCCTGCCCCGACACCCACGCCGCCAAAGGCTCGGCCGCAAACTGAAACAACAGCACCGTTGCCGCCGCCAGCGCAAACACCGCACAGCCACGGTTGCCCGCCCTGCCCGCCCGCCAGCGCCACAAAGGCAGCAGCAATGCCAATCCCAAAACATACACAAACACCGTGCGCGAACCGGTCAGACCAATGGTCCATGCCAAGCATGCCGCCAACGGCCACGCCAGCCATGCCGTCAAACGCCGTTGCGTACACAAATAGGCCGATGCCAACACCGCCCACATCAGATAATGCGCCAAATGGTTACGCTGGCCGAGCTGCCCTTCCACAATGCCCGGCCGGTACATCAGCCAGCCTGAAAAATCCGCCGCCGCGCCCGTATATTGCATCCACGCGATGCCCGCCTGCACACAACCCGCCGCCAGCAGCACCCACGCCAACACCGCCGCCACCGTTTCCTGCCCGAAGCGGTTTACCCACTCGCGGCACGCCCACGCCAAAAACGCCAAAATCACAAACGCCCAAGCCGCCATATCGCTGACACCGGCATACAGCAGCCCCATCCAGCGCGCCTGCACCGCCCAAAACAAGGCCAGCAGCCCGAACCACACCGCCGCCGCAGGCGGACGGCTGCGGATGCCGCTGCAAAACACCGTCAGCAGAACCAAAGTCAGCACAAACAGCAGCGAGCCGCTTTCCAGAAAAAAACTGCTTAAGGGACCCGTGCGCAAAATAGACAAAAACGGCACGGCAGCAATCAATATCATGCCCGTCCACCACGGCAGCAGGCTGATTTTTAACAAAGACGGTTTATCCGACACGCGGGTTTCCTTTATTTTTCTTAAACTGATGCAAATAACGCAGACACAAAACAAAAAACGCCACACTCAAAACCGTTTGGGCGGCGGCAAAATACAGGCTGCCTGAAGGCGCGTCAAACAGGCGCATCACCCCTTCGGTAAAATACGCCAGCACCAGCATGGAGCAGTATTGATAGGTATAAATACGGCCGGACACAATGCCGCGCACAGGCAGACAAAGCGGCAGCAGCTTAATCAGCAGCAGCATACGGCCGGTATGCAGCGGCGCAAACAGCCCGTCCCAAAGCAGGGTCAGGACGATTAAAGCCAGCCAGCAGGCGGCGGCCGGTCGGTGGGAACGGAGTAAGCTCATTTCAGGCAGCCTGAAAGCAAAAGCGGTATTTTAACTTTGTTTCAGGCTGCCTGAAATTATTTATCCAAACCGTCTTGCACCATTTGTGCGGCTTTTAAAACGGCGCGGGCTTTGTTTTGCGTTTCCTGCCATTCGGCTTCTTCTTCCGAATCGGCAACAATGCCGCCGCCGCTTTGCACATACAGGGTTTGGTTTTTAATCACGGCGGTGCGGATGGCAATCGCCAAATCCATATCATTGTTAAAGCCCCACACGCCCACTGCGCCGCCGTAAATATTGCGTTTTTCGGGTTCTAATTCCTCAATAATTTCCAAGGCGCGGACTTTGGGTGCACCCGACAGCGTCCCAGCAGGGAAAGTGGCGGCGAGAATATCCATATTGTTGATGTTGCCGCGCAAACGTCCTTCCACATTGGAAACAATGTGCATCACATGCGAATATTTTTCAATCACCATTTTGTCGGTAACCTGTACCGAACCCGTTTGGCTGATGCGTCCGACATCGTTGCGCCCCAAATCAATCAGCATGGTGTGTTCGGCGGTTTCTTTCGGGTCGGCGAGCAATTCGGCGGCGTGTTGCGCGTCCTGTTCGGGTGTGGTACCGCGCAGGTGCGTTCCCGCAATCGGGCGCACAATCACTTTGTCGCGTTCGCGGCGCACCAAAATTTCGGGCGACGAACCGACAATATGGAAATCGCCAAAATCATAATAAAACAGATAGGGCGAGGGATTAAGCGTGCGTAAGGCGCGGTAGAGCGCGAGCGGCGAATCGCTAAACGGCAGACTGATGCGCTGGCTGGGGACAACCTGCATACAGTCGCCGTCCAAAATATAGTCGCGCACGCGGCGGACGTAATCTTTGTAACGCGCTTCGCCTGTGAGATGTTCGGGCGTGGTGTGTGCGCTGCCGAGCGACAGGGGAATGGCAACGTTTTGGCGCAGTTGTTCGCGCAAATCTTCCAAACGGCTGCGGGCATGTTCGTAACCCAGCGGGTCGGCGGGGTTGGCGTAAACAATCAGGTAGATTTTGCCGCTTAAATTGTCAATTACCGCCAACTCTTGCGACAGCATCAGCAGAATATCGGGCGTGCCTAAAGGGTCGTTTTTGGGGCTGCCTGAAAGACGGTGCGCCAGATGTTCAAAATAGTAAATGCTTTCGTAACCGAAATAGCCCACCAATCCGCCGGTAAAACGCGGCAGTTGCGGAATTTCGGGCGTTTTAAAGCGGGCGTGGTAGGCTTCAATAAAGGGCAGGGGGTTGCCTTCGTGGGTTTCGGTCAGTTGGTGCTGTTCATACACTTCGGTGCGCTGCCCCGACACTTTTAAATAGGTATTGCAGGGCAGTCCGATAAAGGAATAACGCCCGAAGCGTTCGCCGCCGACCACCGATTCAAGCAGATAGCTGAACGGGCGGTTGGCAAGTTTTAAATACAGCGACAGGGGTGTGTCCAAATCGGCAAGCAGTTCTTGCACCAAGGGAATGCGGTTGTAGCCTTGGGCGGCTTGGGCAAGGTATTCGGTTTTGCTAATCATGATGGGGCTTCTGTGGTTTTTTATCGGTTTTTTTGCAGTTTGGCGGCGGCACGGCGGGACGGTTTGTCGCCCAGTTCGGCAGCGCGGCGGTAGTATTTGAGGGCTTTGCGGTAACGCTTTTTGTGTTCGTATAACTCGCCCAAATTGTACAGCGCGGTCAGGCTGCCTGCTGCTGCCGCCAGTTGAAACCATTTTTCGGCACGGCGGCAGCATTGGCGCAGACCGCTTTGTCCGTAACGGTATAGGATACCCAGATTGTTGCAAGCTTGGGCATTGCCCTGTTTGGCAGCACGGGTGTACCAACGGCGGGCTTTTTGGGGTTTGCGTGATGTTCCGCGCCCTTGGTCGCAGCAATAGGCAAAGGCATTTTGGGCTTCGGGGCAACCGCCGCGTGCGGCGGTATGATACAGGCGGCAGGCGCTTTTCAGGCTGCGTTTGCCGCCAAACCCGTATTCCCAAAAACGCCCGAGCGCGTAAGCTGCCTGATGATGTCCGTTTTCTGCTGCCGCCGCGTAGTAACGGCGGGCTTTTTTTAAGTCGGTGCGGACGCCGAAACCGTATTCGTGGCAGTATGCCAGACGGTATCGGGCTTCGTTATGTCCCAATTTGGCGGCACGGCGGTAGTAGGCAACGGCACGGGTGGCATTTTGTGGGCGGGTAAAATAATAAAAATATTCGCCTGCTTTAAATAAAACTTCCGCATCATCTTGTCGGATAAATCTTTTTAATATCTGCCACAGTTGCGGCGGATAGTCAGATGCATCGGCACAAGCATATACGGCGGCGCGGTAGGGGGAGGTCATGCTTCAGGCAGCCTGAAAACGGTTTACAAAACGGTATGCGCAGGTTCGTAGTGAATCACTTCGCGGATTTGGTTGTGTTCGTTTACCAGCACCACTTTGGGCTGGTGGGCGGCGATTTCGGGTTCGGACAGCATCACATACGACATAATAATCACAATATCGCCTGCCTGTACGCGCCGCGCCGCCGCGCCGTTTAAGCAAATCACGCCGCTACCGCGCTCGCCTGCGATGGTGTAGGTTTCAAAACGTTCGCCGTTGTTGTTATTGACAATTTGTACTTTTTCATTGACCAAAATGCCTGCGGCATCCAGCAAATCCAAATCAACGGTAATGCTGCCGACATAGTTTAAATCGGCTTGGGTAACGGTGGCGCGGTGGATTTTACCGCCTAAAAGGGTACGGAACATGGGCTCGGCCTGCGTAAAAACCGTTTATTGTATGTTGGGCGCGGAAGGCTGCCAAGTTTTCAGGCTGCCTGAAACGGATTTTCCCTTGTGAGCAAGGGGCTGTTGATATTTCGTTCACGGTGTCTTTTCCACCAAAAAATTCATGCTATGCCCGAAATATCAACAGCCTCTAGCTTTTGATTTATAATCCACCCTTTTGCGCCTTTACCCCGCCATGTCAAACAAAAGCAAAACCGAACTGGAAAACAATAAATTACACAAACGTCTGCGCCATGCGGTCGGCGACGCGATTAACGATTTCAATATGATTGAGCCGGGCGACAAAATTATGGTGTGCCTGTCGGGCGGCAAAGACAGCTACGCGCTGCTGGATATTCTGCGCCACCTGCAGGCATCGGCACCGATTGATTTTGAACTGATTGCCGTTAATCTTGACCAAAAACAACCCGGCTTTCCCGAACACGTCCTGCCCGAGTATCTCGACAGCATCGGCGTGCCCTACCGTATTGTGGAAGAAGACACCTATTCCGTAGTCAAGCGCGTGATTGCCGAAGGCAAAACCACCTGTTCGCTGTGCAGCCGCTTGCGGCGCGGCGTGCTGTACCGCGTCGCCAAAGAGCTGGGGTGCAGCAAAATTGCCCTCGGCCACCACCGCGACGATATTTTGCAAACCCTGTTTCTGAATATGTTTTACGGCGGCAAGCTCAAAGCCATGCCGCCGAAATTGGTGTCGGACAACGGCGAACACATCGTTATCCGCCCCCTAGCCTATTGTAAAGAAAAAGATTTGCAACGCTACGCCGAGTTAAAACAGTTTCCGATTATCCCTTGCAACCTGTGCGGTTCGCAGCCTAATCTACAACGGCAAGTGATTAAAGAACTGCTGAACGATTGGGACAAACGTTTCCCCGGCCGCATTGAATCCATGTTTGCCGCGCTGCAAAATGTGGTGCCGTCCCATTTGGCTGATACGCAACTGTTTGATTTTTCTTCGCTGCAACGCGGACAAAGCCTGCCGCACGGCGGCGACACCGCTTTTGACCGCGAAAGCCTGCCCGAACGGTTTTCAGGCAGCCACGCCGTCATCAATATTTTGGCGAACAAGTCCAAAGAAAATTAAATCATTATTTCAAAAATAATTTCAGGCTGCCTAAAAACGGTTTTTCCGTTTCAGGCAGCCTGCTCACATCACAACACTCAAATCACAAAATGCAAATCGTCCAAACCGGCAAAACTTTGGTCCATTTCATCGGCCGGTTTACTGCGTGACACGCCCACCGCCTTGGCCGGTACGCCGACCACAGTGGTATGCGCTTCCACATCGCGCACCACCACACTGCCCGCACCGATTTTGGCGCATTCGCCGATGCGGATATTGCCCAACACCGAAGCATTCGCACCAATCATCACCCCGTCGCCCACTTTCGGGTGGCGGTCGCCGCTTTCCTTGCCCGAACCGCCCAGCGTAACCCCGTGCAAAATGGAAATATCGTTGCCCAACACTGCCGTTTCGCCCACCACCACGCCCGTGCCGTGGTCAATCATAATGCCGCGCCCGAACTTCGCGCCCGGATGAATGTCCACGCCGAATACTTCCGAAGCGCGGTTTTGCAGAAAATACGCCAGCGTTTTGCGCCCGTCCTGCCACAGGCAATGGTTGATGCGGTGCGCCTGAATGGCATGAAAACCCTTAAAATACAATAAGGGCAGGCAATATTGGTCGCAGGCGGGGTCGCGCTCGTAGCAGGCGGCGATATCGGCCTGCACCGCCGCAATAATTTCGGTATTGCCGTGCAACACTTCGCCGAACACTTCAAACAGGCTGCGCGCGTCCATCACGCTGTTGCTCAGTTTGCTGGACAAATGAAACGCCAGCACGCTGGCCAAACTGCTGTGGCGCAACACGGTCAGATGCAGAAAACTGGCCAGCATCGGCTCTTCGGCGGCGGCGCGGGCGGTTTCCTCGCGGATGGTCTGCCATAAATCGGGGGACATCGTTTGCTCCTTGTGTGTGTGTTTGACGCAACTATACCGTATTTGACGTTTTTTAACAAAAACCGTTTCAGGCTGCCTGAAAATTAAGCAATCTCCAACGGTTCAAACGCTTTAACCGTATCATCCACCGCTTTCACGCGCGACAAAAACGCTTCCAGCAAATGCAAAGGCAGTGCGCTGGGGCCGTCACACTTGGCGCGGTCGGGGTCGGCATGGCTTTCCAAAAACAGCCCCGCCAAGCCCACCGCCATGCCCGCCAAGGCCAAATCCAAAGCCTGCGCGCGCCGTCCGCCCGAAGCCGCCGCACCGGCATCGCGGCGTTGCAGCGCGTGGGTCACGTCAAAAATCACCGGCAAACCGCCCTGCTTCATCACACCGAAGCCGAGCATATCCACCACCAAATTATCGTAGCCGA
>JAUNOT010000004.1:33064-34335 GCA_030537065.1 Conchiformibius sp.
GCTCGCACAAAATCAGTTGTTCGTTTCCCGATTCTTTAAACTTTTCAACAATATTACCCATTTGCTGCGGACTGAGAAATTGCGGTTTTTTAATATTGATTACCCGTCCGGTATCGGCCATCGCGCTGACCAAATCGGTCTGCCGCGCCAAAAATGCCGGCAGTTGCAACACGTCCGCCACTTCCGCCACCGGCGCACACTGATACGGCTCATGCACATCGGTCAGCACCGGTACGCCGAAATTGCGTTTAACCGCCGCCAGAATTTCCAAGCCGGCATCCAAACCCACGCCGCGATAGGAATGCACGGACGAACGGTTGGCCTTGTCAAACGAGGCTTTAAATACATACGGCACGCCCAGCTTTTCGGTTACGCGCACATAATGCTCGGCGGCGTGCAGGGTGGAATCCAAGTCTTCCAACACATTGATGCCGCCGAATAAAACAAAGGGGCGGCGGTTGGCGACGGTTACGGTGTCAATACGGATTTCGGTCATAGGGGTTTGCTCCATTCAAACAGGCGTTTCAGGCAGCGTGCATCATAGCCGCGAAGTGCAGCCGATGCAAACGCAAGAATGTGCAAATTATCCCTACGCTGGTCATGCCGGACTTTTAAAGAACAAGGGAATACTGATAAAATACGCGGTTTTATTTTGTCGGTTTTCAGGCAGCCTGTCTGCCGCTTCACCATCATAAACACACAAACAATGAAACCCCCTTCTATGTCCTCCCATCATCCGATACCCGACTACCGCCAAATGCAGATGCGCCAAACCGATTACGATAAAACCCTGCTGTGGGTGCTGATGTGCCTGCTCGGCTTCGGGCTGATTATGGTGTATTCCGCCTCGGTGGCGCAGGCCGGTTTGCACGACTACGGCCAACGTACCACTTATTTTGTCAAACAGGCGCAGTTTGCCGTTATCGGTCTGCTGTCGGCATTGATTTTGTGCCGCGTGCCGATGTGGCGCTGGCTGCGCTGGACGAAACTGCTGCTGCCTTTTACCCTGCTGCTGCTGCTGGTGGTGCCGATAGTGGGTGAAGAAATCAACGGCGCACGGCGCTGGCTGCCCGGCCCGGGCGGGTTGAAATTGCAGCCGAGCGAAGTATTCAAGCTGGTTACCATTATGTATATGGCCAGTTTTTTCAAACGGCGCATGGAAATCCTGCACGATTTCGGGCGGGTGAAATGGGTGGCCGTACCCATCGGCTTGGGCATCGGTTTTATTTTGCTGACCCGCGATTTGGGTTCGGCGATGGTGGTGTTTGCCA
>JAUNOT010000108.1:0-2446 GCA_030537065.1 Conchiformibius sp.
GCACATAATTGAGCACCGTATCCGCGCTGGCGGTTACGAAGCCTTTATTCAAAACACCTTCTATTCCCATTCCAGCGCACCTTTTTTCCACTCATAAATAAAGCCTACCGTCAGCACGACGATAAACACAAACATTGACCAAAACGCATACGCACCGGTTTCCGCCATCAAGTCGCGGAACACCACCGCCCAAGGAATCATAAATGCGACTTCCAAATCAAACAGGATAAATAAAATCGCAACCAAATAGTAACGCACGTCAAATTTCATACGGGCGTTTTCAAACGCTTCAAAACCGCACTCAAACGGCGTGTCTTTTTCGGCATAGTGGCGCTTGGGGCCGAGCACATTACCCAAGGTAATGAACAGGATACCCGCCGCCAAACCGACAATCAGGAAAATCAGCACGGGAAAATAGTTTGCCAACATGATGCATACCTGCCGGAATTGTTAAATTGAGTAACCGCCCATTTTAACGAATTTGCAGCATTTTTGAAAGTTATCCGTGCAATGCTGAGAAATAAAAAGCCCTTATTTTCCATACAGTAATGATAAGGATTATTATTACTAAAATACCCCATATAAAACAGCGTTCTTATCTTAATATTTTGTGCCATCAATCATAACAACTGAGTATTCACTTCAATATTTGACCAGCCAACCAGGCTTTTCTTTGCCATTTCTTTACACGAACTAACAAAAACCTTTATAATTAAATAAGAATGATTTTTATTTTATTAAAGGTAACAACTATGTTAAGCAATATACCAACCAAATATCTTTCAGGCTGCCTGGTTCTGCTGCTGGCTGCATGCGCCGGTAATAAAGGCGGTTTTGATTTGGACGAGGTACATGCACCGCCTCCGTCCACACAAAGCAGCAAACCCAAACCCAGCTACACCGATGAACAAACCGCACCTCGCCCCAGCGAGGAGCAATTATCGGAACTGATGCAACCCGGTTTGGGCTTTTCCGCCAAAATTCCGCGCCGCAGCACGGGCGCAATCCGTTCGGAATTGGAAGAAACCGTAACGATTAAACCCGAAAGTATCCAAAGGTTAAACGGCAGCTTGAACGAACCGCCCCATCAAGACGAAATCCGCAAAAATGCCAAATTCAGCGGCACGATTATTCATTCGCATGATGGTCTGAAACCCGTACGCCAACGCGATTTGCAATATGTGCGTTCGGGTTGGGTGATGGACCCGCTGGTCGGACTGCAAATCAGCAACGGTCCGCCCAAACGGGTGGAATACGGTCAAGTAGGCTATGTTTATTATCAAGGCACACAGCCTTCAAGCAGCTTGCCTGCTGCCACCGTACGCTATGAAGGCACTTGGGACTTTACCAGCCACGCCAAATCAGGACGCGACCGCGCCCAGTTTGACGGCATTGCCCGCAATATCGGCGACTATTACGGTGCAACTTCACAAAACGAATCGATTAACGAAGACCCCAATAAAGGTCCTGTCGGACACCGCAGCGAGTTTACCGTTAATTTTGCCGATAAAACCTTAAACGGCAAACTGATACGCCACCACGCAGGCAGCGACAACGCCCAAACCGCTACCGAACGTTACCGCATTGATGCCAAAGTATCGGGCAACCGTTTCCGTGGCAGCGCCACTGCCAGCAATCCTGCCGACCCGTATTTCGGTGCATCATCGCAATCGCTGGAAGGCGGATTTTTCGGTCCGAACGGCGAAGAATTGGCAGGTAAATTCTTGGCGGACGACCAGTCTCTGTTTGCCGTATTCGGTGCCAAACAAGCACAGCCTGCCGCCGCCGAAGCCGCTTTTGATGCCGAACGCATCAGCTTGGATACGCTGGAACGACAAAAAAGCGATACCTTTGGCAATGCCCGCACTTTGGTGATAGACGGTCGCGCCTTTCCGCTGCTGCCTGAAAGCACAGGAAGTGATGTGGCGACATTTGTCCGCAGCCATCAACAGGACATCGGCGGCAAAACCTTAAAAACCGAAACCTGTTGCAGCAATTTGGATTATTTCAGTTTTGGCACTTACAGCCTTGACGGTCAAAACGCCAACTATTTTTTAAGCGGCGAACGCACCCCCACCGCCAATGTCCCCACCAGCGGCAACGCGCACTACCGCGGTACATGGTCGGCAAAAATCATCAGCAAAGACGGGCGCGTGTGGGCAACGGGCGCAGACAACAAAGAAGCAGGCAGCCGTGCCTTGTTTGACTTTGATTTCGGCAAAAAAACCTTTTCAGGCAGCTTGATTGGCGAAGAACGCGCCGAACGTTTCCCCACCTTTACCTTAAGCGGCGACATTACGGGCAATGGTTTCAACGGTCGCGCCCGCACCGGCAGCAACGGTTTTACCCTTGACCCGTCGGGCAGCAACAGCGCTGTTGTTCACATTGATGCCGAACTGAAAGGCGGATTTTACGGTCCGAACGCAGCCGAAATCGGCGGCAGCAT
>JAUNOT010000108.1:2546-6390 GCA_030537065.1 Conchiformibius sp.
GCTGACGACATCCGCAAAGAACAGATTTTCGGCATCCGCGACCTGACCCGCTACGACCCCAGCATTTCCGTAGTGGAACAAGGACGCGGCGCAAGCAGCGGTTATTCCATGCGCGGCGTGGACCGCAACCGCGTTGCCCTGCTGGTGGACGGACTGCCGCAAATCCAGTCCTACACCACCCGTTATTCCAAAGCCAACGGCGGCGCAGTAAACGAAATTGAATATGAAAACCTGCGTTCCATTGAATTAAGCAAAGGCGCAAGTTCCGCCGAATACGGTAACGGCGCACTGGGCGGCGCAGTCGGTTTCCGCAGCAAAGAAGCCCGCGATATTCTCGCGCCCGGCAAAAACTGGGGCATAGACAGCAAAACTGCCTACAGCAGCAAAAACCGTCAAGTAATGCAGTCGCTGGGCATTGCCGCACGCCATCAGGGTTGGGAAGGTTTGTTGCAATACACCATCCGCAAAGGCAAAGAAACCCGCATCCACCGCGATGCCGAACGCTTGCAGCAATCGTTTACCCGTTTGGGGGCAGTGGCAGACGGCTATCTGTTAGAAAAAGGCTCAACGCCCGACCAGCGCGATAAAGGTTGGTTTATCTTGGCGGACG
Source organism: Conchiformibius sp. (assembly GCA_030537065.1). Lineage (GTDB taxonomy): Bacteria > Pseudomonadota > Gammaproteobacteria > Burkholderiales > Neisseriaceae > Conchiformibius. Next base: position 3,157 of record JAUNOT010000108.1, read on the forward strand.
AATGCCCGAACTACGAAACTTCGCCCTGTACCCCCAAATACCACGCCACCCACACACGCGGTTTGACCAATCAAGACGTAGGCGGCAACCAAACCCTGCCTGCACGCCGCGACGCACGCACCGACCCGCCACTGACCGCCGCCGAAGCCGAAGCTTATGCCAAACGCCTGCACCCTACCGAAACCGTTTCCGCCAAAGACTACACCGGTCCCGACAGGATTGCACCCAATCCGATGGACTACAACAGCCGTTCACTGCTGTTAAAAGGCAGTTACCGCATTGCGCCCAGCCACCGCATCGGCGCGGTGGTGGAGCAAACCGCACAGCGTTATGATATCCGCGACATGACCGTTCCTGCCTACCACACGCCGCAGGATTACCGCGACGATATCCGTTATGCCACAGGCGGCGCGTATTCAGGCAACGAGCCTGCCGCAGGCTTGGTTATCGACAGAGGTTTGGGCGGAGCGCGTAAAAGCAGCCTGCAATGGAGCCGCACCCACTTTTTTGACGAACGCCATAAAAAAGGTCGTCAGGGTATTTATTACGAATACACCGCCGACAAAGGTTGGGCAGACAACTTCGCCGTCCGCTTTGACCAGCAAAACATCAGCATCAACAGCCGCTGGCAGCAGCTTAACTGCAGCGTTTACCCCACGGTGGACAAAAACTGCCGCGTCAGCACCGACAAACCGTGGTCGTTTGCCGAATCGGAACGCAACCGCTACAGCGAACGCCACCGCCTGTTGCAACTGCAATGGGGCAAAACCTTCAAACTGGGCAAGACCACCCATAAGCTGAACCTGCTGGCAGGTCACGACGCTTTCCGTTCCAAACTGGAACGCGGCGATTATTTTGCCGAACACGCCCAAAACCGTTTTGAAGACATCCGCGCCGATACCCGTTATTACGGCAGCTACGACAATCCCTTTGTGTACCGCCGCCGCGAACCCGTTATCGTGCGGCGCGAGCTGTGCGATGATTCGGGCAAAAGCAAAGGTTTGGACGATTGCAGCCCGCGCCTGATTAACGGCAGCAACCAGTTTGTCGCCTTCCGCAACCACATTGCCTTCGGACGTTTTGCCGACTGGGGCATCGGTTTGCGTTACGACCGCCACCGCTTCAAATCGTCCGACCCGTGGACCAGCACAGGCACGTTCCGTAACTTCTCTTGGAACAGCGGTTTAACCGTGCGCCCCACCACCCAAACCGCCCTGTCCTACCGCATTTCCAGCGGCTACCGCGTCCCCGCGTTTTATGAGCTGTTCGGACGGCGCAACCCTGCCGCCAGCATTGACCACCCCGGACATTATGTCGGCAAATTCCGCCCAGAAAAAGCCTTAAACCAAGAATTCGGTGTCGGTTTCAAAGGCGCGTTCGGCACATTGGAAGCCTCTTATTTTCATAACCGCTATAAAGACCTGATTACCGAAGGCAAACCCATCGGCGTGGACGGTTACGACCAATGGGGTTATCACAATCTGCAAAACATCAGCTTGGGCGGCGTGAATTTCTTAGGCAAAATTTATTGGGACGGCATCAGCGAAAAACTGCCTGAAGGCTTGTACACCCACGCCGCCTACAGCCGCATCCGCGCCAAAAAAGTCAGCACCAAAGCAGGCTTCAGCTTTACCGACAGCCCGCTGCTGGACACCCTTCAGCCCGACCGCTATATACTCGGCATCGGTTACGACCACCCCGAAGGCAAATGGGGCTTCAACCACACCTTTACCTATTCCGCCGCCAAAAACAACCGCGATTTGGTCGGTACGGAATACTATGCCAACGGTAAAGCCCTTGCCCTCAAAGGCACGCGCCACCGCAGCAAACGCTGGTACACCCACGATTTAAGCGGCTACTACCGCCTTAAAGAACGCTTTACCCTGCGTGCAGGCGTGTACAACTTGACCAACCGCAAATACAGCACTTGGGAATCGGTGCGCCAATCGTCCATTAACGCGGTCAATCCCGATGGCGGCACGCGCAATCACGCCAGCTACGCCGCACCGGGGCGCAACTACACCCTGTCGCTGGAAGCCAAATTTTAAAAGTTGAGCAAACAGAAAAAAGCTGCCTGAAAACCAACAATCGGTTTTCAGGCAGCTTGATGTTTGGGTGCAGGCAAAACGATAAGCCGGGTTCTGTCGCGGACAGCCATTCCTCTAGGCATACCGTTGCCAATATGCTCAAGCAACCTACCCGAACGCTCGGCGGGCCGCGTCAATGCGTTCTGTTTGGTCTTGCTGCGGATGGGGTTTAACCTGCTGCACCCTGTTACCAGAGGCACGGTGCGCTCTTACCGCACCTTTTCACCCTTGCCCGAATCTTCCTTACGGAAGCCGTCGGCGGTTTGGCTTTCTGTTTCACTTTCCGTCGCGTTACCGCGCCCAGCCGTTAGCTGGCATCCTGCCCTGTGCAGCCCGGACTTTCCTCCCCGTGTTGCCACGCGGCGGCTGCCTGTTCTGCCTGCGGCGGCGATTATACCCGAAAGCCGCTGTTCAGGCAGCACGCAAAGTATTTGCCCGATGAGGTAGTTTTGTGGTATAAACCGCCGTTTCATTTTTTAATTTTGAGTTTGGAGACCAACCATGGCACGAGTTTGCAAAATTACCGGCAAACGCCCGATGTCCGGCAACAACGTATCACACGCCAACAACAAAACCAAACGCCGTTTTTTGCCCAACCTGCAATCACGCCGTTTTTGGGTTGAAAGCGAAAACCGCTGGGTGAGCCTGCGCGTATCCAACGCTGCTCTGCGTACCATCGACAAAAACGGCATTGATGCCGTTATCGCTGATTTGCGCGCACGCGGCGAAGCAGTTTAATTTGGCAATATTTATTTAAGGAATCAGCATCATGCGCGATAAAATCAAACTGGAATCTTCCGCCGGTACCGGTCACTTCTACACCACGACCAAAAACAAACGTACCATGCCCGGCAAACTGGAAATCAAAAAATTTGACCCCGTTGCCCGCAAACACGTTATTTATAAAGAAACCAAATTGAAATAAGGTTTCCGCAAAATCCCCGTATGTATCCGCATACGGGGATTTTTTCAGGCTGCCTGAAAACACAGCAACAGCAAAAAATTTCAAATTTCTATAAACAGTTATCAAAATAAACCCAAAATAGACTTGCCAAACACCCTGTTCATCGTCATAATACGCGCTTCTTTGCCGGTGTAGCTCAGTTGGTAGAGCACCTGACTTGTAATCAGGGGGTCGCGAGTTCGA
>JAUNOT010000109.1 GCA_030537065.1 Conchiformibius sp.
ACCAACATTTTGCAAAAGTCATGCTGTTTTGGGGTGCTGGTGTTGCGCCCATCATAGCCCGATTGCCTACCCCAAAGCAAGGCGGCAAACTAGCCTGAAACTTCCATTTGGCTGCCGTCCACTTTAGGGCAACTATCTGCTGCGCGCGCGTATTGGTCGGCAGTTTTCCATAATTTTGTGGGAAACCCCAACGCATCTGCTTCGGAAAATCCCGAAGCAATAACAAAATCCCATCTGCTTCGCGCGCGCGCGCGTATTGGTCGCAAAATTGGTATTCATGCCATATCTTCCATTTCCATAACCCAACCGGCAGCTATCATATCAAGCCCTGTTTTTTTGTTTAAGCGTATAAAGAACGAAAAAATGCCGATTTTATTCGCTACTTCGCTACCGCGTTGTTTATAAAAAGAAAAAGTGCAAAAATGCTTGCTACTTTATTCGCTACCGCTTGCTACTGAATAGCTACCTATTTGTTTTTAAAGTTTAAAACGCGGTTTTTTATTCGCTACCGCCCGATTTTTCCGCCTGCCTGATTTTTTCAGGTTGTTGTTTTTTAAGGGAAGAATAAAATCAGGCAGGTAGCATTTAAGCGGTTTTGACTTGCTACCGGTAGCGAAAAACGGCAAAACTGCCCCGTCTGCCTTTCGTTTTTGGATTGATTGGCAGGGCAAACGGCTTCAATCATCTTTTGCTATATCCGCTAATGCTTGGACGGCGGTATCGGCCGAATAGCCCGTTAATCTGCCTGCCTGATAATCTGCCCGTCCTGCTCTGATGGCTTGTGCGGTTTCGTTGTTGGGTGCTGGTGTTTCCGCACAATCCAAAGATAAGGCGCGGATAGAATTTAAATCGGCCATTGTGTTTACTCCTAGATGAAAGGGGGCGGCGTTATTGTAATGCACACTCAATAAAAACCGCCCCAATAATCCACTATCGGGGCGGCTGGTGTGGTTTAACTCGGCTCGGTTTCGGGCGGCTCTGCGCCCATCAGGATATAGAAGCGGCCTTTGCCTTTGATTTGCCCTGCCTGCCAGCCCTTATCGCCTTTTTTCAGCCAGCCGATGGTGTTCAGCACTTTGCAGCTTTTATGCAAATCCCTGTTTGCCAGCACTTCATCGCGGAATACGGACGGAACAACCCAGTATTCGTTTAGGTCTTTATCAATCTCTTTGCGGTAGCCTGCGTGTTTGGCATTGTTTACCCATTCACGCCCCCAATCGGTAAAGCGCAGGGTGTCGGCGTACATTTGCATAAAGTCCGCCACCTGTTCAATAGTGGCCTTATCTTCGTATTTTCCCGTGCCGTTGATGGTCAGCCAGTCGTCAAAGCATTGCCGTACCCCCGTCATGCCCACACCGGCAGGCAGCCCTGTGATTTCTGCGGCCAGTTCCAATGCTGCCGACACCAGCGCAAAGCGGCGGGCAACACGCAGGGCTTGGCCGTCCAGTTCGGGCAGGGTTTGCAGGAAAGCATCACGGGCGGCGCGGATTGCGGCAGGTTCGGTGCGCTGTAACAGAGCAATCCATGCCCGCCCCGCGCTGCCGTGCTGGCGTGTGATAGCATCTGTCAGGTGGTCGGACAAGTCCGAACCTTTGGCGAAGCCGTGCAGGTTTTCATAAATGCCGTAACGGGTGGCGGCGGGAATGCTGGGCAGGCGCACGGACTGCCCCGCTTCCCATGTGCCGCCTGAACGCTCAAGATAGCTTTTCAGGGTGTGTTCGCCGGTGGAAAGCAGCAGGGTGCGCCATTCCGACTGTTGGCGGTTGCCGCCGTCTTTTGCGCCCTGTGTTTTGGATTTGCCGTTAATTACGGAATAGGCGGTTTTGCTGACGGTGTGGGCGGCGGCTTCGCCGATTTCGTCCAATACCAGCAGGCCGTCATTACGGGCAAGGGCGGCATTGGAAAAGCCCAAATCCGTACCGCGCCACGACAATTTTAGGGCTTCGGCTTCGCCCCATACCGACAGGGCAACTTTGGCGGCGGTGGTTTTACCGTCGGAACTGTCGCCGTACAGGTGGAAACCGCCGTTGGGTTCGTGCAGGATAGCCAGCAAGGGCGCGGCCAATGCCGTACCGATGGCCAAACATAAACGGCTGTTGCCTGCCATATAGCGGGCGATTTGCTGCTGCCAGTCTTTCAGGCTGCCTGAAACGGTGTAGGCGGCGGCGTGGGAAGTGTCGCCGTTGTAAATTACGGGGCGGCTGTTGTCGTCGGCGCAAAGCACTTCGCCGCTCGGCAAAATATAGCTGCCGTTTAACCAGCCTGCTTTATCGGTAACGGTGTAGGCGGTGTTTGCGCCGAATGTTTGCAGGTAGTCGGTCAGACGTTCACGCCGCACCTTGCCTGCCTGTACGGTAATACCCATGCCCTGTAAACGCTGCCAGCAGGCATTGGTGCCGATTTCGGCGGCGGCAATCAAGGCGGTTTTGTTTTGGCGGCTGATGCGGTCGCGGTAACGGATAATGCGGTAGTAATTGCCCTGCCGGTCTGTACCCGTGCCGATTAGGTCAATGGCATCGGCAAGGCGCATCGGGTCGCCATCGGTAACATTGCCGTCTTTGTCGGTTTTAACGGGTATGTAATACACGCCCTTGCTGCTGCATTCAAAGCGCGGCTGCGGGGTGTAGTGGGGCAGGGTGTCGGGGTCAATAACGGGATTGCGGGTCATGGTGTGTTTCCTTTCAACGGTTGCGGGCTTTTTTGCGTTCACGGTAGGCGCGTTGCCGCTCGGCATTGCTGGCGTATTTGCGCTGCGGGTTGCCCTGATGGGGTGCAGGCAGCAGGGCAGGCGGATAAACGGGGGCGGACGGGTAAACTTCCACGTCTAAAACATCATCGTCATCTGCCCAATAAGGCAGGTTGCGGCATGGCGGAACAGGGCATTGCGGTTGCGGCTGCCATTGCTGCGGCGGGGTGTGCGGCCGTTCAAAGCGGGCGGCACGGGTTTGCGGACGGGGCGGCATGGTCGGCGGCATGGACGGGGTGTAACCGCTCTGCTGATACTGGCGCAGCAGGTATTCTTCTTCCCGCGCCCGTCTTTCTTCCCACTCTTGGCAACTGTCGCCGGTCAGATTACGGCCACGCCCGTCGCCGTAGGTAACGATAAAGGGCGTGTCGTCTTGTTCAGGTTCAGGCTGCCTGAAATCGGGCAGGTTCATCTGACGGGCAGCCAGATAGTCCACATAATCACGCCCGAATACCGACATCAGGCGGTGGGCAACGGTGTTGGTAATGGCTTGGGCAACGCTTAAATTGATTTCACTTTCTTTCTGGTGGTAACGCACCTGCCAATAGGCGGCATCAAGCTCCTGCTCTATCTCGCGCTTACGCAAAATGCTGATACCGCATATCACCATTGCCAGCAGGGCAATCAATGCCAATACGGCGGGAATAATCTGCATCATCATGATTGGGTTTCCTTGTGGCGTTACACCCTGCCCTACCCCTTTCGGGGGCGTTACACCCAACGCAACGTAACGGGTTTTGTAACGCTTTTTCGGCAGGGTAGGGCGTAACGCGGACTGTGTTACGGCTGCTTTTTGGTGGCCATGTTTTCCAAAATACGGTAGGCAGGGCGTTGGCGGCGGTTCAGTTCGTCCAGCGCATCGCCTGCCGTTTCGCGCTGCCATACCTGCACACGCACACCCTGCTTAATGGCGCGTATGGCCAAAGCGTGGGCGGCTTCAAAACCGACAGGGCGCGGCTGGTCGTGGTCGGCGCATATCAGCAGCGATTGCAGCGTTTCAGGCAGCCTGAACTGGGTCAGGCCGTTGGCACTCAATGCCGCCCATACCGGCAAACCGAACAGCTCCCGTGCGGCAAGGGCGGTTTCAATGCCCTCACACACCAGCAGGCGGCCGTCATCGCCTATCCCGTCCAACTGCACCGCCGCACCGGACAGGCTGCCTGAAAAACGGGTACGCATTTTCTTGGCAGGCAGGGTTTCGCCCGTTTCAGGGTGGCGCAGGCGCACTTTCTGCCAATGCGTTTTGCTGCCCTTTACGCGCCCTTGCAGATAGGTTTGATGCAAACCCTGCAACTGCCCGTCCGTGCTGCGTATGGCGGCCAGCATGGCGGGAAACATGCCTAATTGCCGAAAGCCGCCCTGCCCCTTTATCCAATACGGCAAGGCAGGCTGATAACGCAGTTCGGCAGAAACGGGCGCATTCACATTCAAGCCCCTGCCGCGCAAATAGGCACAAACGGGGTCTTTATCGCTCAAAGGCTGTGCCGCTTCCCACAAGGCTATAAGGCGCGGTAATTGGTCGGTTTCGGGTTGGGCTTCGGGCGCAGGGGGAACGGGGCGCACAGGCGGCGCAACAGGCGCACCCATGCCCAAGATTTCGGCCACATGGCGGGCGGCGGTTTTAAAGTCGCAGCCGAACCACAACATCAGCAGCTTAAAGCCGTCGCCCGCACCGCAGCCGTTGCAGTAAAACGTGCCGTTGCCGTGTTTGTTGTCAAAGCGGAAGCGGTCTTTGCCGCCGCATACGGGGCAGGGCTGGTGTTTGTTACGCAAACAGTCGGCAGGCAGCCCTGCGGCGGTCAGAATGCCGTGCCATTGCCCCTGTGCGCGTTGTTTCAAGTCATTCATGATTGCCGCTCCGCCGCAAAGTGTTTCGCCAGTTTTGCCTGCCCTTTGGACGTAATCAGGGCTTGCGTGTAATCCACACCGTTGCGCTCGCTTACCCCGTTTACCTGAATCATGTCGCCCGCTTTGACGGCTTTAGCGGTAGCCATAATGGGCGATTTGCCGTAAATCCATTGATGCGCCCGCAAATAGGCAATCAAAGCATTGCGCCCCATGTTCAAATGCTTGGCAACCAAAGTGATGTTGTAGGCATCATTGCGCCCCGACAGCACGTCAAACGCCGCCGCTTTCGGCTCGGCAACGGCAAGACGGGCTTGCTGGTGTTGGTTTTGTTCGGCAAGGTCGGCAGCCAAGCGCAGGGCTTCGGGCAGGGTTTGCGGGATAGCGGGCGTGGCATTATTGGCTTCCATTTTTTTGTGGAAGCGAACAAAATCCTGATGCTCAATTTGTTTCAGGCTGCCTGACACCAGCGCATCAAAGGCACGGATAACGGCCAAGTGGAAACGTGGGCTAATCCACATGGCATAGGCATAAACCAGCTCACGGCAAACGTAAGTGCCGCGCCGGTCGCCGCCGTTCACTACTTGGATAACTTGTTGATTTTGTTCCACTCCGAAAATTCCCGTAGTGGGATTAAGTGATTGATTCTCTTGAATAGACGGTTTTCCGTCTAATTCGGCAATCAGTTCTTTGGTCTGCTGGTTTTTTAACCAATCGCTCGGCTGGTGGCGTTTTTCATTACCGGCGGCGCGGTGCAGGTCGTTCAGGCAATACAGGCCGTTGGTTTGACGGATTTGGATTTGGTTAATGGCAATCGGATTCATGGTGTTTTGCTCCAATAGTGCGTTTTCTTGATTTTTAGAAAACGTGAATTTATGCACATCGTAGGCAAGGGGGTTTTCCCCGATTTTGTGGGAAACCCTGCCTGCTTTGCGGCTGGTTTTCTGACATCTTTAGGCCCCAGCCTGAAAATTCAGCATTTGTTTAAATTCAATGGCTTGAAAATTTACGCAGCTTGCACTTTGCCAGCCGTGCCGTTTCGGGCAAGGCTGGGAAACCTAAATTGAATGCGTGGGAAACTTAAGCGTGGCTGTTAGCAGGAAGGATACTTTGCTTTAATTCGGCGGCTTGCATTAAACCGTCCAATTCAGCCGCTTCACTGCTTAAGTGTTGTAGAACGGAAGATAAACCCGATAACACTTTAACTTGCTCTGCGTGGTTGGTGGTGTTACCAATAACAAAAGCCATAGCATCAGCCAAATCATTTACCATTGAAGCGTAGAAACCTAAACGCTCTAAAGCATCAATGCCTTGAGAAAGGGCTTCTTGATTGATTGAAATAAGGGGAAGTGCTGGGGTTTGAATGGGTTGGTTTTGCATGATTTCATGCTCCGTTAGTTTTTGAGAGTGGGAAGCCCCAAAGGGGGGCGGCGGTGTTCTCTCTGGTACTAACGACACCAGCGCGGGCATTGCTGCTGACGCACACCGCCTAAACTTGGATAGGCGCGTGAAGCACAGATGCACTTCAGGCTGCCAAAATAGAATAGGCGTGAAAAAATCAGCTTAACCCTGCTGAATCGGACGTTAGTTTTTTGAGAGAGAACGGGCATTCTTCCCGATTCTCTGGTGTTTGTCAATATGCTGCCGCCGGTGGCGGACAGGTTGAAAAAAGTTGAAATGGCCGGTGCGGTTTTTAGGCCGCCTTTTTTATAAGTCCCAAAAACCCGCGTTTGCCTGTGGCTCGCAAATTATTGGTACGCACTTTGGTACGC
>JAUNOT010000005.1 GCA_030537065.1 Conchiformibius sp.
TTGTGTCGGTGATTTTTGCCCTGCATACCCGTTTTAGCGCCCAAATCCGTTACGGTGATGTCGGTGCGGTGTTGGCGGAAATCTGCGGCGGGCGGGAAATTACCGCACAAGACGTATCCGATGCCGTATGCCGCATCCGCCGCAGCAAGCTGCCCGACCCCGCGCATTTGGGCAATGTCGGCAGTTTTTATAAAAATCCGATTGTTTCTGCGGAACAGGCTGCCGGTCTGACCGAAGCCTATCCGACGATGCCGCACTATCCGCAAGCGGACGGCAGCGTCAAACTGGCGGCAGGCTGGCTGATTGAGCAATGCGGATTAAAGGGCACACAGGTCGGACAAGCCGCCGTACATGACCGTCAGGCCTTGGTGCTGGTGAATAAGGGCGGCGCAACGGCGGCGGACGTGCAGGCCTTATCCGAGCGGGTATGTGCAGCAGTTGCGGAAAAATTCGGCGTACAACTGCACAGCGAACCGGATTGGGTATAGCCGTATTCAAACCGTACACTTCGGTCTACAATGACCGTTTCGTCCCAATATAGGAACTTGCAAATGAAACTGCTCGTTATCGGCGGCGGCGGCCGCGAACACGCCTTGGCGTGGAAACTGGCGCAATCGCCTGCCGTACAAACCGTTTACCTTGCCCCCGGCAATGCCGGTACCGCCCGCGAAGCCAAGCTGCACAACATCGCCCTGACCGACCACGATGCGCTGATTGCCTTCTGCCGCGACAACGGCGTCGCCTTTACCGTGGTCGGACCCGAAGCCCCTTTGGCGGCGGGCATTGTGGACGATTTCCGTGCCGCCGGACTGCCCATTTTCGGCCCCACCCGCGCAGCCGCCCAACTGGAAAGCTCCAAAGACTTTGCCAAAGACTTTATGATGCGGCACGGCATTCCCACCGCCGCCTACCAAACCTTCAGCGATGCCGAAGCCGCGCACGCCTACATCAACCAACGCGGTGCGCCGATTGTGATTAAGGCAGACGGACTGGCGGCAGGCAAGGGCGTGGTGGTGGCGATGACCGCCGACCAAGCCCACGCCGCCGTGGACGATATGCTGCTGGGCAATAAAATGGGGCAAGCCGGTGCGCGTGTGGTAATTGAAGACTTTTTACACGGCGAAGAAGCCAGCTTTATCGTCATGGCCGACGGCGAACACGTTTTAGCGATGGCCGGCAGCCAAGACCACAAACGCCTGCTGGACAACGACCAAGGCCCCAACACCGGCGGCATGGGTGCGTACAGCCCCGCCCCCATGCTGACCGATGCCGTACACCGCCGCGTCATGGACGAAATCATCCTGCCGACCGTGCGCGGCATGGCGGCGGACGGCATTCCGTTTACCGGTTTTCTGTATGCCGGCCTGATGATTGACGAAAACGGCGCACCCTACACGGTGGAATTTAACTGCCGCTTCGGCGACCCCGAAACCCAGCCGGTGTTAAGCCGTTTGGAAAGCGATTTTGCCAAGTTGATTCAGGCAGCCTTAAACGGCCGCCTGCACGAAACCGCCGCGCAATGGAATCCGCAAACCGCAGTGGGCGTGGTGTTGGCAGCAGAAGGCTACCCCGACAGTCCGCGCAAAGGCGACGTGATTGACGGCTTGGACGAAGCCGCCGCCTACGGCAAAGTGTTCCACGCCGCCACCGTCGCCGACGAACAAGGCAGACTGCTGACCAACGGCGGCCGCGTACTGTGTGCAGTCGGCTTGGGCGACGATGCGGCATCCGCACAACGGCAGGCTTATGCCGCCGTCGGCAAAATCCGCTTTGACGGCATGCAGTACCGCCGCGATATTGCCGACAAAGCCGTCAAACGTTAAAGTTAAGGCTGCCTGAAAGCGTTTTTCAGGCAGCCTTAAACACATAGCGGATTAAATTTGAATGGGGACAAGGCGGCGAGCCGCAGACAGTATGCATAATACGGCAAGGCGAGCCAACGCCGTCCCAATTTAAAGATAATTCGCTATAACCGCCAAAGGAAACCGCCATGTTCAAACCGCATTTAAGCGCAGTCGTACTGGCATTCGGGCTGCTGGCTGCGCCCGCCCTTGCCGACACCGACAACGCCGTCCTGACCGCCCGCAGCTCCGTTTACCGGCTGTGGATGGGATTGCCCATTCCGCCCGCCCTGCTGGCCGCGCAAATGGACGAAGACAGCCTGCAACAACTGGTACAACAGCTCAACAGCGACAAAATCGCCGTATTCGGCCCTCATGCCGAAGGCGTATTTTTCCTGCACGACGACCAAATCTACATGAAACTGGGGCACGGCACCGGCTATCTGGTTTCCAAACAAGGCCATCTGCTTACCAACCGCCACGTTTCCGTCCCCAGCATTGACGCAGACGAAAACAGCTTGGCCGGGGCGCTGGTGGCCGCCGGTTTGCAGCCGAAAGTGTTTGTGGTGCGTACCACCGGCAAACGGCTGACCCTGCAACCGGCCAAAATTCTGGCCGCCGAACAAAACCCCGATTTGTCGCTGATTCAGGCGCAGGGTTTAAACGGCGAACCCTTGGTTTTGGCCGATTCCCAATACAGCCAGCCCACCTTAAAAGTATTTTCCATCGGTTTTCCGGGCGCGTCGGACGACATTTCCGAACTGGGCGGCATGGCGCACCCGAAAGAATTTACCACCGCCGTGGTGTCCGAAGGCTCGCTCAAACGCCCGTTCCACCGCGACGGCGCGGCCTTGCTGGAACACCACGCCCCGATTAGCGGCGGCAACAGCGGCGGCCCGCTGGTTAATCTGTGCGGACAAGTGGTCGGCACCAATGTGGCGGTACACTACACCCAGCAAGGCACCGCCATCGCCATTGACAGCAGCGAATCCAAAGCCCTGTTGGAACAACATGGTATCCCGTTCCAAACCAGCGAAGCCGCCTGCGAAGACCCTGCCGTCGCCAAGCAAAAACAAAATGAAGCGGCACAGGCCGCGCAAAACGCCGAACAGCAAAAACATCTGGCACGGCAAAATCAGGAAATGGAAGCCCAACACCGCCGTTTGGACGAACAAAACCGCCTGATTGCCGAACAAAACAGCAAAATGATGCAATGGCTGTACGGCGGTGCGGCGGCGGTAGGCGTGGTGTTGCTGCTGATTGGGCTGTATTTGTGGCGTTTGCGCCGCCGTTTGGCAGGCGGCACGGCAGCGGTTCAGGCAGCCGCACCCGTCGTCAGCGCACCACCGACGATGATGAATCCCACACCGGCCGCCGCACCTGCCTATGTGTTAAAACCCTTGGGCGCAGGGCTGCCTGAAACGGTTTTATACGAAGGCGCAAGCTACAGCTTCGGCCGCGCCGCCGGTAATGATATTGTGCTGCCGCATATGCAGGTGTCCGGCCAACATTGCCGCCTGTCGGTACGCGCAGGCGAAGTGTGGGTGGAAGACTACCAGTCCACCAACGGCACGTTTATTGACGGCCAACGCATCGGCAACAGCCGCTTGCAGCCGCAGCAGGTGCTGTGTTTGGCAACGGAAGAAGTCCGTTTTGTTTTGCAGGCAGCCTGAAACACCAAGTACAAGGTTAAAATACTGCCCAATCCGATAGAAATCAATAAATTGATTTATCTTCAACCCCATAAAAGCATAACCGCCATGATAAAAAAACACCACAGTTTTTATCCAGATTGATTGAAGCGGCCAGCCGTGATGAAAAAATTTCCCCTTTCCCCCAAACATCCCGACCGCATTTGCTGGGGATGCGATAAATACTGTCCCGCTACCGATTTACAGTGCGGCAACGGCAGCGAACGCATTCAGCACCCCATCGAAACAGACGGCCCCGAATGGTATGCCAACGGCGACTGGTCGGATTTGCTGTCGCCGCAACAAATGCAGCAGGCCGGTATCGCACCGCAACGGCCAAGCAAACCGCATATTGTCCTGCAACGCAAAAAATAGCGGCAGCCTGCTAGAACCGTTTCAGGCTGCCTGAAAAATTTACTTTTCAGCAAACGGGCGTGCCGTTATGATAGCCGTTCTTTGTTTCAGGCAGCCTGCAAGGAATCCCTATGACCCTTATCCACCCCACCGCCCAAGTCCACCCCAAAGCCGAACTGGACGGCAGCGTGCGCGTGGGCGCATACAGCATTATCGGCGAACACGTCCGCATCGGCGCGCACACCGAAATCGGCCCGCATGCCGTGATTGAAGGACACACCACCATCGGCGAACACAATAAAATCTTCCAGTTTGCCAGCTTGGGGGCGGTGCCGCAGGACAAAAAATACCGTGGCGAACCCACGCGCCTGATTATCGGCAACGGCAACACCATCCGCGAATTCACCACCTTCAACCTCGGCACGGTAACCGGCATCGGCGAAACGCGCATCGGCGACGACAACTGGATTATGGCCTATGTGCATCTGGCACACGACTGCGTGGTCGGCAGCCACACCATTTTTGCCAACAACGCTTCGCTGGCCGGACACGTTACCGTAGGCGACTGGGCGATATTGGGCGGCTATTCGCTGGTACACCAGTTCTGCATTATCGGCCCGCACGCCATGACCGCCTTTGCCGCCGGCGTACACAAAGACGTGCCGCCGTATGTGATGGCGGCAGGCTACCGCGCCGAACCGGCAGGGCTAAACAGCGAAGGCATGAAACGGCGCGGCTTCAGCCCCGAACAGATTGCCAATGTGAAAAACATTTACAAAATCCTTTACCGCCAAGGCTTGGGCTACGAAGAAGCCAAACAACGCGTGCTGGAGCTGGCACCCACCGCCTCCGAACTCAATGTTTTCGCCGACTTTTTCGCCGTTTCCGAACGCGGCATTATCCGTTAAACAACCGTCCGTACAAATATTTGTACGGACGGTTGTTTGGTTTCAGGCTGCCTGAAAAACCTTATTGCGGCGGCACACTCAAATCCATGCCGTAAATGGCAAAACCGATGTTATCGTTACGCAAAAAACGGTAGGGACGCACACCGTGTTGCGCAATAAAGTTTTTCGCACGCTCTGAAGGCGAAGTTTCAAAATAGGCCACAACCGGATGCGCACTCGGAATCGGTGCAAAAGTCCAGTTATGGTCGGCTGCCGGCTGAATATTGCCCTTAGCCGAAATATAATCGGTCACAATTTGACGGTTGGTATCCGGAGCGGCATAAACCACATGGTCGCTGCCCGTACCGGGAAAATCGCCGCTGGTTGCACGGTAGCTGTTGGTCGCAACCAAAAACTCATCTTTTTCCTGAACAGGATTACCTTTATAAGACAGCCATTTAATACGGTTTGCTTGCGGATTGACCAATTTGCAATTATGGTCGTAACGAGCCGGTTGGGTTAAGTCAACCTGATAATTCACCCCGTCAATCACATCAAAATTGAAAGTATGGAAGCCGTCCCAGTTCAACAAAGGCTGAGGCTCGGATTTGGTCGGGTCAATTTGATTAAACATCCCCGCCGAACATTCCAGCCAGTTGCGCAATTCCAGACCGTTTACTTTAACGGCATGCAAAGTATTTTGATACAGGTACAAATCGGCGGCATTACGTACGGTCAGCCTGCCTTTCGGTACTTCCGTAAACGAAGCGGGGTCATTCTTACGTCCACCCGCTTTAAACGGTGCGGCCGCACTTAAAATCGGCAGCTTGGGCAGCTCGGGCATATCGCGTACAGCACGTTCCAAATAATCTTTCTGTGCCATGTTTACAATTTGCACGGTCGGGTCATCTTGCACCAAAGCCAGATAACTATATAAATCAACGGCAGACTCACCGATTTCACTGCCAACAAAACGGCGGGCGGCATCATGATAGGGCTTCAGCAGCTTAACCAATTCCTCATCGTTTTCCACCAATGGTTTTTTGGTAGCGGTATCGTAAATCGGACGCAGATGGGCTGTACCGCGTACAACTTTCCATTTTCCTGAAGAATTATCCAAAACCAAATCCATCACGCCGATATGACTGCCAAACTGACCGGGCATAACGGCCGGTACACCGTTGATGGTGCCGCGCTCCAAATCCACACCGGGTTTTCCGGCATATTTTTTACTGGGAAATTCGCCGTGCTCATGACCGAAAGCAATGGCATCAATCCCTTCCACTTTACTTAATTCGGCTGTGGTGTTTTCCTGCCCCTGTTCGTAAGGATGGTGATGGTCATCAAACGCACCGGTACCGCTATGGTTTAATGCAATAATGACATCAGCCCCTTTTTGCTTTAAAACAGGCACATAATGACGTGCAGTTTGTACAATATCGGCTACTTTAACTTTGCCGTCCAAATGTTTCTTATCCCAACCCATAATCTGTGGGGTAACCAAACCGATAAAACCGACTTTGACGGTATGTTTCTTACCGCTTGTGTCAGACATAATCATATTTTGAATAATATACGGTGTAAAACGCGGTTTGCCGGTGTGTGCATCGGTAATATTGGCGGCCAATTGGGGTATAGAAGTACCCGAAATGGCATTGTCCAGAAACTCAAGGCCGTAATTAAACTCATGGTTACCGATCGAACCGGCACTGGCACCCAAATATTCCAAAGCGATATAAGCGGGATGTTTTTCTTTATGGCGCAAACCTTTAGCTGCCATATAGTCGCCGATGGCCGAACCTTGCAGCAGGTCGCCGTTATCTACAAAAATGCTGTTTACCGCTTCTGCCCGAGTTTTTTTAATCAGGGTCGCGGTGCGGGTAATGCCGTATTTGGGGTCGGCCTGGTCTTTATAATAGTCAAAATCGGTCAGATGGGTATGAATATCGCTGGTTTCTACAATACGCAAGGGAATTTCTGCCGCACGGATAATAGGGCTGAATAAGCAGGCTACCAGCAGGGTTGTATGAAAAGCGGTTTTCAACATGAAGTTCGTCCTTAAATCGAACAGCCAATAAGGCAGCATATGAATAAACAACAGGCGGTTGCAACCGAATACGGGAAACCGCCTGAATACTGCCCTCAACGGCAATTAGAATGATAAAATTTATCACATTATAACAATATTTTGCTTGAACAGTAAGAATCAACAGCCATATTTGTGCCCAAATTTCATCTTTTTATTTTCAAATCAAATGATTATAAATCAATCATTTTGTAAAGACATAAATAAACCGTTTTCAGGCTGCCTGAAAAATACCGCAGCGTGTGATGCGGTTAAGATTATTGCTGGCACACGCGACAAAAAAACGTGCCGCGTTGTCCGATAATGGTTTTTTCTATCGGTGCGCCGCATTGCAGACAGCTTTCGCCGCTGCGGCCGTATACTTTGTATTCTTGTTGGAAATAACCGCTTTTGCCTTCGCTATCGACAAAATCGCGCAGGGTGCTGCCGCCTGTTGCAATGGCGCGTGCCAAGATGGTTTTCACGGCGGCGGTCAGGCGTGTGCATTCGTCCAAACTCAAGGATTTGGCAGGGCGGTCGGGTAACACGGCTGCCTGAAACAGGCTTTCGTTGGCGTAAATATTGCCGACGCCGACCACCAGCGCATTATCCATCAGCGCGGTTTTAATCGGACGCGACTGTTTTTGCAGGGCATGAAACAGATATTCCGCCGTAAAGTTATCTTCTAAAGGCTCAACGCCCAGCTTCGCCAGCAGGGGATGGTGTTCGGGTGCACCGGCAAACCACAGCACCGCCCCAAAACGGCGCGGGTCGTGATAGCGCAGCAGCGTGCCATCGGTAAACACAATATCCACATGGTCGTGTTTGCCCGCATCGGGCGCGGTATCGCGGAAAACGCGCAGGCTGCCTGACATACCCAAATGGATAATCAGCAGCCCGCTGTCAAATTGAATCAGCAGATATTTGGCGCGGCGGCGGCATTGGCGCACGGTTTGCCCTTGCAGCGTGTCCGACAAATCATCCGGTACCGGCCAGCGCAGGCGCGGTTGGCGAATAAGGACACGGGCAACGGTTTGATTGCTAATGTGTGGGGAAATACCGCGCAGGGTGGTTTCTACTTCGGGGAGTTCGGGCATGATGATTTTGTTCAGAAAAATGAGAAAAGAGGATTTTAACAGAATGTACAGGCAGCCTGAAATGTGTGGGTTTCAGGCTGCCTTGTTTGAGTTAATCTTTAAGCCAATATCATTTTGCAGATAAGGTGGGTTTGGCACAGCTTTCTATAGGCAAGCATATCCTCTATTCGTTTTTCTGGATTTGGGCTTTATCATTGCTGATTTTGGCAAGCAGTATTATGGTGGGGGTAGTACCTTTGCATCCTGCGCCGTAATGGATTGAGTTAGAAATATCTGCCCTGTGACAATGATGATCATTACGGGGCAGATTTTATACTGATGAATTGATTGAAAAAATAATCAATAACTCTTTATTTTCCATATAACATTAATTCAACTCAACATATACTACAATACACCATTTTCTCCAGATTTACACATATGAATTAGATACTTCCAAAGTCACAGTTATACTCATCATTACTACTTAAATTAGATATACGCTGTCCTTTTATCAATTTGGCTTGTAAGTCATGTGGTAAATCTACTACCTCATCTAACCATAACTGTTTTAAATATCTTCTAGATTTTTCCTCTTTAGACAATTCCTTGTTTTCACCAATTAGCAATTTATTAAAAATCATTGGATCTTGATCATCACGCAATTCTGTAACTTTATCTTCTTTATATGCAATATAAGCCTTTACATTTACAGGATCAGTAAGTTTTAAAATAGATAAAATAGCCAATGACGACAAATACATTCCTTTAAATTGCTCCAATACCGATTTCCAATCTTGTAGTCTCAAATTACTTTTCATTTCCAATAAAGATAGTTCTATTTTACCATCTCGTTGAATTAAAAATGCAGCTTCAGAACATTTTTTATTTTTTAATGCCCAAACAATAGGAGCTTGATCTTTAGCCCTTATAATTAAAACATCAGTATCAGAAGTAAAAAATGACTTACCCTTACCTAGAGGCTTTTTTTCCTCAATATAAAACTGAACTTTAGTCTCTCCGTCTTTTATTTCTTCAATATAAATGTAGTCTTGATTTAATAATTCATCAATTAAGTGCCTCATCTTTATATTTCTCCTTCTTGAGCTAAATTGATCTGCTCCAAGATAGAACTAGTTTCATCAGATATTTTAATTAGAACTTTATTCAAGGACTCAACAACAAAACCATATTTTAGGAAAGGAACATTAACGACCTTAGTTCTACCATCATCACATTGGAAATCATAAATCGCTACTTTATCTTTAGAAATAGTTTCTTTTTTTGGATCAATATCTAGTTCTCTTAATAAATCTTTTTTATCTTTTAAATCATTCAACAAAACTAAATTATTAACTTGTTGTAAAAATGTAGCACTATGAGTCGTAATTACCATACGATATCCTTGATTAATCATTTTAGTAATAACTTTTGCAATTTCTTTTTGAGCAGATAAATGCAAATGTGCTTCAGGCTCTTCGAAAAAAATTAATGGCAATTTATCTGCATCAGTTGAATCAAAAAACAATGACAATGCAGATAACTCGGTTACTAAAGAAGATGTTACTGACAATGGGATTGATTTATTAGTTTTATTTGGATAAAACTCAAATCCCTTTTTATCTTTTTTATGAACAACGATTCCATCTAGAATATTTTTGATATCTTTAACAATTTCCCCAGTACGTTTATTAACTCTATTTTTTCTACTTGTATTTGAGAAAATTTTATAGATAAATTCATTTAATGGTAGAGGCATCCCAGAGTTGATAGTCGCAAAATTCTGATTATTATTGTTTTCCATATTATTCATGCTGAGTTTAAAACTTTCACCTAATATACTATTCAAACCAAACATTAAACCTGTTCTTGCTGCAGGAATATAATGTAAATTCTTTACATTATAATCAAAACCACTCTTTCCAAAATAAGAAAACAAAAAGAGATAATAAAATATATTTTCTTTTAATTTTTTTTGTTGATCTTGATTAAGACGATCTTTTAAGCCAAAGAAAAAATATTTACTGTCAAATATCACCTTATTTGAAAAAGAAACTTTTATCGAAAAATCAGAAATATAAACACCATTTTGATGTTCTACACCTACAATACTTTGTAATTTTTCCAACAATGGAAATGCTTCGTCTGGCAATGTATTTGCTATCATCACAATCTTAAAATCTGATAATTCAATATTATGAAAATCCAATTTGGGATTTTCAAACAAATCACAATTAAATACTTTTCCAAGAATTAATGATGTATTAGATTTTAGATAGTCATTAATTTGCTCATGTATATTAATAATTTCTTCTTTAGAAATTATTAAAGACTGCTCTTTATTGGGAGTATTCAAACACTCATTTATAAGTCTATCAAATTTATTTTCCCAAATATCCTTTATATTTTTTATTATATTTTTTTCTTGAGGTGCTAAATCTTTCTGTTCAGAGCTACTTTTATTTGCTAAATTATTAATGTAATTCAAGACACCCCATAATGCAGTTGCAGTATATGTTTTCCCGCTCCCATTTTGCCCAATAAAAATAGTCAATGGTTTGAGTTCAATTTCGGCAAATTCAATTTTTCCAATATTTTCAATTTGAAATTTCATATTTTCACAATCCTAAATTTAAATTCATAATTTAAATATTTAATTTCTCAATTAAATATTTCATTTTTTAATAAACGCTTAACCGAAACTGAATAGGGCGTCTTCAATTCCTGCGCAAATAAAGAAACGCGTAATTCCTCCAACTGCCAAGCAAACGCCACCAATTCATCAGGCACAGGCTGATTTTGTCGTGTTAGCGATTGTAACTTGTCGTTTAGCATCTGTTCAAGCTGGTTAATATCTGCTTCCCTTGCTTGGTCGCGGGCAGGATTGGCGCTGTATTTTTCCATCCGCAGGGTCATGGCTTTTAGGTACACGGGCAGCCGTTGCCATTGCGCCCATGGGGTGCGCATGGCAAATCCCGCCGAAAGCAAGTGTTCCACGCGGCGGCGCAGCAATGGCGTTAGCGGATGTTTGCCCAGTTTGCCGTTTAATTCGGTATAGGCAGCGGCGGTTTCCTGCAAATAGCGGCTCAGGGCTTCTTTTACCGCAGGCAAACGGCTGCGGGCGCGTTTAATTTGTTCTTTAAAGGCTTTTTCGCTGCGCGGCAGTTCATCTTCGCCGATAAAGGCGCGGTCGCACACGGCTTGGGTCAAATCATCGTGCAGGGTGTCGGCAGGAATATGTTTCAGCAACATCGCTGCTTGAGTAAAACCTTGAATACCTTTGTTTAAATCTTTCATGTGGTCTTTAAGCTGAAGCTGCATCAGCGCAATCACGCCTGTACGGTGGGTGTGCGCGGCGGCTTCGGGCGTATCAAACAGACGTAAGGCGATGTTGCCGTTTTTTTCTTTTTGTAGGGCAAGGTAGCCTGTGAGCTGCTGTTTACCACGCGCAAATTTAATGCTTTCAGGCAGCGTGCCGATATTCCAATCGGTCAAGTTATCCCGTTCAAATTCTTGGGTATTATCGCGGAAAGTCATGGCGGCGGCGTTGCCAAGCTGCTGTTGCAGTTGCGCCAAATCGCGCCCCGTTGCCAATTCCTGTCCGCCATCGTCCACCACGCGGATATTGGCGTAACAATGTTCGGGTAAACGCTGTGCCGCCCAATCGTCCAAATTAATCTGTTCCAACAAGCGCATATCGCCTGCGTGTTTGGCAACGGCATGAGCAAGCTGCGGCAAAATCGGCTGGCTGTGGTCGGGTTCGGCGGCGAGAAAACGGGTAATAAAATCAGGCACAGGCACGCACACGCGGCGGATTTGTTTGGGTAACGCCTTAATCAGCAACTGTAATTTTTCGCGTATCATGCCCGGAACGAGCCATTCCAATTCGGCGGCGTTGATGCGGTTTAATACGGTTAGCGGTACGGTCAGCGTAACGCCGTCAAGCGGGTGATGCGGTTCAAAACGGTAATTCAGCTTAAATTTTCCGTCCTGATTGCGCCAAAATTTGGGG
This sequence comes from Conchiformibius sp., assembly GCA_030537065.1. Taxonomy (GTDB): domain Bacteria; phylum Pseudomonadota; class Gammaproteobacteria; order Burkholderiales; family Neisseriaceae; genus Conchiformibius. Next base: position 11,927 of record JAUNOT010000005.1, read on the forward strand.
AACTGCTCTTCGGTAATGTGCGCGGCGGCGTGCTGCATCAAATCTTCGCGCGATAAAAATAGTTGTTTTTCATCAACCGTTTTTAGCCATGCTTCAAAGGTGCGGATATCCGCCAGCGCAACCGTTTTGTTTTCCGATACTTGATAATTTTCAGGCAGCCTGTCGTGGTAAAACGCAAACAGGGCTTCTTCGTCCACCAACACATCTTGCTTGCGCGATTTATGCTCTAATTCGCTGATTTCACGAATCAGTTTTTTATTATGGATAAAAAACGCTGCTTTTAAATCGCATTCCTGCGCCACCAATGCGCTGCGGATAAAAATTTCCCGTGCTTCTTCGGGCGCAACCTTGCCATAAGCAATCGGACGGCGCGGCAAAACCGTTAAACCATAAAGGGTTACGCGCTCACTCGCCACCACTTCGCCGCGTTTTTGTTCCCAATGCGGCTCAAAATAATGATAGCGCACTAAATGCGGTGCTTCTGCTTCAATCCATTCGGGCTTGATTTCCGCCACATCACGGGCATAAAGTTTTGTGGTTTCAGTCAGTTCCGCCGCCATCACCCATTTGGGTTTGGCTTTAAACAAAGACGACGTGGGGAACAAATAAAAATGGCTGCCGCGCGCGCCCGTATAATAATTCTGTGTTCTTTTTGCATTGGTGTTAGTATTTTCGCTTCGCAAGTCAGCTTGCGTGAGTTGAAACATGCCTACGTTGGCGATTAAGCCCGTTAATAAAGCGCGGTGGATTTGTTCGTAGCCTGCGGCTTTTTTGGCACGGATTTGGGCGCGGTGCTGTTTTTTATCCAGTTGTTTTTGTTTTAATTTGGCGGATAAATCTTGGTCTTGTGCCGTTTCACTGGCTTGCAGTTGCGCCACTTTTTCAGGCTGCCTGAACGCGCGTTCTTTTTCCACCAAACCCATTTCCACCGCAATATCAGCCAGTTGCTTATGCAATTCGCGCCACTCGCGCATACGCAAATGTGATAAAAAATACTGATGACACCATTGCACCAACTGCTTATTGGTCAAGCCCTTATCGCGCTCGCGCTGGAAAGAGTCCCAAATATTCAAATAACTTAAAAAATCCGACTGCTTATCGGCAAACCGCTCGTGCGCCTTATTCGCCGCTTCACGCGCTTCCAAAGGTCGCTCGCGCGGGTCTTGAATCGACAAGGCAGACACAATTACCAGCATTTCCGCCACGCAATCATGCTTTTGCGCCGCCAACAGCATACGCGAGATTTTCGGGTCTATCGGCAGGCGCGACATCTGCTCGCCTGTTTTGCTTAATTGATTTTTGTCGTTTACCGCGCCAAGTTCTTGTAAAACTTGAAATCCATCGTTGATATAACGCTGGTCGGGGGCTTCCAAAAACGGAAACGCCGCCACATTGCCCAATTTCAGCGCCGCCATGCGCAAAATTACCGCCGCTAAATTGCTGCGGATAATTTCGGGGTCGGTAAACGGCGGGCGTTGTTCAAAATCTTCTTGCGAATACAAACGGATGCACACGCCAGCCGATACGCGCCCGCAACGCCCCGAGCGTTGCCTCGCCGCTGCCTGCGAGATTTTTTCAACGTGCAACTGCTCCACTTTTGCCCGCGCCGAATAGCGTTTCACCCGCGCCAAACCCGTATCAATCACATAGCGGATTCGCGGCACGGTTAGCGAGGTTTCGGCGACGTTGGTGGCAAGAATAATGCGGCGCGTGTCGCCCTGCGGATGGAAAATTTTATGCTGCTCTTGTGCGGAAAGTCGCGCAAACAACGGTAAAATATCATCATTTTTACGCAAGGGCGATTTGCGTAAGGCTTCAGCGGTTTCGCGGATTTCGCGCTCACCCGGTAGAAAAACCAAAATATCGCCTGCGCCAAAACGCGCCAGTTCGTCCGCCGCATCCACAATGGCATCGGCGGTTTCTATTTCTGCTTCGTCTTCATCATCGGCCTGCAGGGGACGATACAGCACGTCCACAGGATAGGTGCGCCCGCTCACTTCAATCACGGGTGCGCCGTTAAAATGTTGGGAAAAACGCTCGGCATCAATGGTCGCCGATGTAATAATCAATTTTAAATCAGGTCGCTGCGGCAGAATTTGCTTCAGATAACCGAGTAGGAAATCAATATTCAGGCTGCGCTCGTGCGCTTCGTCAATAATAATGGTGTCGTAAGCGGTAAGAAAATGGTCGGTCTGGGTTTCCGCCAGCAAAATGCCATCCGTCATCAGTTTGATGCTGGCATCGCGTGCGGTGTGGTCAGTAAAACGCACTTTATAACCAACGGCTTGCCCGATGCTTTGCCCTAATTCTTCGGCAATGCGTTCCGCCACAGAACGCGCCGCCAAACGGCGCGGTTGGGTATGCCCGATTAAACCCGCCGCGCCGCGCCCCAATTCTAAGCAGATTTTCGGCAGCTGCGTGGTTTTGCCCGAACCCGTTTCGCCGCAAATAATGGTCACTTGATGAGCGGCAATGGCTTCGCGGATTTCGGTGCGTTTTTCATGCACGGGCAGGCTGTCGTCAAACTGCGGTTTGGGTAGGTTTTGTAGGCGTTTTTGGTAAATTTGTTGTGATTTGGCGTATTTTTCGCGTACTTTGTTCAAGCCGCCGTATTTCTCAGGCTGCCTGAAAGCGCGTTGTAGAAAGTAGCGGTCTTTGGCGAGAACTTGGGATAAATCGGGTTGGTGCATGGCCGTGTGTGGTATGGAGATAATGGAATGAGATTATAGCAAAACGGAAAAACTGTTTTCAGGCAGCCGCATTTTTCCGATATGATGAAATGGGTTGTGATTATTTCAATCAGGAGGGCATGATGAAAGATTTGGATGAGATGTATGAAAGAAGGCTCTATGAAAATATGAACATTGATATGGAACAGGAAGCGCTGCGCTTTTACTCCGAACGCCTGCGTTTTAGAGCAGCATCACGCCCTTTGGGAAATGCGGTCTTATGGCTGGGCAGCGCTTGGACGTTGTTCCGCGAATATTGGTGGAACTGGCTGCTGATGGGCGTAACGGTGGCAGCCATACAGATATTGATATTTTGGGGCTTATTGTTCACCGTAGGCCCAAGAGGGGGTGCGTTTTTTGTTTTGATACTGGTGATATCGCAATACAGTTTGTTTTATACGGTGTGGATGCAGGTTCACCGGCAACAGCCGCCAAGCCTGCGTTATCTGCGGGCGGCTCATCAGGAAATGTGGGACAGTGATAATGGCGGCGCGCTCGGTTTAGTGTGCTGTCTGCCGGTTTTATTATTGATTGGCTGGATTATTTGGACGGGTTGCAGTGACACAATCATGAGGTGTGAAGGCGAACATATGACCGGTTGGTGGCTGCTGCTGGCGGTAAGTTTTACGATGCTTTGGTTTGTGCCGGTATTTATCTTTGTACAAGGCGAGGGAATATTACGCAGCATTTTATTCAGCGTGGAAACAGTGGTGTTCAACTTCCTGCCAATGCTATTGTTCTTTATGGGTTATATGGCGGTTGCCGCTTTGATTGTTTTCCCGATGGCGCATATCCCGACAGGCTCGGGCATAGTGCTGCTGTCGCTGGTATTAACACTGATAGGCGGCTTGTTGCAAGTATGGACGGTGCTGTGCAGCTATGCGGCTTATCAGGATATTTGGTTCGACGAAGCGTAAGCAGGCAGCCTGAAACGCTAAAAACCGTGCCGCAAATCCTGCGGCACGGTTTTCTTTTACCGTTTAATCAAGCATTAAACATTTAGCGATTCAATTTGAAACCGTTACAAGGCGGCGAGCCGTAGACAGTACAAAAGTACGGCAAGACGAGCCAACGCGGTAAGGGTTTCAAAGTGGATTAGCTATAATCTTCCATCGGCGGGCAGCTGCACACCAAATTCCGATCACCATACACATCATCCACCCGTTTTACGGACGGGAAGAATTTATTGTCGCGCACATACGCCAGCGGATACACCGCTTCTTCACGCGAATACGGGTGCGTCCATTCGGTGGCGGCCAGCTCGGCGGCGGTGTGCGGCGCATTGGCAAGCGGATTGTCGTCTTTCGGCCAAACGCCGTTCTGCACGTTCAAGGCTTCCTGCTTAATCTGCTTCATGGCAGCGATAAAACGGTCCAACTCGGCTTTGCTTTCGCTTTCGGTCGGCTCAATCATCAGCGTACCGGCGACGGGGAAAGACATGGTCGGAGCGTGGAAACCGTAGTCCATCAAGCGTTTGGCAATATCCACTTCGGTTACGCCGCTTTCGGCTTTCAGCGGACGCAGGTCAATAATGCACTCGTGCGCCACACGGCCGTTTTTGCCGGTGTACAGCACGGGGTAATCGTCCGAAAGCTGTTTGGCGACATAGTTGGCGTTTAACAGCGCGGCTTCGGTGGCCTGACGCAGGCCGCGTTTGCCCATCAGGGTGATGTACATCCAAGTAATCGGCAGAATACCGGCCGAACCGTAAGGAGCAGCGGAAACTGCGCTCATACCGGCCGATGCGCCGTCCACAGGGGCGACGCTGTGGCTGGGGGCAAACGGGGCAAGGTGGGCTTTCAGGCCGATGGGGCCCATACCGGGGCCGCCGCCGCCGTGCGGAATGCAGAAGGTTTTGTGCAGGTTCATGTGCAGCACGTCTGCGCCCACTTCGGCAGGCTGCATCAGTCCGACTTGGGCGTTCATATTGGCGCCGTCCATATACACTTGGCCGCCGTTGTCGTGAATGATGCGGCAGATGTCGCGGATGCCTTCTTCATATACGCCGTGGGTGGACGGGTAGGTAATCATCAGCGCACCCAGTTGTTCGCGGTACTGTTCGGCTTTGGCTTGCAGGTCGGCGATATTGACGTTGCCCTGTTCGTCGGTGTCCACCGCTACCACTTTCATGCCCAGCATTTGCGCGGTGGCAGGGTTGGTGCCGTGCGCGGAACGGGGAATCAGGCAAATGTTGCGTTCTGCTTGGCCGTTGGCTTCGTGGAAGCGGCGGATGGACAGCAGGCCGGTGTATTCGCCTTGTGCGCCGGAGTTGGGCTGGATGCAGATTTCGTCAAAACCGGTAATGGCTTTCAGTTGGTTTTGCAGGCCGCCAATCATGTCCAAATAGCCTTGCACCTGTTCGCGCGGGGCAAACGGGTGGATATGGGCAAACTCCGCCCAAGTAACGGGCAGCATTTGTGCGGTGGCGTTCAGCTTCATGGTGCAGCTGCCCAGCGAAATCATGCTGCGGTTCATCGCCAAATCGCGTTCTTCCAGTTTTTTCAGGTAGCGCAGCATTTCGTGTTCGGTGTGATAGCGGTTGAACACGGGGTGTTGCAGGATTTGGTCTTGGCGCAGCAGCGTTTCAGGCAGCCTGAACGCGGGCGCAGACGGCAGTTCGGCGGCTTTACCGGTAAACAGCCGCACCAAATCGGCAAAGTCTTGTGCGGAACTTTCTTCGTGGAAAGCGGCCGCCAACACGCTGTCGCCGATGCGGCGCAGGTTGTAGCCTTCGTTCAGGGCGTTTTGGTAAATGCTGTCGGCCTGCTGTGCGCTGCCGCAATCCACCGCTACGGTGTCAAAAAAGGTGTCGTGTACCACTTTCAGGCTGCCTGAAACGGCATCGGCAAAGGCGGAAGCCAAAGCGTGAATGCGTGTGGCAATGCGTTTTACGCCTTCGGGGCCGTGGTAAACGGCATACATGCCGGCCAAATTCGCCAGCAAAACCTGCGAGGTACAGATATTGGAGTTGGCTTTTTCGCGGCGGATATGCTGTTCGCGCGTTTGCAAGGCCATACGCAATGCCGGTTTGCCGGCCGCGTCCTGCGACACGCCGATAATACGGCCGGGGGCGGAGCGTTTGTCTTTGTCTTGGAAAGTAAAAAACGCCGCGTGCGGGCCGCCGAAGCCCATCGGTACGCCGAAACGCTGGGTATTGCCCAAGGCAATGTCCGCGCCCAATTCGGCAGGCGATTTCAGCAGCACCAAACTCATCACGTCGGCCGCCACCGCCACCACTGCGCCTTCGGCTTTGACGGCGGCAATCACGTCGCGCAAATCGGCCACATCGCCATCTTTACCGACATATTGGAACAATGCGCCGAAAAAGCCGCCCTGTTTGGTGGTGTCGAAACCGCCCACCACCAGTTCAAAACCGAAATATTTGGCACGGGTACGCATCACGTCCAAGGTTTGCGGCAACACGCGCTCGTCCACAAAAAAGCGTTCGCTTTTGACTTTGCTGACGCGTTTGGCCATCGCCATCGCTTCGGCGGCGGCGGTGGCTTCGTCCAACAGCGACGCGCCCGCCAGTTCGTGGCCGCTCAAGTCGATACACATCTGTTGGAAATTAAGCAGGGCTTCCAAACGTCCTTGCGCGATTTCGGCCTGATAGGGGGTGTAGGCGGTGTACCAGCCGGGGTTTTCCAAGACATTGCGCAAAATCACATTGGGCAGACGGGTGGGGTAGTAGCCCAAACCGATATAGCTTTTGCGGATTTGGTTTTTGGCGGCCAGATTTTTCAGGCGCGACAGGGCGTCGGCTTCGCTGATGCCGTCGGGCAAATCCAGCTCGGCTTGCGGCATGCGCACGCTTTGCGGCACGGTGTTGGCGATAAAGCTATCCATATCGCTTTCGCCCAAAGCGGCCAACAGGGCGGCTTGGTCGGCAAAGCTGATGTGGCGTCCGGCAAATTCGGCGGAGTGGAACAGGTCGTTGAAGGTCATGGGGGGCTTCCTTTGTGAACAGAAATCGGGGTTTCAGGCAGCCTGAAACGGTGCGGATTGTACCGCAGATTGTGCGGGGGAAACACCGAAAACCTGTGGATAACTTTGTGGATAAGTTGTGGATAAAATCCCGCTTATCCACAGTACAAATTTTATCCACAAAGTTATCCCATCTTATCCACAAACAATCCACAGGTTTTCCACAGCCTTATCCACAATACAAAATATTGATAAGATAAAATAAAAAACACTTATCCACAGATTTTTCAATCCCTCATCATCAAAATCAATTTATATAATGTTTAATTTTTGTTTTTAGTGTAGGCAACTAAAGCATTTGTCCAAAACGGCAACAAGGTTTAAAGTAGCGGCCTTTGCTTCACAATCTACGGGGCTGCATACAAAGTACATCCGTACACAGCAGTTTCTATACTGAAAAGGAATTTTATGAAAGGCGATATCGGCGTAATCGGTTTGGCCGTAATGGGTCAAAACCTGATTCTGAACATGAACGACAAGGGATTCAAAGTGGTGGCGTTTAACCGCACCGTGTCCAAAGTGGACGAATTCCTAAACGGCGCAGCCAAAGGCACAGACATTACCGGTGCCTATTCCCTGCAAGAACTGGTCGGCAGCCTGAAACGGCCGCGTAAAATTATGCTGATGGTACGCGCAGGCAGCGTGGTGGACGACTTTATCACCCAACTGCTGCCGCTGCTGGAAGCAGGCGACATCATTATTGACGGCGGCAACGCCAACTATCCCGACACCAACCGCCGCGTGGCCGCCTTGCGCGAACGCGGCATCTGTTTTATCGGCGCAGGCGTTTCCGGCGGCGAAGAAGGGGCGCGTAACGGGCCGTCCATTATGCCGGGCGGCAACCGTGACGGCTGGGAAGCGGTTAAACCCATCTTACAGGCCATTGCCGCCAAAACCCCTGACGGCGAACCCTGTTGCGACTGGGTGGGCGACGACGGTGCCGGCCACTTTGTCAAAATGGTGCACAACGGCATTGAATACGGTGATATGCAGCTGATTTGCGAAGCCTACCAGTTTATGAAAGACGGCTTGGGCATGAGCCACGCCGAAATGCACGACACCTTTGCCGCTTGGCAGCAAACCGAACTCAATTCCTACCTAATCGGCATTACCGCCGATATTCTCGCCTACCCGGATACAGACGGTACGCCCTTGGTGGAAAACATTCTGGACACCGCCGGACAAAAAGGCACGGGCAAATGGACGGGCATCAACGCCTTGGATATGGGCATTCCGTTAACCCTGATTTCCGAAGCCGTATTTGCCCGTTGCGTGTCGGCTCTAAAAGAACAACGTGTTCAGGCAGCCACGCTGTTTCCGCACGGTGTAACCCGTGTGGAAGGCGACCGCGAACAATGGCTGGAAGCCCTGCGCCTATCGCTGTTGGCGTCCAAAATTATTTCTTATGCACAGGGCTTTATGCTGATGCGCGAAGCCAGCAATACCTTCAACTGGCATTTAAACTACGGCAACACCGCCTTGCTGTGGCGCGAAGGCTGCATTATCCGCAGCGTCTTTTTGGGCAATATCCGCGATGCTTTTGCCGCCGACCCCGATTTGCCGTTTTTGGGCTTTGACCCCTATTTCCGTCAAATCCTGCAAAACGCCCTGCCTGCATGGCGCAAAGTGGCGGCCAAATCCTTGGAAAACGGCATTCCCATGCCCTGTACCGCCGCCGCATTGAGCTTTTTGGACGGTTACAGCAGCGCACGCCTGCCCGCCAACCTGTTGCAGGCACAGCGCGACTATTTCGGCGCACACACCTATGAACGCACTGACCGTCCACGCGGTGAGTTTTTCCACACCAACTGGACCGGCAGCGGCGGCGATACCGCTTCCGGCAATTATCACGTTTAAAACGCAGGCAGCCTGAAAACGCAATCACGTTTTCAGGCTGCCTAGTTGTGGATAACTTGCAGATTAGCCGATTTCGACGGCGTATTGTTCCGCACTTAACAGGCCGTCTAAAGCGGCGGCATCGGCCGGTTTGATTTTAAAGAACCAGCCTGCGCCGTAGGGGTCGCTGTTGACGGTGTCGGGTGCGTCCACCAAGGCTTCGTTTACCGCCACCACTTCGCCGGCAATGGGCGCGTACACATCGGATGCGGCTTTAACCGACTCCACCGCACCGGCGTTGTCTTCGGCGGCAAACACTGCGCCCACTTCGGGCAGCTCGACAAAAACGATGTCGCCCAGCAGCTCTTGCGCGTGTTCGGTAATGCCGACGGTTACGCTGCCGTCCGCTTCGGCACGCAGCCATTCGTGACTGGCAACGTATTTCAAATCAGCAGGAATATTGCTCATGGTTTGTTCTCCGTAAGTGGGAAAAGTTGGGGAAAAACGGTTTCAGGCAGCCTGAAAACCCTTAATTTTAGCCTAAATCAGGCGCAATAGGCGCAACAGCATCAAGATGATGCCGACGGCTGCCGCAAACAAAAATATTTTTCTGAGCGGCCAATCCGTTTCAAAGCGCAAATCCGCATTCAGGCACACGCCCAACACGATAAAAAACACATACAAAAACAGATAGGCCGCTGGAATTTTGTCAAATTCCATTGATTAAATAGCAGTTTCCAAATACACCACCTGCGTTTGCAAAAACTCTTCCAAACCGTGTTTGCCGTCGGCACCGCCCAAGCCCGATTGCTTCCAACCGGCATGGAAGCCCTGCATGGCTTCAAAGTTTTCGCGGTTGACATAGGTTTCGCCGAACTGCAGGCGGCGGATAACGTAAAACGCCTCGTTCAGATTATTGGTGTACACCGAGCTGGTCAGGCCGAAGGCGCAATCATTGGCCAGTTCGACCGCTTCGTCCAATTCGTCAAACACCGCCACCGGCAGCACCGGCCCGAAGGTTTCTTCGCGCATAATGTCCATGCCGTTGTGTACGTCCGTCAGCAGGGTCGGCTCAAAGAAATAGCCTTTTCCTGTGGCACGTTTACCGCCGCACACCAGCGTTGCGCCCTGCTCCACCGCACGGGCGACTTTGGCGGCCACCGATTCGGCGGCACGCGCTTCAATCAGCGGGCCCATTTCCAACGCGCCTGCTTCGGCTTCGGCAGGGTTGCCGTAACGCACCGACTGCATGGCGGCGGTCATTTTTTCTACAAACGCATCTTTCAGGCTGCGGTGTACATACACGCGCTCGGCGCAGTTGCAAATCTGGCCGGTATTGCCCACCCTCGAAGCCAAAATCGCTTGCACCGCCAAATCCAAGTCGGCATCTTTCAACACCAGCGCAGGGGCTTTGCCGCCCAATTCCAGCGAAACTTTAGTAATGTTGGGCGCGGCGGCGGCCATCACTTTGCGCCCTGCTTCCACCGAACCGGTCAGGCTGACCATATCAATCTGCGGACTTTCCGCTACCGCCGCACCGGCTTCGTCGCCGCCCATCACCACGTTAAACACGCCTTCAGGCAGCCCGACCGCATCGGCAATTTCGCAGAAAATCTGGCAGTTAATCGGCGTGATATTGCTGGGCTTAATCACAATGGTGTTGCCCGTTACCAAAGCAGGGCCCATTTTCCGCGCAATCAGGAAAAACGGGAAATTCCACGGCAAAATGCCGCCAATCACGCCCAATGGGCGTTTGAACAGCAGGATATTTTCACGCGGACGGTCGCTTTGGATAATTTCGCCTTCGTAGCGGCGCGCCCATTCGGCCTGATAATCCAAATAATCGGCGGTAAACAGCACTTCAATCCGCGCCAAATCACGGGTTTTGCCGCCTTCGGCCACAATGGTGTCGGTCAGTTCGTCGGCGCGTTCGCGGATACCGGCGGCAATACGGCGCAGATACGCACCGCGTTCCACCGCAGGCAGACGCTCCCAAGCAGGCTGTGCGGCACGGGCGGCGGCCACGGCACGTGCCACGTCTTCGCGGCTGCCGTCGGGCGCACGCGCAATCACGGCTTCGGTGGCGGGATTCAGCACATCGGTATAGCTGCCGTTAAAGGCGGTTTCAAATGTGCCGTTGATATAGTGGGATAAGGTTTTCACGGTAAAGCTCCTTGTAGTTGGAAAGGTGTTTCAGGCAGCCTGAAACGGGTGGCGGTTATTCTTCCTGCCGCCATTTTTGCAGGATGGTTTTGTATTTTCCGTTTTTCTTTAGGTTTTCCAAACCTTTGTTAATTTTTTCCAATAATTCGGTACGGTCTTTGCGTACCAGAAAAACCATATTGGTGGATTCGGCCGTATTATTAAGAAAAATCTCGCTGGCAAATTGATAGCCGTTGTTTTTAAAGGTGGGGCTGTTCATATAGTAGCGCATGACGGTGGAATCGCCTGCCGCCGCTTCCGCTTCGCCGCGCGCCACGGCGGTTAATGCCAGATACAGGGTGTCGGTTTGTTTCAGCTGTTTGCGCCCCAGCCCGTATTGTTCTTGGATGTATTCGCCGGTGTCGTCGTTGACGGGGACGGCAATCATTTTGTTTTTCCACAGCCGGTCACTCAAGATTTCGGGCTTGATGGCGGCAATGCGGTAGGGCGAGTCGTAATAAGGGCTGCTGATGCTGCCGTGTTCTACCGCTTCTTCAATGGTTAGTGCGGCGGCGGCAATATCGGCTTGGGAGGTTTGAAACACTTGGAAAAAGTCGTCCCAATTTTGGTGGCGGAAGGTTAAACGGAAGCCTTGGTCGGCGGCAATGGCATTGAGCAAGTCCACATCCAAGCCGAGAATATCGCCGTGCTGGTCGTAAAACTCAAACGGCGGATAGGTGGCATCGGTCAGCACGGTGTATTCAGGCAGCGACGTATCCGCTTGGGCTTGTTTCGTTTCGCGCTTCGGCTGCGGCTCGGAACAGGACGACACCAGCACGGCAGCAATACAAAACAAGGCGGCGGTTAAACGGCGAAATAAGTTCATTGCTTATCTACTCCAAGGTTATTGTTTTTCAGGCAGCCTGAAATCAGTATTTATATTGACTTGGATGAAGCATAGCCGTAACCCAAGCTACTGTTTTCAGGCTGCCTGAAACATCAGTCAAACTGCTTTTTGCCGTTACGCACAAACGGCAGTTTCAACACGCGTACATCGGTCAGCGTACCGCGAATATCCACTTGTGCGGTATCGCCTGTTTCTTTTGGCACGCGGGCAATGGCGATGGACTGTTTCAGGCTGGGCGAAAACGTACCGCTGGTAATCACGCCTTTGCCATGCGCGGTCACAACTTCCATGCCTTCGCGCAAAACGCCGCGCGTTTCCAGCAGCAAACCAACCTGTTTGACATCCACACCTGCGTTTTTCAATGCCAGTAAAGCGGTTTTGCCGATAAAGTCGCGGTTTTCGTCTTTTAAATCCACTGTCCAGCCCATGCCTGCCAGCAACGGGCCGGTTTCTTCGTCCATATCGTGTCCGTACAAATTCATGCCTGCTTCCATACGCAGGGTGTCGCGCGCGCCCAAGCCGCAGGGTTGTACGCCTGCTTCACGCAGGGCGGCAAAAAAGCCGTTGGCTTCGGTGGCGGGCAAAATCACTTCTACGCCTTCTTCGCCGGTGTAGCCGGTGCGGGCAACAAACCAGTCATTGCCTAAATCTGCGCCTTGGAACACAGCCAAGCCGTTTACGGTATCGGCCCATTCGGGTTTAACGGACAACAGTTTTTCTACGGCTTTCGGACCTTGCACGGCCAGCATCGCCAAATCATAACGCGGGGTGATTTCTACACCAAATGCTGCGCCGATTTGGTTAAACTGCGCCAAGTCTTTTTCGCGGGTGGCGGCGTTGGACACAATGCGGTATTGGGTTTCGGCTTCGTTGGCGCGGTAAACAATCAGGTCGTCCATCACGCCGCCTTGCTCGTTTAACATGGCGGAATACAGGGCTTTACCGATAAAAGACAGTTTGGCGACATCGTTTGCCAGCAGTTTGCGGAAAAAGTCGCGGGCGCGTTCGCCACGCACGTCCGACACCAGCATATGCGATACGTCAAACATGCCTGCATCGGTACGCACGGCTTCGTGTTCTTGGATTTGCGAACCGTAATTGACGGGCAATTCCCAGCCGGCAAAATCAACGAGTTTGCCGCCTGCGTCTTTGTGGGCTTGGTTAAAGGGGGTGGTTTTGGGGGCAGTCATAGCGGTCTCCGTGAATAGGCAAAAAGGCGCATGTGTGCGCCGCCCTATCTGTCCGTTTACCTGAGATTTTCGGCGGCCGTGCGGCTGCCTTCGCCCCTTCGGTGGGCGCATGTGTGCGCCGCTCTCCAGATGTTGTTGATGCTTGCAGTCCGTTTACCTGAGCGATTTAAGGGTATCTGCGCCTTCGGTGCCGCGTATTTCAGGCTGCCTGAAATGCGGTCTCTCCTGCAAAGTGGGCTGATTATTACAGATGGTTTCTGTTCTGACAAGGTTGGGCATTTTCAGGCAGCCTGCAACGTTTTACACCTTGTTTCCCGTTCAGACACGGGGGCGGTGTAAGGATTGTATTTCAAGTGATGACTGCCGTTTGCCAAATACGGCGAAACATGCGAATATCGCCCCTTCTTTACGACAGCCTACTTTTCTTTGGAGTTTTTAACATAATGAACACTTTTCACCTGTCCGGTTACCCGCGCATCGGCGCAAAACGCGAGCTGAAATTTGCCGTAGAAGCCTTTTGGAAAGGCGCGAAAAGCGAAGACGAACTGCAAGCCGTTGCCGCCGACATCCGCCGTCAAAACTGGGCGACCCAAAAAGCTGCCGGTGCCGATTTGCTGCCGGTTGGCGACTTTTCTTTCTACGACCATGTGTTAGACCTGCTGTGCACCTTGGGCGCGATTCCCAAACGTTTCGGTTTTGACCCCGCCAAGCTGACCCTGCCCGAATATTTCCAACTGGCGCGCGGCAATGCCACCCAGTTTGCCATGGAAATGACCAAATGGTTTGACACCAACTACCACTATATCGTTCCCGAATGGCACGCCGACACCGAGTTTTCGGTAAACGCACAAAACCTGATTGCCCAAATCAAAGAAGCCAAAGCACAAGGCCACGACATCAAGCCCACTCTGGTCGGCCCCGTTACCCTGCTGTGGTTGGGCAAAGCCAAAGACGACAACTTCAAACGCATCAGCCTGCTGCCCAAGCTGCTGCCCGCTTACGCACAACTGCTGCGCGAACTGGCCGCCGAAGGCGTAGATTGGATTCAGATCGACGAGCCGATTCTCTCTGCCGACGCCGATGCCAACTGGATCAAAGCCGTTGAAACCGCTTACAAAGAATTTGCCAACACCGGCGTGCGCATCATCATCGGCACCTACTTCGCCTCTGCCGCCGAACACCTCAACCTGCTCAAAGCCCTGCCCGTTCACGGCGTACACATCGACTGCGTGCGCGCACCCGAGCAACTCTCCGTGTTTGCCGACGCATGGCCGGAAAACAAAGTATTGTCGGTCGGCCTGATCGACGGCCGCAACGTATGGCGCGCCAACTTGAGCAAAGTGATCGACACCCTGAAACCCGTTCAAGACAAACTGGGCAACAACCTGTGGATCGCACCGAGCTGCTCGCTGCTGCACAGCCCGCAAGACTTGGCCGTAGAAGAAAAACTCGATGCCGAAATCAAAAACTGGATGGCTTTCGCCGCCCAAAAACTGGTTGAACTGGGCGTAGTGAAACAAGCCTTGGCACACGGCAAAGACAGCGTAAAAGAAGCCATTGCCGCTTCCGATGCAGCCGCTGCCGACCGCGCCACCAACAAAAAAATCCACAACGATGCCGTTAAAGCCCGTGTGGCCAATCTGCCCGAAGGTGCCGACCAACGCAAATCACCGTTTGCCGAGCGCATCAAAGCGCAACAGGCTTGGATGAACCTGCCCGTATTGCCCACCACCACCATCGGCTCGTTCCCGCAAACCACCGAAATCCGCCAAGCGCGCGCCGCCTTCAAAAAAGGCGAGTTGTCCACTGCCGATTACGATGCGGCGATGAAAAAAGAAATCGCCTACTGCGTTGAAGTACAAGAAAAACTGGAGTTGGACGTGCCCGTTCACGGCGAAGCCGAGCGCAACGATATGGTGGAATACTTCGGCGAACAACTGGCAGGCTACTGCTTCAGCCAATTCGGTTGGGTACAAAGCTATGGCAGCCGCTGTGTGAAACCGCCGATTATTTTCGGTGACGTTTCCCGCCCCGAGCCGATGACTGTTTACTGGTCGCAATACGCGCAAACCCTGACCAAACGCCCGATGAAAGGCATGCTGACCGGCCCTGTTACCATGTTCAAATGGTCGTTTGTGCGCGATGATATTCCTTTGAGCGTGGTCGCCAAACAAATCGCTTTGGCCTTAAACGATGAAGTGCTGGATTTGGAAAAAGCCGGCATCAAAGTGATTCAGATTGACGAACCTGCCATCCGCGAAGCCATGCCGCTGAAAAAAGCGCAATGGGACGAGTACTTGGCTTGGGCATGTGAAGCCTTCCGCTTGTCCAGCACCGGCGCGGAAGACAGCACGCAAATCCACACTCATATGTGTTATTCCGAGTTCAACGACATTCTGCCTGCGATTGCCAGCATGGATGCGGACGTGATTACCATTGAAACTTCGCGTTCCGATATGGAACTGCTGACCGCGTTTGGCGATTTCAAATACCCCAACGACATCGGTCCGGGCGTGTACGACATTCACAGCCCGCGCGTGCCGACTGCCGCCGAAATTGAACATCTGTTGCGTAAAGCGATGGAAGTTGTGCCGGTTGAGCGTTTGTGGGTGAACCCCGATTGCGGTTTGAAAACACGCGGTTGGAAAGAAACCACCGAGCAGTTGGAAGTGATGATGGAAGTAACCAAAAAACTGCGTGCGGAATTGAATAAGTAATCGCCGTATTGCTTTAAGCAGCCGTCCGAACCTTGTGTTCGGACGGTTTTTTATGTTGCAAAAATAGGATTGGCGTAAAGCAACAACGGTGAACAGGCAAATGTTATACAATAGCGTTTTTCAGTTTTCAGGCAGCCTGAAAAGGAATTTGGTAATGAAATTTTCCCTATTGTTAAGCGGCTTGTGGCAGCGACTGCTGCTGGCGGCCGGTGTGATTGCCCTGTTGTGGGGCGTTTATTTTTGGGCGGCAGACGTATGACGCAGGCGGCGATTGTGGCGGACAACGTAACCGTCAGCTACCGCGGACGGGCGGCGGTGCATCATGTGGCAGCACGTTTTGACGCAGGCTGCATGTATGCCGTGTTCGGGCCTAACGGCGCGGGTAAGTCCACTCTGCTCAAAACCATAATGCGGCTGTTGCGCTGTCAGACCGGCACGGTGCATTGGCAGAACCTGTCACGTGCCGATATTGCCTATTTGCCGCAGCAGTCGGATATTGACCGTAGCCAGCCGATGACCGTGTTTGAACTGGCGGCCTTGGGGCTGTGGTATGAAATCGGCTTTTTTGGGCGCGTGTCGGCGGCGCAGCGGCAACGGGTACACGCCGCCCTACAACGGGTGGGCATGGCCGGTTTTGCCGAACGCATGATTGGCGAGCTGTCCAACGGCCAGTTTCAGCGTGTGCTGCTGGCGCGGATGCTGGTGCAGGAAGCCAAGTTTTTGCTGCTGGATGAGCCGTTTAATGCGGTGGACGCGAAAACCACTTATGCCCTGCTGGACTTGCTGCGGCAGGAAAATCAGGCCGGACGGGCGGTGATTGCCGTGCTGCACGACTATGAACAAGTCCGCGCTTATTTTCCGCACACGCTGCTGCTGGCGCGTGAAAAAGTGGCGGACGGGCAGACCGAAGCGGTGCTGTGCGATGAATGGCTGTTGAAAGCCAATCAGTTGGCGCAGGCAGGCGAAGCGGAGGAATGGTGTACCACATAAACGTGATTCAAACGGCAATCTAGGGATGCCTTGTGCCGATAAATAAAGAAATGCCCGTGTTTTACCGACACGGGCATTAATGAGTTTTAGGCGGACTTATTTCTCACCAAACCATTTTTCCATCAGTTTGGCATAAGTTCCGTCGGCTTTTACTTTATCCAAGCCATGGTTCAGTTTGGCGGTCAGGTCTTTACGTCCTTTTTTAGTTAAAAAGACCAGTTGTTTGGGCGGATCGCCCAGAGGAATGCTGCGGGTTTTAATTTCAGGATTGCGCAGTTTGTAGTAGGCCAAAACGCGGCTGTCGCTCAAGACGCCGTCGGCACGTTTCAGATACACTTCTTTTAAAGCCAGAAACAGGCTGGGCGAGGCAATGACATTTTTGGGCGACTCGGTCAGCTTGGTTGCCGCTTCCGTAGCGTATTTGCTGAATTTGCTGACCGAAATGGTTTTGCCTTTAAATGAGGCAGGGGTCAGCAAAGTACGGTTATTTTCTTCATTATCCAAAACATAAATCGTAAATTCAAAATCCAAAAACGGTTTGCTTAATTCGGCTTTGGCTTCGGTTTCGGGATTGATGGAGAATGCGGAGGCCCAAATGTCGCGTTCGCCGTTATTCAGCGTTTGATAAGAGGAATTGCGCGGTGTATTGATAATTTGGATATTGAATTTTTCTGCTTCGGCAATTTTTTGCAGCAGTTCCATTTCAAAACCGTCCACACCGCCCTGTGCGTCTTTGATAAATTGGAACGGGGGATAGCTCAATTCCGAACCGACGGTATAGGTCGGCCAATCGGGATTGATTTTGCCGATACTGCTTGAGTTGGCAGATGCCGATGCAGTAGCCGGTGCGGCTGAGTCGGCATTCTGTTTTGAGGATTTGTCAGAACAGGCAACTAAAGCCAATGAGGAAATGAGCAGGGCTAAATATTTTTTCATTTTGCGTTCCTTCAATGAAATAAAGGTTGGGTTTGACGGCATCAGGATATACAAAAATTTGATAACCCTTACAAACACTAACATTTTAGCATATTTGTTGCAACCGACCGCCCGTTTAACGGCTATAATGTCCGGCCAGTAAAACATAATGGGCGGCCGAGTCGCGCAGGTTTTCCAGTTCGTCGCCGTTCAGGCGGCGTACTTGTACGGCAGGTGCGCCTTTATACAGCCAACCGCTTTCCAGACGTTTGCGCGGCGGTATCAGGCTGCCTGCGGCAATCATCACATCGTCTTCAATCACGGCATCATCCAAAACTACGCTGCCCGAACCGATTAATACGCGGTTGCCCACCGTGCAGCCGTGCAGAACGGCGCGGTGTCCGACCGTTACGTCATCGCCCACCGTCAGCGGTGAACCTTCGGGCTTGGCCTCGGTTTTGTGGGAAACGTGTAATACTGCGCCGTCTTGGATATTGCTGCGCTTGCCGATGCGCACGCTGTTTACGTCGCCGCGTATGACCGCGCACGGCCACACGGACGAGCGGCCGCCCACCACAACGTCACCGATAATGACGGCGGCTTCATCAATGTAGCAGCCGTCCGCAATTTGCGGGAAACTGTCTAAATAGGAGCGTAAAGACATGGTTTTTCCTTTAATTGTGTTTTAAATTATTCAGGCAGCCTGAAGTGTTTCCACGCCGCAAAAGGCTTCAGGCAGCCCGTCGCCTTCGGGAAAGCTGACCCATTCGTAGCTGCTTTCGTCCGCCAAAATGGCACGCAACAAGGCGTTATTAATCGCGTGGCCGGATTTATAGCCCTCAAACGCGCCGATAATCGGGTGACCGACAATATACAAATCGCCGATGGCGTCCAAAATTTTGTGGCGCACAAACTCGTCGGGATAACGCAGGCCGTCCGGATTGAGCACATCGGTGTCGTCAATCACAATCGCATTAGACAGATTGCCGCCCAAACCCAAGTTATTGGTCCGCATCATTTCCACTTCCTGCATAAAGCCGAAAGTACGGGCGCGGGCGATTTCTTCAATATAGTTTTGTCCGGCAAAATCAATTTCAAATACGGGGCTGCTGCGGTTAAACACCGGGTGGTCAAAATCAATGGTCAGACGCACTTTAAAGCCGTCATACGGGCTGAAACGCACCCATTTGTCGGGCTGGCGCACTTCCACCGGTTTCAGAATGCGTAAAAAACGCTTGTCGGCGTCCTGTTCGCGGATGCCTGCGTCCTGCAACAGAAAAATAAACGGCAGGCTGGAGCCGTCCATAATCGGGATTTCGGGTGCATTCAGCTCAATCAAAACATTGTCCACACCATAGGCGGCCAAAGCCGACATAATGTGTTCAATCGTGCCGACGCGGGTGCCATGTTCGGTTACCACGGTGGACGATAGGCGCGTGTCGTTAATCAGATAGGGGTTAAGGCGGATAATATCGCCCGCTTCGCCCGACAAATCGGTACGGCGGAAGGCGATGCCGTGATTATCGGGGGCGGGGTGCAGGGTCAGGGCAACCCGTTCGCCCGAGTGCAGGCCGACGCCGGTTACGCTGACGGGGCGGGATAAGGTACGCTGTTTCATGGATGATGCTTTCAAGCGGCACAAAGGAACGGCTATGATAAAACCTTTCAGGCTGCCTGAAAACCGTTTGAAAAAATTCCCCCGCAAACCAAGCCAAGCCCTGCGTTTTGTGGGAAAATAACACCTTTCCGCAACCCGTTTTATGGAGTATCCCCATGAGCGTAAAAGTCGCCATCAACGGCTTCGGCCGCATCGGACGCTTGGCCCTGCGCCAAATCATCAACACCGCCGACGTAGAAGTCGTGGCGGTAAACGA
Organism: Conchiformibius sp.; assembly: GCA_030537065.1. Taxonomy (GTDB): domain Bacteria; phylum Pseudomonadota; class Gammaproteobacteria; order Burkholderiales; family Neisseriaceae; genus Conchiformibius. The sequence continues at coordinate 31,211 of JAUNOT010000005.1, forward strand.
CCTGACCCCCGCCGACATGCTCGCGCACCTGTTTAAATACGACACCACCCAAGGCCGTTTCCAAGGCACGGTCGAGCTGAAAGACGACAGCATCGTCGTAAACGGCAAGTCCATCAAAGTGTTTGCCAAACCCAATCCCGAAGAACTGCCTTGGGGCGAGTTGGGCGTAGACGTAGTATTGGAATGCACCGGCTTTTTTGCCAGCAAAGACAAAGCCGAAGCCCATATCCGTGCCGGCGCACGCAAAGTGGTGATTTCCGCTCCGGGCGGCAACGACGTTAAAACCGTTGTGTTTAACGTTAACCAAGACATCTTGGACGGCAGCGAAACCGTGATTTCCGCCGCTTCCTGCACCACCAACTGCTTGGCACCGATGGCTGCCGTGCTGCAAAAACAGTTCGGCATCGTGCAAGGCCTGATGACCACCATCCACGCCTACACCGGCGACCAAAACACTTTGGACGCACCCCACCGCAAAGGCGATAAACGCCGCGCCCGCGCTGCTGCCGCCAATATCGTACCCAACAGCACCGGCGCGGCCAAAGCTATCGGCTTGGTAATTCCCGAACTGAAAGGCAAACTGGACGGCGTGGCACAACGCGTACCCGTGGCCACCGGCTCGCTGACCGAATTGGTGTGCGTATTGGAAAAACCCGTCAGCAAAGAAGAAGTAAACGCTGCCATGAAAGCCGCCGCCAACGAATCGTTCGGCTACACCGAAGAAGAGCTGGTGTCTTCCGACATTGTCGGCATGGAATTTGGCTCGCTGTTTGATGCTACCCAAACCCGTGTATTGGACGTGGACGGCAAGCAACTGGTGAAAACCGTAGCTTGGTACGACAATGAAATGTCTTATGTAAATCAATTGATTCGCACTTTGCATTACTTTGCGGCCAAAATTTAAACTGTTTTAATTTTCTGTACGCAGCAGGCTGCCTGAAAATTTTTTCAGGCAGCCTGCTTTTTCCTTAAATATTTGTTTAAACTTAGTCTATTAAATATTATATTGGTTTTTATACCGGCTTTTTTCGCAGGATAAGGAAATTACTATATAATCGGGCGTCCCACTTTTTCCAAATTTGCCCCATCCTGTCATGCCAGACGTTTTCCGTTCTAAGCCGCGTAAAACCCGTGCCGTTCACCACCCGTTTTGGCAGGCCGACAAGCCTTATTTGCATGACCAGAATATTTCCGATGTGCGCTTCCGTATGTTGGGTTATACGATGGCGTTTTTGGCGGGCGGCATCAATGCCGGTGGTTTTTTTGCGGTGGCAACTTATACTTCGCATGTGAGCGGGGCGGTATCGCTGGCGGCAGACAGTATTTGGATTGGGGAATGGCAAGCGGCGCTGACCGCGCTGTCGGGGGTGGTCTGTTTTATTTTGGGGGCGGCGCACGCCAACTGGACGATTTTGTGGGCTAAACGCAGTCGTTTCCGCAGCAGCTACGGGCTGTCTATGTGGTTAGAGGCCTTATACTTACTGTTGTTTGGTCTGTTGGGTGTGGCGCTGGCGCGTATCGGCTCGGCAATGGTGCCGCCGACATTATTGTTTTTGTGTTTTATTATGGGTATGCATAATACGGTTATGACGGTGTTGTCGGGCGGTGCCATCCGTTCTACCCACTTAACCGGTACGGCCACCGATTTGGGTATTGAGTTATCCAAGATATTGTACTACCGCCGCAGCACCAACCCGCGCCTGCCCGATGTGAAGGTCAATCGTCCGAAAATCCGTTTGTTTTCGGGTATGATGGTGGCCTTTTTAGTCGGCGGCATTGTCGGGGCGTGGGGCTACCAAACCCTCGGCTATCATTTTACCCTGCCGATGTCGGCGCTGCTGTTTGTGTTTGGTGCCGGCTCGGTGGGCTATGACGTACGCATCCGCAGCAAATGGCTGTTGCGCCGCAGAAAAAGACAAAATGCACAACGACCTTAAAACTTTTTCCATGTTTCAGGCTGCCTGAAAAATACAGTGGATTAAATTTGAACCGGAACAAGGCGGCAAGCTGCAAACAGTATGCATCATACGGCAAGGCGAGCCCACGCCGTTCCGGTTTAAAGATAATTCACTATGTTTTGGCATGTTTGGGAGCAAACCTTAATATGACTCAGCAATTTAAAGAACAAACGCAATCCAATGTACCCAACACCGTAAACAGCAAAACCATGCGGGTGCTGTTGCAGGCACACTATCTGTGGCTGATTACGGACGGCAAAGACGGCAAACGTGCCGATTTGTCCGGCCAAGTGTTGTCGGGTATGAATTTGGTGGCGGCCAATCTGGAAAAAGCCGTGTTGGAAGGCACGGTATTGGAAGGGGCGGATTTAAGCCGCAGCAACCTGCGTGGTGCCAACATGCAGGGTGCGGGTTTGCA
>JAUNOT010000006.1 GCA_030537065.1 Conchiformibius sp.
CGGATAACAATAGGCGGGATTTTAACATTATTGCTTGGGCGGCGCGGTTTCAGGCAGCCTGAAAAACGGCGGCTGCCCAAATGCACTATATTGGGTTGTCATTATAAAAACCGAAGGTTATTAATTTATCCTTGTCCCAAACCCCTATATATTCAGGCTGCCTGTATTTCAGGCAGCCTGAAACCTTGTTAGAATCGCCGTTTTACCTTTCTTAACTTTTTTGCCAAGGAATTTCCCCCATGAAAGCCAGCCAATTTTTTATTTCTACCTTAAAAGAAGCGCCTGCCGAAGCCGCGCTGCCCAGCCACAAACTGATGTTACGCGCAGGCTTGATTAAAGCCAATGCTTCGGGTTTATATACTTGGATGCCGATGGGTTTGCGCGTATTGCGTAAAGTGGAAAACATTGTGCGCGAAGAAATGAACCGCGCAGGGGCGGTGGAACTGCTGATGCCCGTGGTACAGCCTGCCGAATTGTGGCAGGAAAGCGGGCGTTGGGACTTTTACGGCAAAGAACTGCTGCGGATAAAAGACCGCCACGAACGCGATTTCTGCTTGGGTCCGACTTGCGAAGAAGTGATTACCGATATTGTCCGCAAAGAATTTAATTCTTACAAACAACTGCCGAAAAACTTTTACCACATCAACACCAAATTCCGTGATGAAGTGCGCCCCCGTTTCGGCGTGATGCGCGCGCGTGAGTTTGTGATGAAAGATGCTTATTCCTTCCATGCCGATTACGAATCGCTGGTTAAAGACGGTTATCAGCCCATGTACGATGCTTATTGCCGTATTTTTGACCGCTTGGGCTTGGATTACCGTCCTGTGGCGGCGGATACGGGCAGCATCGGCGGCACGGGTTCGCATGAATTTCAAGTGATTGCCGAATCGGGCGAAGACGTGATTGCCTACAGCGACGCTTCCGATTACGCCGCCAATGTGGAATTGGCGCAAACCCTGCCTTTAACGGGCGAACGCGCCGCGCCTGCCGCGCCTTTAAACAAAGTTTCTACGCCTGATGTCAAAACCATTGCCCAACTGGTTGAATTTTTAAATATCCCTGTAGAAACCACCATGAAATCCATTGTGGTGGCAGGCGAAAACGAAGGCGAGCTGGTGTTGCTGCTGCTGCGCGGCGACCATGAATTTAACGACATCAAAGCGGAAAAACTGACGGGCGTGAAATCACCTTTGGAAATGGCGTCGCCCGAAGCGGTACGCGCCGCCTTTGGTGCGGACGGCGGTTCGCTGGGTCCTGTCGGTTTTGCGGGCAAAGTGTATGCCGATTACGCGCTGGAAAAAGGCGCGGATTGGGTGATTGGCGCAAATGAAAATGACTGCCACTACACGGGCTTTAACTTCGGGCGCGATGCCGCCGAACCCGAATTTGTGGATTTGCGTAATGTGGTGGCAGGCGACCCCAGCCCTTGCGGTACAGGCAGCCTGAAACTGGCACGCGGTATTGAAGTGGGACACGTTTTCCAGTTGCGCGACAAATATTCCGCTGCCATGAACGCCGTCTTCTTGGACAACAACGGCAAATCGCAAGTGATGGAAATGGGCTGTTACGGCATCGGCATTACCCGTATTGTCGCCGCCGCCATCGAGCAAAACCACGATGAACGCGGCATCATTTGGACAGACAGCATGGCACCGTTTACCGCCGTGATTGTGCCGATGAATTACAAAAAATCCGAAGCCGTACGCCAAGCCGCCGATGATTTGTACGCGCAACTGCTGGCAGCGGGCGTAGATGTGCTGCTGGACGACCGTGACGAACGCGCAGGCGTATTGCTGAACGACAGCGAATTGTTGGGCATTCCGCACCGCATTGTCATTGGCGACCGCGGCTTGAAAGAAGGCGTGGTGGAATATGCCGCCCGTCAAAACGGCGAAGCGCAAAGCCTGCCCTTGGCCGATGCGGCGGCACGGTTGGTGCAAAGTCTGAATAAATAAGTTGGAAAGCGCAGGCTGCCTGAAACGGAAAAATTTTTCAGGCAGCCTGAAACAGGAAAGTATGATGATTCAAAAGCAAAATCAAGTTCCATCTGCCTTAAAGCTGCTGGTGGTGCTGACTTCGGGCGCATTGGCGGCGCAGGCACGGGCGGCCGAAACACAGGACGTGTTATGCGACCGGCCGACCGGTTGTTATTATGGTGCCAGCAATAAATATAACTCCGAAGCAAATGACCATCCGATTTGGATTGATTACGGCGACTACCGTACTTGGACAGATAGCCGTGATAACGCGAAGTTAAAGGATATTGAAGCGGAAAATATCCGTGTGCGCGTTAAGCCGCAACACTATGAAAACCTGCCCGCCACCCATAGCGGCTACCGTGCTGACTTACCTGTTGAGGGGCAGCCGACACATTACAGTTTAAGCAGCAATCATATTATCAGTATGTCGGGCAGCAGAAAATCGCGCTCTGACAGTGAATTGATTGTGCCGTCCGGTACCAGCGTGACCCTGTCGGAAGATTATGAAGGCAGTAGTGCCGTGTATATCAGCGCTACCAAAGCCACTTTGGAAAAAGGTGTTACCCTAACCGTCAATCCAAGCTATGCGGAAAAGCATAATATTGATGTTAAACAGTTTGATAAGTGGCGTGGTATTGATTCCGGCAATGCCTTGAGCGTTAATTCGTATGATGATGGCCAACCCGCTTATGTCAAAACGTCTGCCGATATGGTTTTAAACGGCAAGGGCAGCGCCGGTATTGACGTACACGGCAAAAACAGTACGGTAGAAGTGAGTGATGCCCAAATTACCCTGAATGCAGGTAATAGTGTCGGTATCAACAACGATAATAACGGTACTGTCCGCGCCCGAAACATCAATATTGTTTCCGGCCGCAGCTTGAGTGGTCCACCGACATGGGACAATGCTCATGTCGGTTTGACGGGAAGCAATTTTGTTTTAGAAAACAGCACGGTTAATTTATCGCCGCAGCATATGAGCTTAGGGGTACTTTTGTGGGATGAAGCCCCCGATACGACGGTGGAAATCCGTAATAGCAATATCAGCGCACGTTACGGCTTTGCCGTGATTGGCGATGAAGATGAAGTTTACGATAGCGTTGTTCATTTGGATAACAGCACCATACGCGGTCATTCGGCCTTGTTGGTGGCCAATCCCAAAGAAATTTCCGAGCAGGATTTTGCTTATATTAACGGTAATCTAGAGGGCAATATCACCTTCAATGCCCGTAACAGCGAGCTTTACGGCAAAATCGAACTAAACCGCCAAAAAGCCGACGCGCCGCAATCGCGTAACCTTACCCTTAATCTGCGCGACAACAGTACTTGGACGCTGAACGGCGACAGCGAGTTGGACAAGCTGAATGTGGCCGGTTCGCAGGTGGTGTTTGAAAAAGGCAACGCATTCAAAACCCTGACCCTGCATGGCGATTTGAGCGGTAACGGCACTTTTGCCCTGCATACCGATATTGCCGCTGGGCAAGGCGACAAATTGCAAGTCAAAGGCAAGGTTTCAGGCAGCCACGTTTTGCAGATTGAAGACAGCCAAAACGAACCGAAAAGCGAACAGCAAGCCTTAACCGTCGTGGAAAGCGGCGGCGGCGGCGGCACGTTCAAATTGAGCGGCGACTATGTTGATGCCGGTACTTTCCGCTACCGTTTAAGCAAACAGGGCGGCAACTGGGCATTGACCTATGCCACACGCCGCGAAAAACCGCAAGTTACCGACAGCAAAAATACCGGTACATCGCTGCCGGTCGGCAATGTGCCGGATACGGCCGCGCCGAATAATAACGGTACTGATGCACCGTCTGCGCCCGAGTCCGTCCTGCCTGAACCGCGCATTCTCAGCGCGTATGCCGGACAAAGTCTTGCCCATATTCAGGCAGCCGTGCAAAACCTTCAGCAGCAGCACGACACCCTAAACTTACGTTTAGCCGATTTACACAGCGCAGGCTACCTGAACGGCTTTTGGATGGAAGGCGAAAACGGCGAAACCCATACCCACGGCCGCGCTGTCGGCAACCATGCCCACAGCAGCAGCTTCAGGCAGGTACGCAACGCCTACCAAATCGGCTACGACCGCCGACTGGCCAACGGCTATCTCGGCGTATTGGCCGGACGCAGCCGCAGTAATCTGCGTTACCGCGACGGCTCGTATGCCGACAGCAGCCTGAAAACCGACACCTTTGCCGTTTACGGCGGCGTATCGTCTGACGACTGGTTTGCCGACGGTATTTGGCGGCACAACCGCCACAAAGCCAACGGCGCGGCCGGTATTGACCGCTTCCGCAGCGACAGCCTGACCGTGCAGGGCGGCCGCAATATTCCCTTGAGCGAACATTGGTATATCACGCCGCAGGCCACGCTGACCGCCGCTTATGTGTCGGGCGGGCGTTATGCCGATAAAAGCCTACTGCTGCAAAGCCGCGCCGGTGCCGACCTAAACGGCTGGTTTCCGGTCGGGCAGGGCGTGCTGAAGCCGTCTTTCGGCGTGCATTATGTTGGCGACCACCGCCGCGCCGGTATAACCTTTAACGGTAACAGTTTTAGCGTACCGCGTTCGGGCAGCCGCGTGGCAGTGCGCGGGGGACTGGCAATGGATTTCGGTACTTACAACAGCCTAAATATCAACCTGCAAACCGAATACGGCAAACATATGCGCCGCCCCTACACCATCGGCATTGGCTACCGCCGCACTTGGTAGGATTTCAGGCAGCCTGCGTGTTATTAAGGTCAATTGCCGTTTCGTTTACGGCGGTTTCCGTGTTAAACCATGCCATATACGAAACGGCAATTGACCCTACACAATCCCCGCTTTCAGCAAATCGTGCATATTTAATGCGCCAACCACTTTGCCATCAGCCGTGCAGACCGGCAGCGAATTGATGCGCTTGTGCTGCATCAGCTTTAAGGCTTCCGATGCCAGACGTTCGGGGGCGATGGCGGTGGCGGCGGTGGTCATCACATCGTTTACGCTTAAATCGGCAAAATGGTCGCGCCGTTCAAACAGGCGGCGCAAATCGCCGTCGGTCAGTACGCCTTTCAGGCAGCCTGCGCCGTCGGTTACCGCCAGCATACCCAAACCTTTTTCGCTCATGCGTACCAGCGCGGTTTTCAGCGGCGTGTGTTCGGCAACGGCAGGCAGGCTGTCACCGCCGTGCATAATATCGCCCACCGTCAGCAGCAAACGCCGCCCCAAACTGCCGGCCGGATGGCTTAAGGCAAAATCCTGCGGCGTAAACGAACGCGCTTTCAGCAGCACCACCGCCAAAGCATCGCCCAACGCCAGCACCGCTGTGGTGCTGGAAGTGGGCGCCAAACCAAGCGGACAGGCTTCCTGTGACACCGCCGCGGTAATATGAATATCGGCATGCCGAGCCATCGCCGACTGCGGCCGTGCGGTAATGCAAATCAAGGTAATATTTTTGCGTTTAAGTGCAGGAATAAGCGCGAGAATTTCATCGCTTTCGCCCGAATTGGACAAGGCCAGCACCACATCGCCGTCCACAATCATGCCCAAATCGCCGTGTGCGGCTTCGGCAGGGTGGACAAAAAAGGCAGGCGTGCCGGTGGAAGCGAAAGTGGCGGCGGTTTTACGGGCGATATGCCCCGATTTGCCCATGCCGGTAATAATCACGCGGCCGCGACAGTCCAGCAAAACTTCGGCGGCGCGTACAAAATTGCCGTCCAAGTCGGCCGCCACTTCGCGCACGGCTTCGGCTTCGGTGTGCATGGCTTCGCGCGCCCAGTCAAGATAAGGTTGTTTAGACATTTTATTATTCCGTCTGATGCAGGCAGCCTGAAAACAAGCGGCTGATGCTGTTCAAACCCCGCAAAACACGTTATAGTTAAAACGCTTTATTTCCCCTACGGCGTTGGCTTGCCTTGCCGTATTGTCCATACTGTCTGCGGCGTGCCGCCTAGTATGAAAAATAAATCGTTTCAACTTTTAGCATCTGCCCTTTTCAGCAAATTTTAAGGAAAACACCATGACCATTTTAGCCGAAGTCAAAAAACTGGGACAACATATCTGGTTGGACAACCTGTCGCGCTCGCTGGTACGCGGCGGCGGTTTGGCCGATATGCTGGCGCAGGGCGTGTGCGGCGTGACCTCCAACCCCGCCATTTTCCAAAAAGCCTTTGCCTCCGACCCGCTTTATCAAGACGACATCGCCGCTTTAAAAGCGAAAAACACCGATGCCAAAATCATTTACGAAACCTTGGCCGTAGCCGACGTTCAGGCAGCCTGCGATGTGTGCCGCGCCGAATTTGACGCAGACAGCGGCAACAGCGGTTTTGTCAGCTTGGAAGTGTCGCCCGAATGGTCAAACGACGCAGCCGCCACCGTTGCCGAAGCCAAACGCCTGCACGCCGCCATCAACCGTCCGAATGTGATGATTAAAGTACCGGCCACCGATGCCGGTTTGGACGCGCTGCGCGAGCTGGTGGCGGCCGGCATCAGCGTCAATCTGACCCTGCTGTTTTCACGCGAACAAACCCGCAAAGCCTATGCCGCCTATTTTGACGGCATCCGCCAACGTTTGGCCGCAGGCGGCAGCGTAAACGGCATTCAAGTGGTGGCCAGCTTCTTTATTTCGCGCGTGGATGCCGCTTTGGACGGCCAACTGCCCGAAGCCTTGCGCGGCAAAACCGCCATTGCCTTGGCCAAAGCCGCCTACCGTGATTGGCAGCAAGTGTTCGCCTCCCCTGAAGCAGCAGAATTAAGCGCACAGGGGATGAACCCCGTACGCCTGCTGTGGGCCTCTACCGGCGTGAAAAACCCTGACTATTCCGCCACTTTGTATGTGGACGAACTGATTGGCGAAAACACCGTCAATACCGTTCCCGATGCCACTTTGGCGGCCTTTATCACCAGCGGCACCGCCCGCGCCACGCTGACGGAAAACGCCGATGCCACCGAACAAGTGCTGCGCGATGTAGCGGCAGCCGGTGTGGACGTGGAAGCCTTGGCCGCGCGTTTGCAAAGCGAAGGGCTGAAACAGTTTGAAGAAGCCTTTGCCAAACTGCTTGCGCCTTTGGCCTAAACCGCACAAACAGGCTGCCTGAAAACGGTTTTTCCGCTTTCAGGCAGCCTGAATAATATAATTTATTAATAACAACCAAATTGATTACATGTTCGGCTGAAATAGTTTCCATCAGAATCCGTACCGGTTGTGAAGCGGTAATTTCCAACACGTTGCGTGGTAGAGTTCCAGCTATTACCATCCTTATCATAACCATTTGTATAAGTGGTATTACCAATTCTGTTAGATGTTTGAGACCAACTACTCCCTGTATTGGCGTTATAACCATTTACTGTAGTTATATTACCCAAGCGGTTGATTTGATAAGAATTTCCAGTATTATAGTCATAACAACTACGCACACTGCCACTTCCAATACATTGGGCAAATACGGCTCCGTTTAAAGATAAAAGAAATAGAGAAAAGACAAGTTTTTTCATGGTAAACTCCTTATTGTGGGAAAATCACTATGAAATATTTTGCATAACCAAACCACCTTGCACAAGAGCGTAAAAGTGCAGAAATTGTCAGAAAAGAGCAAAATAATGGAAACTTACGAAAAAATCCGTTTAATTAGGGAACTAAATCAATGGTCTCAAGAATATATGGCTGAAAAATTAAAAATGTCGCCAAGCGGGTACGCCAAAATTGAACGGGGCGAAACCCGCTTAAATTTAGCTCGTTTAGAACAAATTGCTACTGTACTCGGTATAGATATTTGGGAGTTAATGCAAAAAGAAAAACAAGGTTTAGTGGTACAAATCAATGACGGGGGATACCATAATGGTAGCGGAACAATTACATTTTATGGTACAGAAAATACAGAAGAAATCGCCCGTTTACAATTAATTATTCAGCACAAGGATGAGCTACTCGAGCAAAAAAACCAAGAAATTAAAGCTTTAAAGGAAGTATTGGATGTATTGAAAGCCCATTTGAGTCTAGATAAATAATTTTTTAGGCAGCCTGAAACCATTGATTACCAACAAACTATCAACCATGAAACCCGCCCACAAACTCACCCTTGCCGTTTTACTGCTGCTGTTTGCCGCCGCCAAAGTTGCCCTGCTGCTGTGGTGGCAGCAAAGCCAACCGAATGCCGCCGAATTGGACTGCCGCCCCGAACAGGCCGCCTGCCCGTTTGACGGCACGGCGCGGCTGCAACTGCTGGGCGTGGGTGGTCACCGCACCCCGTTTACCGTCCGCATTGACGGGCTGCCTGCAAACGTGCGCCAAGTTTCCGCATCCTTTGAAATGCGCGATATGGATATGGGCTTTAACCGCTTTGATTTAAAAAAACAAAATAACGGCACTTGGCAGGCCGAACAGATACGTCTGCCCGTCTGCACCGCCGCGCGGCACGACTGGCGCGTGCGCTGGCGCGTGGACGGCCGCGAATACACCGCTCCGTTCCAAACCAGACCCTAACCGTACGCCGCGCCTGCTATAATCGCCATTTTTGCCGCTCAAACCGGCGGCACAAGAAAGGAACATCATGCCAACGCCCACCCCCGAACAGGGCAATATCTTCGTCGTTTCCGCCGCATCCGGCACCGGCAAAACCACCCTGCTCGCCCGCTTGACCCAACAACACGCCGACATCCGCACCGCCGTTTCCCACACCACTCGCTCCCCGCGTGAAGGCGAACAGCACGGTAAACATTATTACTTTGTTTCCGAAGAAAAATTTATGCAAATGGTCGGCAACGGCGAGTTTTTGGAACACGCACAAGTGTTCGGCAATTTTTACGGCACCGGCATGGAAACCGTGCGCCGTCTGCAAGAACAGGGCGTGGATGTGATTTTAGAAATTGACGTGCAGGGCGCGGCGCAAATCCGCCAAGTGCTGCCCGAAGCGGTGGGCATTTTTATCCTGCCGCCCGATTTGGCCACGTTGGAAGCGCGGCTGCGTAACCGCCAAACCGACAGCGATGAAGTAATTGCGCGGCGGCTGGCCGAAGCCGAAGCCGAAATCGCCCAAGCCTTTGCCTTTGATTATGTAGTGATTAACCGCGATTTGATTGAAGCTCAGGCCGAGCTGTTCCACATCATCCGCGCCCAGCGTGCGCGTCAAAAACAACGCCGCGCCAGTATTGAAAAAGTTTTACAACATCAGTAAAATCAAGCATTGATTTGTTTTATTGTGTATAAATAACAGAAAAAAGGTATTTTTATGGCCCGTATCACCGTTGAAGACTGCATCGGTAAAATCCCCAACCATTTTGACCTGACCTTGGCCGCCGCACGCCGCGCCCGCCAGTTGGAAAACGGTTCGTCCCCCTTGGTGGACGACGTACGCCACAATAAAGCCACCGTTACCGCCCTGCGCGAAATCGCCGCCGGACAAATCGGCATGGAAATCCTGTCGCGCCAGAAGTAATACGCATTCAGGCTGCCTGAAACACAGGCACGGTCGGATAAGCGGCAAACGGTACGCTTAAAATCCGCCGTGCTTTTTGCGTATGCGGCAGACGGGCAAACCGCTTGCCGCCGATAGTTAAAATGCTTTGTCGTCTATACCGAGCGTATGACAAACAAATCATTTTAACTTTATTTTTCAGTATTTTCAGGCTGCCTGAAAACCCATTCCGTTTCAAAAACAGGAGAACACCATGACCACCGCCGCCCTGCCCAAACCGCGTGCCGACTACGACGAAGCCTACACCGCCCCCGTCCGTGCCAAACTGTTTGACGTTGCGTCCGCATACCTGAGCGCTGCCGAACTGGAAACCTTGGAACACGCCTGCGCCTACGCCTTTCACGCCCACGCCGGGCAAGACCGCAAAAGCGGCGAACCGTATATCACCCACCCCATCTCCGTAACGACCGAGCTGGCCTTGTGGCATGCCGATATTGAAACCCTGTGTGCCGGCCTGATGCACGACGTGCTGGAAGACACGCCGATAGAATACGAACAAATGGCGGCACTATTCGGCACGGCGGTAACCGATTTGGTTAACGGCGTATCCAAACTGGACAAATTTGAGTTTTCCGACAAAGCCCAACATCAGGCGGAAAGTTTCCGCAAACTGGTGATGGCCATGACCCAAGACGTACGCGTCATCATCATCAAACTGGCCGACCGCCTGCACAATATGCGTACGCTCAAAGGCGTGAAAAAAGCCGAAAAACGCCGTAGCACCGCCGAAGAAACCCTGCAAATCCACGCACCGATTGCCCACCGCCTCGGTCTGAACCAAGTGTACCGCGAAATGCAGGATTTGGCGTTTGAACAGATTCATCCCGACCGCTACCGCGTACTGAAAAATGCCATGGCCAAGTTCCGTGAGCAATACGGCGACGTGATTCAGCACACGGTGGACACTTTCCAAAAAGGTTTGGCGGAAAACGGCATCGAGGCGACAATCAGCGGCCGCGAAAAACACCTGTACAGCATTCATGAAAAAATGTTGCGCCGCAAACACCGTTTTAAAGACATTTTGGATATGTACAGCTTCCGCGTGGTGGTGGGCAGCAAGCTGGAATGCTATACCGCGCTGGGCGTGCTGCATATGCTCTACCGTCCTGATTTAAAGCGGTTTAAAGACCATATCGCCATTCCGAAAAGCAACAGCTACCAAAGCCTGCACACTTCGCTGAAAGACCGCAAAGGACTGACGCTGGAAGTGCAAATCCGCACCCGCGATATGCACGCGGTGGCCGAAGGCGGCATTACCGCCATTTTGGAAGACAGCCGCAACGACAGCCGCCGTACGCAGGAATGGCTGCAAAACATCTTGAATTTGCAGGAACAAAGTGAAAATGCCGCCGAGTTTTTGGAAAGCGTGAAAACCGATTTGTTCCAGCAAGAAGTGTATGTGTACACGCCGAAAGGCAAAATTATCACCCTGCCGCGCGGCAGTACGCCGGTGGATTTTGCCTACTATATCCACACCGACATCGGCCATCATTGCATCGGCGCGAAAGTCAATAAAGAAAATGTTGCGCTGCGGACGCCGCTGCGTAATGGCGACCAAGTGGAAATTTTTACGTCGGTATACGGCCGTCCCAGTCATGCTTGGTTGGATTTTGTCAAATCGGCGCGGGCCAAAAGTGCTTTGCGCCAGTATTTGAAACACAGCGACCGCAACGATGCGATTTCTTTGGGCAAAAGCCTGTTGGACAAAACTTTGGAAAGCATGCTGCCTGAAAATGAAGCGGAAAAAACATCGGTACGCGACCGTTATACGGCGGCAGGGCGCAAGTTGGACGATTTGTATTACCGTATCGGCAACGGCGAGCTGACGCCGGTACAGGCGTTGGCCGAGCTGACGGACGGAACGGCGGGGCAGACGGCGGCAGTCAGCATTGATGCGGGGGCAGGCGGCGTGCGTTTGGGCTTGTGCTGTCTGCCGGTGGCGGGCGACCGTGTGCGTGCGCTGATGGTAAAAGGGGAGGGGGTGACCATTCACCGCGAAGACTGCGGCGTTTTGCTGGCAGCCGACCCGGAACGGCAATGGGATGCGGGTTGGCAGGACTTTGTATCGGACGGGCGCGGCTACAATACTGCGCTGGTGGTATCCTGCCGCGACCGGCATGGTTTGCTGGCGCGTCTGACGGCGGCCATTTCTGATGCCGGTAACAACATCAACCGCGTGGAAACCCTGTCGCAGGCTGATGATTCGGGTTTTATTACCTTCCGTTTTGACATCAGGGTGAAAGATTTGAAACAACTGGAGCAAACGCGGCGCAGCCTGTTGCAAATTGATACGGTGCTGAAAGTACGCAGGGTATAAAAACAGTTATATTGACAGTGGCTTAATATTGTATGGATATTTTTTAGGCAGCCTGAAACGGAATTTTCCGTTTCAGGCTGCCTGCTTTTAGAACGGTTTATTTAAAACCGGCATGCTGCATCAGTTGGATGGCAGCGGCCTGATTGGCACCGGCAATGGAAACATTAATCAAATCATGTTTGAATTTGCCCCAAGCTGCCACTTTCGGATGCGGGGCGATTTTCGGGTTGGCCGGATATTCGCGGTTGTTGTCTGCAAACAGGTTTTGCGCTTCGGCGCTGCTGAGCCATTCAATAAATTTTTGCGCTTCGGCAGGCTGTTTGCTGTATTTGGTCACACCCGCGCCGGACACGTTTACATGTGTACCGCGTGCTTTTTGGTCGGCAAAGAAGGGTTTGACTTTCAAATCGGGCATTTCATCCTGCAAACGGCCGTAGTAGTAGGTATTGACAATGCCCACATCGCAGCGTCCGGCATGGATGGACTTCAAAACCTCGGTATCGTTGGGTAAGGGCGAGGTTGCCAGATTGGCCACCCAGCCTTTAAGGATGCGTAAAGTTTCGCCCCCGCCTTTGTTGGCCATCATCGCGCTGACCAGCGATTGGTTATAAACGTTTTTGCTGGTACGCAGACACAGCTTGCCTTTCCATTTCGGGTCGGCCAAGTCGGCATAGGTGGACAGTTGTGAGGGCTTGACTTTGGTGGGATTGTAGAAAATGGTGCGGGCGCGTACCGACAGGCCGAACCAGCGGTTGGCGGGGTCGCGCAAGTGGGCGGGGATATTGGCTTTCAGGACATTAGACTGAATCGGACGCAGCAGGTCTTTTTGGGTGGCCTGCCACAGGTTGCCGCCGTCTACGGTAATCAGCACGTCGGCAGGGCTGTTGCTGCCTTCGGCTTTCAGGCGTTCCATCAGCGCGGCGGCATCTTTGTTGAAAAACAGCTTAACTTTATGACCGGTTTTTTGTTCGTATTTTTTTACAATCGGCTCAATCAGTTTATCACTGCGGGAGGTGTAAACGGTCAGCTCGGCGGCAAAGGCGGGAGCAGCCGCAAACAGGGCGGCAGCGGATACGGCAAGAATTTTTTTCATCATCTCGGTCAATCCTAAAAATCGGGTGGAAAACGGTATGCTTTTCAGGCTGTCTGAAGCAGCCGCGTTGCACCACCGCAACATCAGCGG
This sequence comes from Conchiformibius sp., assembly GCA_030537065.1. GTDB lineage: Bacteria > Pseudomonadota > Gammaproteobacteria > Burkholderiales > Neisseriaceae > Conchiformibius. Next base: position 12,926 of record JAUNOT010000006.1, read on the forward strand.
CGGCATAATGTGAAAGCATTGGTAGTTTAAAGTAAAATTTTGTTGCAAACAAGAGAAGTTATCATTATTTTTCGTAAACGGTCGGCTTTGGGCTATAATCGCCGCTTTACTGTTTTTCAGGCAGCCCGAACTTATGTTTCAACGCACAGGGCGGCACATAAAGACAGCCCTATGTGTTGCCCTGATTCCGACGGGCTTACACCACGCCAGAATAAAAAAGCTGATTTACCGCCGTAAACGGCGGAGGTTCAAACCGAAAAGGAATCTTGATGAACGCTTCCGTTTTGCGCCTGTTGCCCGCCCGTTTGTGGCTGGCACTCTGTATTGCCCTGACCTTGATACCGCTTGCCGTCATTGTGGCGGCGCTGGGCGAGTTTGACGGCGAAATCTGGACGTTTCTGCTGGAGCATCAACTGGCGGAGCTGTTGAAAAACACACTGTTTCTGGCGGCGGGTGTCGGCGTGGGGGTTTTCGTGTTGGGTACGTCTTTGGCGTGGCTGACGGCGGTATACGATTTTCCCCTGCGCCGTTTTTATTTTTGGGCGTTGATGCTGCCGTTGGCGGTGCCGGCTTATGTGCTGGCGTTTACCCAACTGGGCATCTTTGACTACACCGGCCCCATCAGCACTTGGCTGCGCGAAACGCACGGCTGGGAGCAAGGCCTGCCCGATGTGCGCAACGGCTGGGGTTTGACGGCGGTGATGAGCCTGACGTTTTATCCTTATGTGTATCTGCTGGCGCGTAACGCTTTTGCCAATATGGGACAGCGTGCCTTGGAAGCGGGCGCGTCTTTGGGGCTGTCGCCCGTGCGTGCGTTTTTTAAAGTGGCGTTGCCGATGGCGCGGCCTTGGCTGGCAGGCGGCACGGTGTTGGCGGTGATGGAAACGCTGGCAGATTTCGGCACGGTGTCGGTGTTCGGCTACGAAACGTTTACCACCGCTATTTATCAGATGTGGTTCGGGCTGTTTTCGCTGCAAACGGCCAAACAGTTGGCGGCGATTTTGATTAGCGGCGTGTTTGTGCTGCTGGCTTTGGAACAGCTCAGCCGTGGCGCTCGCCGTTTCCACCGCGCAGGTAAGGCACAGCAAAACCACCGCAAACGGCTTTCAGGCAGCCTGCGCTGGCTGGCGTGTGCGTATTGCGGTTTGGTGCTGCTGCTGGCGTTTGTGTCGCCTCTATTGCAACTGGCGGTGTGGGCGCATGAAACCTGGGAAGAAAGTTTTAATGCTGATTTGTGGACATTGGCTTGGCACTCTTTTGCCGGCGGTATGGGGGCGGCCGTGCTGACCGCCGCCACCGCCCTGCTGCTGGCTTTGGCCAAACGCACCGACCGCAGCCGTTTTGCGGCGGTGGCGGCACGGCTGGCCACTTTGGGTTATGCCGTGCCGGGGACGGTGTTGGCGGTGGGCGTGTTTGTGCCGGTGGCGTGGCTGGACAATGTATTGATTGCGTTTTTCAGGCTGCCTGAAGGCACGACGGCGGTATTTAAAGGCACGGTGGCGGTCATGCTGCTGGCGTTTTTAATCCGCTTTCTGGCGGTGGCTTATGCTTCTATGGAAGCCGGTTTGGAACGCATCGGCCCCAGTCAGGCGGAAGCGGCGCGTTCGCTCGGCTGCACCGGCGCGGGCGTGTTGCGGCGTGTGTATCTGCCGATGTTGAAAGGCACGACCGCCACCGCCGTGCTGATGGTGTTTGTCGACATTATGAAGGAAATTCCGATTACGCTGATGATGCGTCCTTATGATTGGAACACCTTGGCCGCACGCATTTATTCGTTTACCAGCGAAGGCCTGTTTGCCCAAGCCGCGCTGCCTGCGCTGCTGATTGTGCTGACCGGCCTGCTGCCCGTTATCCTGTTTTCCCGTGCGGAGAAAACCTCATGATTTTAAGCGTATCCGATCTTAACCTTTCTTTCGGCCGCCATGCCGTGCTGCAACAGTTCGGCTTTGATTTGGCCGACGGCGAAACCGCCTGCCTGCTCGGTTCGTCCGGCTGTGGCAAAACCACCGCCCTGCGCTGCATTGCCGGTTTTGAACATGCCCAACACGGCCGCATCGTCCTGAAAGGCCGCGAACTGTTTTCAGGCAGCCTGAACGTGCCGCCGCATCAACGGCGCATCGGCATGGTGTTTCAGGACTACGCCCTGTTTCCGCATTTAAACGTGGCCGACAACATCGCCTTCGGGCTGAACGGCCACGATGCCGCCGCCCGCCGCCGCCGCGTCGGCGAACTACTGGAACTGATTGGGCTGCCCGAGTGCGGCAAACGCTATCCGCACCAGCTTTCCGGCGGCCAACAGCAGCGTGTCGCCCTTGCGCGCGCCCTGGCGCCACGCCCCGACCTGATTTTGTTGGACGAGCCGTTTTCCAGCTTGGATGCCGACTTACGCACCCGTCTGTCGCAGGAAGTACGCGCCCTGCTCAAACAAGAAAACACCAGCGCGGTATTGGTTACCCACGACCAGCACGAAGCCTTTGCCATGGCCGACCGCATCGGCATGATGGCGCAAGGCCGCCTGCAACAATGGGACAGTCCGCAAAACCTGTACCACCGCCCCGCCACACCCGAAGTGGCGGCCTTTGTCGGGCAAGGCGCGTGGCTGGACGGCACACTGAACGGCGCAGGCAGCACCGATACCGTGCTGGGCAGCGTTTCAGGCAGCCTGAAAGACGGCGCGGCAGGCAGCAAAGTGCGCGTATGGGTTCGCCCCGAACAACTGCGCTGCCAAACAGATGAAAACGGCAACGCACAGGTATTGGCGTGCGAGTTTAAAGGCAGCCACTGCTTCATCCGCCTGCAACTGGACAACGGCGAAACCTTAACCGCACAAACCACGCTGCCCTTAGCAGCAGGCGCACGGGTGGCGGTGTCGTGGGCAAACGGGGTAGAATGCGCGGTGTTTGCCGCATAGGCTTGACCGATTGTTCAGGCAGCCTGAACAACAAAGGGACGGATAAACCATCCGTCCCTTTGTTTTTAAGCGCAAACGTAATCCAACAATGCCCGTCCGCCCTGTTGCACCGCCGCGATAAAGCGTTCCACTTCGTCCTGCTGTTCCGCCTGATGGCTGACGGTAAACAGCCAGCCCGCCGCCGTCAGCGTGTAGTTAATGCCCAAACCGCCTGCCGAAGTGGGCGCGAAGGCAAAATTCACCACCAAAGCATCATCGCCCAGGGTAGAAGTAGATAAAAAGTCGGTGGTAAACACGCGGTAGGCAGGGCTGTCAAACCATGTGCATTCAACGCCCTCGTCCAGTGCTTCCCGATGCAGGCCGAGCAAATGGCGGTTCGCGCCCAAACCCATTTTGGCGGCTTTAACACGGGCTTTATGTTCCGCCAGCGCGGCATCCAAAGCGACACGGTCAGGGCTGCCTGCCAGCAGTCCACGCACAAACGCCAGTGATTCCTGCGACACAGGGCGTACGCATTCGGTGCGTCCGCATTGGAAATGGCTTACGTCCACCGCTTCATAAGTATTGCGTACCTGCCCGTAGGCCGCCAACTGCGCGTATTGCAGCACAAACTGCATCAGCGCGTCTTGGCTGATGCCTTTGGGTATGACCGCACCCTCAAACGGCACGGTGGTGCTGACCACGCGCATGGCAGCGGCACGGGCGGCATAGTGCTGTTGCCATTGCGGCCACTGTGCTTTCAGGCTGTCGTCCAAATGCCAGCCGAAACGTTGCGGCACATCGGGTTTTTCCGAAAAATTTTTTTCAGGCAGACTGCCTAATTTATCGGCAGCGCGGGTAACCACGGCTTTTAACGTGCCGCCGTCTTCCCAAGTGTGTTCGCAATGCAGATACAGACGGCCGGTGGCGGTGTTGTAGCGGAAAGTCATCGGTTTATAAAACCAAATGCCGCAATCGGGGGCAAAGGCGGCATAGGCCAAATCTTCATCGGCGTTTAAGGCATGGTCGTCCAAGCTGATGTGGAACAAATCCGCTTCCAAATCGTCCAACAACACGGCATTGGCCGGTTGGCGGCGCAATTCGGCATACAGCGCGGCACCGTCATCGCCGCCCACGCAGGCCGCGACACCCAAAGGATAGGGGTTGTCGTCGTTTTCCGCCAAAATCTGTTCCAGTTGGGAACGGAATACGCAGACAGGCAGGACTTCGTCTGCCTTATCAAAGGCCGGCAAACGGTAATACCAACCACGGTACAACACGCCGATGGTGCTGCTGTTGTCGGCAAAACGGTAATCGTCGCAGGCTGCCTGCGGAATCCGCGCCGCCCCCTGCACAATCCACCATTGGTTCATACACACCGGATTGCCCTGCGGCGACACCGGCGTTTCCACACGGCCGTGGCGGTAGTCGGCGCAGACGGCCGCCAATGCCGCCGCCCATTGCGCCAAATCCGCACCCTGCATCTGAATTTGAAAACCGACGTTGCTGGCCAAAGGCAAAGGCTCGCGGATACGCAGATAGCCGTCCAGCCAAGTATCAATCAGCCAACTGCGGTCGTGCAGACGTTCGGCGCGGCGTTGCAGGGCTGCCTGAAGTATGGGCGCGGTGTCCTGTTGGAAAGCACGGGCGGCGGTTTCCGCTTCGGCATAATCTTCATCACTCAATAAGGGGCGCACCTGCTGCAAAAAACGCTCAAGCGTGCCGTCCAGTTCGGGAACGGGCAGACGCGGCGGAGTCGGTCGGGTCATGATTACATCCTGTCAATCGTCATGTTCAAAAAAAGCCAGCTTGACCACATAGGCCAAAAACAGCAAAGCCGCCAACAACATCAGCGTTTCCGTCAGATTGTCCTGCCAGCTTTGATTCCAATACAAAGGGTTGGTTTTAGCGTCCACCGCCGTCCTCCGTGCGCGTATCGCGCCGCAACTGCCGCCACAACGCGGCAAACCATAAATACATTACAAATACAAAGGGAAAGCCGGAAAACGAACCGACTGCCTTAATCCCCTCAATTTTACCGGTTACCACCACCGCATAAGCAATCAGCGTCATCAGCACGCCCCACACCACCGCACGGGTTTTGCTTTCGCTGCGGCCGTCCCGTCCGGTCATCACGCCCAAAGAAATGGCCGCGCTGGTAACGGTGGTCACAATAAAGCCCAAAAACAGCACCACCGTCAGCGGCTTGGTCGCACCGTTTAGCGGCAGCATATTCAGCAAATGATAAAACGCGCCTTCATAATCGCCCTTTTCGGCAATTTCCGCCAGCTTGCCCGTGCCTTCCACCGTATCCAGCAGGCTGAATCCGGAAAACACCGCAAACCAAATTACAATAAAACCAGCGGGAACAAGCACCGATGCCAAAACAAACTCGCGCAACGTGCGGCCGCGCGAAATCTTCGCCAAAAACACGCCCACAAACGGCGCCCACGTTACCCACCACACCCAATACGCCATCGGATACCACACCACCCAATCGCGTTTGTGAAACACATACAGCTCAAACGAATGATGCACTGTTTTAGTCAGAATATTGCCCACCGCCACCGTCATCGTACTCAAAAAATAATGGGTCGGCCCGACCAAAAAAATAAACACCAGCAGCAGTACCGACAAATAGACGGTCAAATTACCCAACAGGCGCATACCCTTTTCAATCGGCAACACCGAACCGCCGATATACAGCGCGGCCAATACCGCCAACACCGCCGTTTTCCACAACATTCCCTCAAACGCTGTCGAACCGGTGATGATTTTCAAGCCCGATGCGATTTGCGCCGCCGCCATGGCGATGGAAGACGATACCGACATGGCAATCGACAGCACCGCCATGCCCGTTACCAAAATACCCAAGGGTTTCGCCCAGCGTTTGCGGCGGAACGCCGTTTGCAAAGGCGCGGCAGGCGTGCATTCCGTGCCGTGCTGATAAGTAAAATACGCCATCACCAAGCCCGCCACCATATACAGCGACCATGCCGGAATCCCCCACACATGCAAGGCCAAACTCATGGCATTGGATACTTGTTCGTGGCGCGGCAAGTGGGCTGCCTGAACACCGATAGGCGAATGAAAATAGTGCCATAAGGCCTCAATCGGCCCGAAAAAAACAATGCCCACGCCGATACCGGCGGTAAACAGCATATTCATCCACGAAAAAAAGGAAAAATCCGGCTTGGCATCCGCGCCGCCCAAACGGATGTTGCCGAAACGGCCGGGCAAAGCCACCGCCAAGCCCACCAGCAAAGCCAAAAGCGGCAGCCACATAATCAGCCAGTCAAATTCCAAATAGAAAAAGGCACTGACGGCGGTAACCGCACCCGTCAATGCCTGCGGGCGCAACACTGCCGTCAGCGCCATTGCGCCGACCAATAAGGCCGTCCAGAGAAAATAGTTGGGACGTTTGCCGTCGGGCAAATCGGAAGGAGTGGGGGACATACGCAAACCCTGTTATGGTGGATAAAGGGGCGTGTGTGTGATGGGCTTTATAATTTTTATCAAACGTAAACGCTATGCTAACATTTTGCCGCCGTAAAGCCAAGCGCAGGCAGCCTGAAAGCGGTTGTTTGGTTTCAAGCAGCCGGAAACGGAAAAGGCAGAATAATTTCTTTACAAACCAAAGTATTTAATAGAAAATCATAACTGTTGTCCCCTGTTGTCAGGTGCAGGCAGCCCTTTTTTCAACCTACCCCGAAAGAAGCAAATTATGCGTACACTCTTAACCGCCCTTACCGCCGCACTGACACTCGGTGCGTGCAGCACACTGCCCACAGAACAGCCCGACCAAATGCTGCGTCAGGCAATGAAACGCCAATTCACCCACGACAACCAATACCGTTTTAACGGCGAAATGCGTTTTACCATGCCTAACCTCGGTCAAACAGAGGACGAATCTTGGGTAAAACATTTTATGGACTCCTTGTCGCTGCCGGTTAGCGGGGCGGTTGATTTACCCGCCGGCAAAGTGGAAATGACCGCAGAAATACGCTACCGCCACCCCAACGTACTGGCTTCGGTAAAACTGCCGATACTGCTGGATATGAAGCAGGCCGCACTGTATGCCGATGCCCGCGCCGTTACCACCATTACCGATTTATTGGATAAAAAATACATACCCAAAGTGGGCGACAAGATGCTGAAGCTGTCGCTGCCTGAAGAAGAACGCAAGCAATTTCCGCTTAAAACCTTGGCCAAAGCCCTGCCGGAAGCATTTGACCAAAGCTGGGCTTCTCTGCCCAAAGAGCGTTTCCAACTGCGCGAAATGGATGAGTACGGCAAACAAAGCGGTGCCGCCTACCGTGTCGGCTACCGTGCCAATGGTAACGACAGTATGCGAATGGGGCAGGCTTTCGGCGACAGTTTGAGCAAGCAGCTGGAACAACAGGGCGGCGAAGAAGGCATCAGTGCCGAAAATTATCAAAAGGCTGTTGAGTTGCTGAAAAAAATCGGACAACTTTATCATCATCCTGCCAAATTGCTGTCGTCCGATATTCCTGCTGAAGAACAGGAAAAAATGCAGCAAACCATGCAAAAATCCATGCAGGAAATGGAAATGGACGATGATGTTTATTTGGACAGAAAAGGGCGCATGGTTGCCCGGAAAATGACTGTATTTTCCACGATTGATGACAGCGATAAGAAATTACACGCGACAATCATGTCGCGTCTCCAATACGGCAAACCGCAGTTTACCTTGCAGCCTGATGAAAATAATACGTTGAATGTGAATTGTATATTTGACAAATCACCTTGTCCGTGGGAATCTTCCGAGCGTGAGGGCGGTAAGGGGCAAACAGATAAACCGTAACGGTTTTAAATTGAATCGGCTGTAAATTGTCCCCCTGCGTTTTAAACGTAGGGGGATTTTTCCTGTTTTTCAGGCAGCCTGAAAAGCGTGTTACAACTTGCCCGCCACTTTGCGGTTACGCAGCAAACACAGCATATCCGCCGCCACATGCGCCGCCGCAATCGCAGTAATTTCGGCGTGGTCGTAGGCGGGGGCAACTTCCACCACGTCCATGCCGACAATATTTACATCACCCAGTTTACGCAAAATGCTCAAAGCGGTGTGCGAAGACAGGCCGCCGGGGACGGGCGTACCCGTACCGGGGGCGAATGCGGGGTCAAGCACGTCAATATCAAAAGTCAGGTAAACGGGATTATCGCCGACAATTTCGTAAATCCGTGCCACGGTGGCATCAATGCCGTTTTCATGCACCCACGGCGCAAACAGCATATTCATGCCCATAAAGTCGCTGTTCCAAGTGCGGATGCCCACCTGAACCGATGTTTTCGGGTCAATCAGGCCGTTTTTCACCGCTTTGTAAAACATGGTGCCGTGGTTGAGCGAATCTTCTTCATCGTCCGGCCAAGTGTCGCAATGCGCGTCAAAATGCAGCAGGGTTAAGGGTTTGCCGTATTTTTCCGCGTGCGCCTGCAACAGGGGGTAAGTGATGTAGTGGTCGCCGCCGAAGGTCAGCATTTTGGCATTGCTGTTCAAAATAATGTCGCGGGCGTGTTGGACAATGCTTTCGCGCACCGTCCACGGGCGGTGGGCGTCAAACCAGCAATCGCCGTAATCCACCACCGCCAAATCGTCAAACGGGTCAAAGCCCCACGGAAACAGGTTCAGTTCGGCCAGTTGCACGCTGGCGGCACGCACCGCCGCCGGCCCCAAACGCGCACCGGAACGGAAAGTGGTGGCCAAATCCAAAGGCACGCCCGACACGGCCACATCCACGCCGTCCAAATTGCGCGTGTAGTTGCGGCGCATAAACGATAATGCGCCGGCATAGGTGTTTTCAATGACGCTGCCCATCAGGCCTTGGCGGCGGAAAGCGGCATCGCCGATAATTTTTTCATTGCTCACGGTTGTGTGTCCTTATTTAACGGGGAAAATCGGTTTTCAGGCAGCCTGAAAGCCGTTCAGCCGCCCTTATATCACAAATTAAGCCAATCAAAAACCGCCCGCGGCAAAGCACGGGCGGTTTTTGATTCAGGCAGCAGCCTTATTTAGTAAAGAAAATCAGCGTCCACGGGAACACATAAGCCTGCAGCAGGGTCAGAATGCCGACAAACACACAGAAAATCAAACTGTGTTTGACGGTAAAGCGGAACAGATTGGATTCCTTACCTTCCAAGCCCACAGCCGCACAAGCCACCGCGATGGATTGCGGCGAAATCATTTTGCCGGTTACCCCGCCGGTGGTATTGGCGGCCACCGTCAGCTCGGGTGCGATGCCCAACTGATTGGCGGTGCTGGCCTGCAATGAACCGAACAGCGCATTGGCGGAAGTGTCCGAACCGGTCAGGAACACGCCCAGCCAGCCCAAGAACGGCGAGAAGAAGGGGAACAGCGCGCCGGTGTTGGCCAACACCAAAGCCAGCGTGGAAGACAGGCCGGAATAGTTGGCCACAAAGGCAAAGCCCAATACCAAACCGATGGACAGAATGGAAAAACGCAATTCATGCAAAGTTTCGCCAAAGGTTTTGACCGCATCGGCCGGTTTCATTTTCAACAGGATAATGCTGACCAAAGCCGACAGCAGAATGGCGGTGCCGACCGCGCTTAACAGGTTCAGTTTGAACACGGCCGCATAAGCGGTCGGTTCGCTGACAATCGGTGCGGCTTTCATCACCAGATTGTGCAGACCCGGCCATTCAATTTTGATTTGGCTGATGGCATCCAAGCCTTCTTTTAAAGGTTTGAGTGTCCACAGGCTGACAAAAACGGTCAGGATGCCGAAAGGCGACCAAGCTTTAACAATTTGCGCGGTGGTGTAACCGGAATCTTTGCGGGCGGCCGGTTTTTTCATGCCGTCAAAGGTAAAGATTTCTTCAGGCTGCCATTTTTTCAAGAACAGCGACAAGCAAATCAGGCTAACCAAAGCCGAAGTAACGTCCGGCAGCTCTGGGCCGATAAAGTTAGCAGTAATAAATTGGGTAATCGCAAAAGACACGCCTGCCACCAAAATCGCCGGCCAAGTCTGACGGATGCCGCGCATACCGTCCATCATCGCCACCAGCCAGAACGGAACGATAATAGACAAAATCGGCAGTTGGCGTCCGGCTACCTGACCGATGTGGTAGGCATCCAAACCCGACACCTGTCCGGCCACAATAATCGGAATACCCATCGCACCGAAAGCCACCGGCGCGGTGTTGGCAATCAGACACAAACCGGCGGCATAAAGCGGGTTAAAGCCCAAGCCCACCAGCAGGGCGGCGGTAATCGCCACCGGCGCACCGAAACCGGCCGCACCTTCCAAAAACGCACCGAATGAAAAACCAACCAGCAGCATTTGCAGGCGTTGGTCTTCGGTAATGGAAATGACAGACGAGCGGATAATGTCAAACTGTCCTGTTTTTACGGTGATTTTGTATAAAAATACCGCCGTAATAATAATCCATGCAATCGGCCACAAACCGTAGGCAAAGCCGTACAGCGCAGATGACACGGCCATGCCCGCCGGCATACCGAAACCGACAATGGCCACACCCAAGGCAATCAGCAGGGTAAACAAACCCGCCATATAGCCTTTCATTTTCAGTATGGTCAGCGCCACAAAAAAGAACACAATCGGCAGCAGTGCCACAGCCGCCGTCAAAAGCTGGCTGCCTCCTACCGCCGAATAATTTTGAACCCATGTTTCCATGATGTGATTCACTCCTGATGAAGTATGATGATAAAAAAACCGTCCTGTGAAAACATCCTGCCGCCACCCGTCAGACGGTACGGCGGAAAGTCTGTCCCCAAGATGGTTTGCATTTGCGAAAGCAATCCGACACTTTACAAAAACCTTACGTTTTAGTCAATTACCCCGTCTTTCATCAAGCGTGGGTTGTTTAAACAAAAAAGAATTTTTCTCATCCGGAATGTTTCAGGCAGCCTGAAAGCGGTTTCAGGCTGCCTGAAATAGGGAAAAAACTCGTTTAAAACACCAGCATTTTTTTCAAATAACCCTGCATGGCAGGCGGTTCTTTCATCGCCAGCAGTTCGTCGGCCAAATCTAAATAGGCCTGTGTGCCTTTGGCTTTTTCATCATAAGCCAGCGCGGGCATACCGTGGCTGGGGGCTTCCGCCAAACGCACATTGCGCGGAATGGTGGTATCCAAAACACGTTGGCCGAAATAATTGCGTAACTGGCTGCTTACTTCCAGCGACAGGCGGTTTTGGCTGGTAAACATCACAAACACCACACCGGCAATATCCAGCTTCGGATTGATGGTTTGGCGGATGCGGCGGATGGTGGTGAGCAGGTCGGAAATGCCTTCTAAAGCGTAATATTCGCACAACATCGGAATCAATACGCTGTCGGCGGCCGCCAGCCCGTTCAGCATCAGCAGGGACAGGGTGGGCGGGCAGTCAATCAGAATATAGTCATAACGGTCGGCTATCGGTGCAATCGCGTTTTTCAGACACAGTTCGCGGGCAGGCTTGTCCATCAGGCGCACGTCCACACCGGTCAGGTCGCGGTTGGAGGCCAATACGTCGTAATGGCCGGTTGGGCTGGACAGTACTGCCTGTTCCATGGCGGTATCACCCAACAGAACGTGCAGCGTACCGTAGCGGAAGCTGTTTTTGTCAATGCCGCTGCCCATCGTAGCGTTGCCCTGCGGATCCAAATCAATCAGCAGCACCCGTTTGCCGCGGTGGGCAAACGAAGCCGCCAGATTAACGGCCGTTGTGGTTTTGCCGACACCGCCTTTTTGGTTGCAGACAGTCATAATTTTTGCACTCATGGTTTACCCCTTTTTCGGCCGCATCAGCACCATATGCCGTTCGGCAGCCAGCATCGGTACTTCCAATTTATCCACCTGCACCACTTCCACCGTATCGGGTACGTGTTCCAGCTCTTCGTAAGGATAAACGCCTTTCATGGCCGCCCAATAGCCGTTTTCATTGAGCAGGTGCTTGGTCAGGGCGATAAAGTCGTGCAACTCGGCAAAAGCACGGCTGGTGACCACATCTACTTTTTTATCGTGCATGGTTTCTACTCGTCCGGTTGCTACGGTAATATTGTTTAAACCCAATTCAATGGCTGCCTGCTGTAAAAAAGCGGTTTTTTTGGTATTGGCATCGAGCAGGGTAATCTGCAAATCGGGGCGGCAGATGGCGGTGGGAATACCCGGCATACCGCCGCCGGAACCGACGTCCATCAGCGTTTGTGCGTTTTGCACATAGGGCAGCAGGGTTAGGCTGTCCAGAATGTGATGGCTGAGCATGACCGGTTCGTCGTGCAGGGCGGTCAGATTATAGGTTTTATTCCATTTTTTCAGCAGGGCGGTATATTCCAGCAGCAGCAGTTGGCGGCTGATGCTCAAATCTATCTGCATTTGCGCCAAACCGTGTTGCAGGCGTTCTTTCAATTCGGCGGTCATATTTTCCGTTCCTTAAATCAATTTAACGTTTCGGTGCGAATGCTAACGCAATTTGCGCCCAGCGTTAAGTGTCGGGGCGGATTTTTACAGGCCTATCAACCGTGGTGTGGGATTTTTAGTGTTTCAGGCTGCCTGAAAAGCCTAAAATCAATGCTTTTTCACATATTCGCGCAAAGAACGCAGTACTGCAGACGGCTGTGTCTCATCAGCAGGCATTTTATCGCTGGGTTTGGACAATACCAGCCATTCGGCCGCCAAACGTTCCGCTTCCGCCTGTTCCGCCGCCGACAAATCGTCTAACAGCCAAAAATATGGTTCGGGGCTGCCTGCTTCGCGCCCTGTCAGCCATGTGCTGCGGGCATATAGCCGCAATGCCTGTGCCGCTACACGGTTTTGCGGAACGCCGATGCCGTGCTGGTAAGCTAGGCTTAAACGCCAAGCATCATCATAAGCAATTAAATTGGGATTGTCTGTTTTCCAATTCGGAAAATTTATCATCATCCTATACCATGATGAGTATCTGTTACCATTTTTATCCGCGATGGGTGAACCACGCTGTTGCAGCCATTGCAATGTCCTGTCCCGCCACTCGGTTTTACCCGACGGGGCGACCGGACGGATATGTTCGGCATACATACGGCGCAAAGTATCAGGCAATTCCGCATAAGCCTGTGCATTACCCTGCATCGCCAGTTTGCCGTGTATAAAAATACTGTTACGAAACTCGCCGGCTTCCTTCGCCGCTTGGCCATACACCAAATTTAATTTTTCATGTACCGGCAGATAACGGATGCCGTAGGGGTCGGCATACGCACCCATCGCCGTTTTGGCACGATACAGCCAATCATACGCCTGCTTGGCATCTTTTTTGACACCTGTTCCCGACAAATACATTTCACCCAAGCGCATAGCAAATAAGGGCATACTGGGATATTTTTCCGTGCCTTGGCGGTACAGTTTTAAGGTTTGTTTGTATTGTCCCTGCTGCGCCAAACGGTCGGCGCGTGCCAACAACGCCAGCGCGGCAGGGGCTTCGTGGCGGATTTCGGGGTCAATTCGATAGGAATACGTTTCGGCGGCAGGTGTGTCCGCCCATACGGAATTAAGGCACACCGCGCACAGCAGCGCGGTTAATATAGTTTTGATTTTCATATTTTGCTTTCAATAAAGTTTTGAGCTGTCGGAAATGGTTTTCAGGCAGCCTGAAAGGCCTAAAATCAATGCTTTTTCACATATTCGCGCAAAGAACGCATGACCGCAGACGGCTGTGTCTCATCAGCAGGCATTTTATCGCTGGGTTTGGATAATGCCAGCCATTCGGCCGCCAAACGTTCCGCTTCCGCTTGTTCCGCCGCCGACAAATCGTCTAACAGCCAAAAATGCAGTTCGGGGCTGCCTTCTTCGCGCCCTGTCAGCCATGTGCTGCGGGCATACAGCCGCAATGCCTGTGCCGCTACACGGTTTTGCGGAACGCCGATGCCGTGCTGGTAAGCAAGGCTTAAACGCCAAGCATATTCAGGGGCTCGGCTTTGATTGTCCATTTCCCAATAAGGGGAATTTTCCATTATAGAATTCCATGATGAACGTCTGTTACCGTCTTCATCTGTTATTGGCAAACGGTGTTCCTGTAACCATTTTAACTTACTGTCGTGCCATTCTGCTTTGCCTGACGGGTCAAGCGGACGGATATGCTCGGCATACATTCGGCGCAAATCATCAGGCAGCTCTGCATAGGCTTCGGCATCGCCCAATAGGGCAAATTTGTGTTTAATCGGCAAACCCTCCATAAAACTCCCCGATTCCACCGCCGCTTTGCCAAGCAGAAACTCTATTTTAGGATAGACAGGCAAACGCGCGATGCCGTAGGCATCGCCGTAAACGGCTACTGCAGCGTAGGACTGGCGCAGCCAATCATGCGCCTGCTTGGCATCTTTTTTGACCCCCATTCCTGACAAATACATTTCGCCCAAGCGCATAGCAAATAAGGGCATATCGGGATATTTTTTCGTGCCTTGGCGGTAGAGTGGCAAGGCTTGGTCGTATTGCCTCTGCTGTGCCAGATTGTCGGCGCGTTCCAGCAAGGCCAGTACGTCGGCAGGGATTTTGGCACGGACTTCAGACGCAATGTGATACAAAGGCATTTCGGCGGCGGACGCGCTGTCTGCCTGCGGAATGCAGCCTACTGCGCACAGCAGCGCGGCCAATACGGTTTTGATGTTCATATTTTCCTTTCAAAAAGGTTTGGCGGATACGCTTGATGCTGGGGCGAATCCGCCAAGTTTGAAAACTGCTTTACAACAACACCCGTTCAATACCGCCGTTTTGGGTGTGGGCGACAAATTCGTCCTGCCAGTTTTCGCCCAAAATATATTTCGCCATTTCTACGACAATATAATCGGCAGGCAGGTTGTTGTCGTCCGTATAGCGGCTCAAACCCTGCAAACAAGCGGGGCAGGAAGTCAGCATTTTCACATCGCCACGCTCGTTTTCAGGCAGCGCGGCAAGGTTTTTGGCGATTTCTTCCTGTTTGCGGAATTTGACTTGGCTGGCAATATCGGGGCGTTTAACGGCAAACATGCCGCTTTCGCCGCAGCAACGGTCGCTGGCAATCACGTTTTTGCCCATCAGCTCGCCTGCCAGTTGGGTCGCATCCATGGTTTTGATGGGGGAATGGCAGGGGTTGTGGTACAGGTATTGCCGTCCTTGTACGCCGTCCAGCTTAATGCCTTTTTCCAGCAAAAATTCGTGAATATCCACAATGCGGCAGTCGGGGAAAATGTCTTCAAAACGGTATTCCGCCAGCGAGTCGTAACACGTTCCGCAGCTGACGACCACGGTTTTAATATCCAGATAATTCAAAGTATTTGCCATGCGGTGAAACAAAACGCGGTTGTCGGTAACGATTTGTTCGGCGCGGGCTTTGTCGCCGCCTGCGTTTTGCGGATAGCCGCAGCACAAATAGCCGGGGGGCAACACGGTTTGCACGCCTGCATGGTAGAGCATGGCTTGCGTTGCCAGCCCGACTTGGCTGAACAGCCGTTCCGAACCGCAACCAGGGAAGTAAAACACGGCTTCGGCATCTTCAGGCAGCGCGGGATTGCGGATAATCGGCACGGTTTTGGCGTCTTCAATATCCAGCAGGGCGCGCGCGGTTTTGATGGGAATATGGCGCGGCAAGGGGCGGTTGATAAAGTGGACGATTTGTTCGCGCACGGGGGTTTTGCGGGTGGTGGCTTTGGGGGCTTCTTTCTGTTTGTCTGCGCCGACAGGGAATTTTTGTCCCAATTCGTAGGCAAAGTTTTGCAGTTTGAAACCGCCTTTGGCAACGGCTTGGCGCAACAGTTTGACGGCGCGGGGGTCTTTGGCATTGAGCAATGCCATGCCTGCGGCGGCGGCGGGGCTGAAACTTTGTTTGCCCGATTGTTTTAAAAAGTGGCGGATATCCACGGTTACATCGCCAAAGTCAATTTTGACGGGACAGGGTTTCACGCAGCGGTGGCATACGGTGCAGTGGTCGCCGATATTGCCCAATTCGTCAAAATGTTTCAGCGATACGCCGCGACGGGTTTGTTCTTCATACAAAAACGCTTCCGCTAGCAAACCGACACCGAGGATTTTGTTGCGCGGGCTGTAGAGCAGGTTGGCGCGGGGGACGTGTGTGGAACACACAGGTTTGCATTTGCCGCAGCGCAGGCAGTCTTTGACGGCGTGGGTAATGCCGCCGAGCGCGGACTGTTCCATAATCAGCGATTCAAAACCCATCAGTTCAAAAGACGGGGTGTAGGCGTGGCGCAAATCCGAGCCTTTCATCAGCTTGTGGCGGTTAAAGCTGCCGTGCGGGTCAACCTTTTGTTTGTAATCCCAAAACGGCTGCATTTCTTCATCGCTTAAAAATTCCAGCTTGGTGATGCCGATGCCGTGTTCGCCCGAAATCACGCCGTTTAAGCTACGCGCCAAATCCATAATGCGGGCAACGGCACGGTGGGCGGTTTGCAGCATTTCATAGTCGTCTGAATTAACGGGGATATTGGTGTGGACATTGCCATCGCCCGCGTGCATGTGCAGGGCAACAAACACGCGCTGGCGCACCACGGCGGCGTGGATTTTGCCCAAACCCGCCATAATTTTGGCATCGGCGCTGCCGCTGAAAATTTCCGCCAAGGGTTTCATTACGTCTTCTTTGACCGATACGCGCAGGCGGAAATCGCGGAAGGCGGTAAAGCAGCTTTCGGCAGGATTGGCAGCGGGGTCGGCAAAGGCTTGTGCGCCGTAACGGTTTTGGTAATCCGCCAAGGGCAAATCCATATTGTCCAACAGCCATTGCCAGCGTTCGCGCACGGTTTGGACGTGTGCCAAAGCGTGTTTGGCGCGGTCGCCCAGCAGTTCGCTTTTGGGTAAATCGGTGCCGAGCTGTTCAACGGGCAGGCTGCCTGAAAGGTAGGGAATCAGGGCATCGCACAGTTTGAGCTTGTTTTGAATGGACAATTCAATATTGATGCGTTCAATGCCGTCTGAATAGCCGCCCAAGTTTTCCAAGGGAATCACCACGTCTTCATTGATTTTAAAGGCGTTGGTGTGGCGGGCGATGGCGGCGGTGCGGCTGCGGTCCAGCCAAAAGGTTTTCCGCGCTTCGGGCGAAACGGCGATAAAGCCGTCGCCGTCACGCGCACGCGCCAGCTCGACAATCTGTTCGGCGGCTGCCTGAACATCGGCTTCGTTGTCGGACACCACATCTGCCAGCAACACCATTTTCGGACGACCGCGCCCCGCCGCTTTGGTGGCATAACCCACAGCGCGGACATAACGCCAGTCCAAATGTTCCAAACCCGCCAAACGCACAGACGGATGCCCCAAAATAAAATCGCGTACTTCCACAATAGACGGCGTGGCGTTGGCAACCGTGCCGAAAAATTCCATGCACACGGTGCGCGTGTGCGCGGGCATTTTGTGCAGCACAAACGCTGCGCTGGTAATAATGCCGTCCGTGCCTTCTTTCTGCACCCCCGGTAAACCGCTTAAAAATTTATCGGTTACGTCTTTGCCCAAGCCTTCTTTGCGGAAACGGCTGCCTGCGATTTCCAAACGCTCTGTTTTGGCAATGGTTTCGCCGTCTTCGCGCAGGGTGTGTACGTCAAATATGGCGGTTTCTTGGTCGTGGATTTTGCCGAAATTGTGGTTTACCCGTTCAATTTTCAGCCATTCGCCCTGCGGATTAACCATTTTCCACCACGCCAGATTGTCCAACGCCGTACCCCACAACACGGCTTTTTTGCCGCCTGCGTTCATGGCGATATTGCCGCCCACGCAGCTGGCATCTGCCGAAGTCGGGTCCACCGCAAACACCAGCTTGGCGGCGTGTGCGGCTTCTTCCACACGCCGTGTCACCACGCCCGCACCGCAGCGGATAATCGGGTGCGTACCTTCCAAACCCGCCAAGGCAACGTATTCCGCGCCGTGATGACGGTCTAATTTTTCGGTATTGATGACCGCACTCATCGCGTCCAAAGGAATTGCGCCGCCTGTGTAACCCGTACCACCGCCGCGCGGGATAATGGTTAAATCCAATTCAATCAGGGCGCGTACCAAAGGGGCGATTTCGGCTTCGTTGTCGGGGTTAATCACCACAAAGGGATATTCCACGCGCCAGTCTGTCGCATCGGTAACGTGGCTTACCCGCGCCAAGCCGTCAAACATAATATTGTGTTTGGCGGTGATTTTGCTTAAACGGTTGAGGATTTGGCGGCGTTTGAGTTCGGTGGCGGCAAAGCCGTCTTCAAAACGGTTGACCGCGCTTTCGGCTGCCTGAATCAGTTTTAACACTTCGCTGTTGTCGTCGCGGCGTTTGCGGATTTCGCCCAAACGGTGGCGCATTTCGCGCACCAGTGCGGCGCGGCGTTTGGGGTGTTCGAGCAAGTCGTCAATCAAATAGGGGTTGCGCTGTACCGCCCACATATCGCCCAACACTTCAAACAACATCCGCGCAGAACGCCCCGTTTTGCGCTGCGAACGCAAACTTTGCAGGGTGTCCCACGCGGCATTGCCCAATAGGCGGCAGATGATTTCGCGGTCGGAATAAGAGGTGTAGTTATAGGGGATTTCGCGGATGCGGGTGGTGGTTGTGGTCATGATGTGTTCGTATATAAAGGGGGAAAACAGGCGGATTGTAAAAGATTTTGCCGTTTTAAAGCGTGAAAAATATAAACAGGCAGCCTGAAACGGTTTTTCCGTTTCAGGCTGCCTGAAAAACAGATTTAGTGCTGTTGCTGCAAAGCCGCTTTTACAAAAGCGGTAAACAAAGGATGGCCTTTGCGCGGCGTAGAAGTAAACTCGGGGTGGAACTGGCAGGCAAAGAACCACGGATGCCCTTCAATTTCAATACATTCCACCAAACGCTCGCGCCCTGCCGACACGCCGCCGATAGTCAGGCCTGCCGCTTCCAACTGCGGTACATAGCCGTTATTGACTTCGTAGCGGTGACGGTGGCGTTCGCGGATATGCGTGCTGCCGTAGATTTTTGCCGCCAAGCTGCCTTCGCGCAATTCCACTTCTTGTGCGCCCAAACGCATCGTTCCGCCCAAATCGGCGTGTTCGTCGCGCTGTTCTACTGCGCCGTCTGCCGTCTGCCATTCGTCAATCAAAGCCACCACCGGCGCGGCGGGTTTGGCTTCAAATTCGGTGGAGTTCGCGCCCTGCAAACCGGCCACGTCGCGGGCGTATTCAATCAGCGCAATCTGCATGCCCAAGCAGATGCCCAAATACGGTACGCCGTTTTCGCGGGCATAACGGGCAGCGGCGATTTTGCCTTCCACACCGCGCGCGCCGAAACCGCCCGGCACCAATACCGCATCAAAATCTTTCAGGCAGCCTGTGCCGTTCTGTTCCAAATCTTCGCTGTCAATATAGCTGATTTGCACGTCGGTTTGCGTGTGGATGCCGGCGTGTTTTAACGCTTCGGTCAGCGATTTGTACGACTCGGTCAAATCCACATATTTGCCTACCATGGCGATGCGGGCGGTGTGCTGCGGATTTTGTACCGCATAAACGATTTTTTTCCATTCGGTCAAATCGGCCTGACGCACATTCAGTTGCAGCTGTTCGCAGATAATTTGGTCAATGCATTGATTGTGCAGCATTTCGGGAATTTTATAGATGCTGTCGGAATCGTAGCAGCCGATAACGGCGCGTTCTTCCACATTGCAAAACAGCGCGATTTTGCGTTTTTCGTCTTCAGGCAGCGTGCGGTCCATGCGGCAAATCAAAACGTCAGGCTGAATGCCGATTTCGCGCAGTTCTTTAACCGAATGCTGGGTGGGCTTGGTTTTGATTTCGCCGGCCGCTGCAATAAACGGCACATAGCTCAAATGTACAAACAGGCTGTTGGCGCGGCCCAGTTGCGAACGCATCTGCCGAATCGCTTCTAAAAACGGCAGCGACTCAATATCGCCCACCGTACCGCCGATTTCCACAATCGCTACGTCCGTACCGGCCGCGCCTTCGTGAATGCGGCGTTTGATTTCGTCGGTAATGTGCGGAATCACCTGCACCGTGCCGCCCAGATAATCGCCGCGCCGTTCTTTGGCAATCACGTTTTCATACACCTGACCGGAGCTGAAGCTGTTATGGCGCGTCATGGTGGCATTGATAAAACGCTCGTAGTGTCCCAAATCCAAATCGGTTTCCGCGCCGTCGTCGGTTACAAACACTTCGCCGTGCTGAAACGGGCTCATTGTGCCGGGGTCAACATTGATATACGGGTCGAGCTTGAGCATGGTCACGTTCAAGCCGCGCGATTCCAAGATGGTAGCAATGGAAGCGGCGGCGATGCCTTTCCCTAAGGAAGAGACGACGCCGCCGGTTACAAAAATAAACTTAGTCATGATTTAAAACCCGAGTTGGAATGCGCGATTTTAGCGCAAAAAGCCCGAAAGCAAAAGGGCGCAGGCTGCCTGAAAGCTGCTACTAGGCAGGATAAAAAGGTTAAATAATATTAAAATAAATTTGCTGAATTTGACTTTATTTACAAAACTTGGCATAAGCATTGGTTATGATTATAATCGTCTACGCAACATAATTTTTAAAACGGATAATTTTTAAGGATTCGGTGTGAGTATCCATAACATCCTAAGCCGTTCTGTTTCGGGCATCCT
>JAUNOT010000110.1 GCA_030537065.1 Conchiformibius sp.
TCCATTTCGCTCTGTTGTTTGAATGACTCTTTAACTGCGCGGTTTTTGGGTTTGGCTGTTTTTTCGGGTTTGTCGGTGGCAGCGGTTTTGTCTTTGTTGTGCTGTAAAACCTGTTCGCGGCTTTTCGCGTCCAAATAATCCTGATAACCGCCGATGTATTCTTTCAGGCTGCCTGCGCCGTCAAACACAATGCTTTGGGTAACGACATTATCCAAAAACATACGGTCGTGGCTGACCAAAAACACCGTGCCGGCATAATCGCGCAACAGTTCTTCCAACAATTCCTGCGTATCAATATCCAAATCGTTGGTCGGTTCGTCCAGCACCAGAATATTGGCGGGACGGGTAAACAGTTTGGCTAGTAACAAGCGGTTGCGCTCGCCGCCCGACAGCGACGACACGGGGCTGTGCGCCCGCGCAGGGTGAAACAGGAAATCTTCCAAATAGCCCATAATATGGCGTTTTTTGCCGCCGATTTCCACATAATCGTTGCCCTGCCCCAAGGTGTAAAACACGGTATCGTTTTCGTTCAGCGCACTACGGAACTGGTCAAAATACGCCACTTCCTGTTTGCTGCCGATGCGGATGCGCCCGAAAGTGGGCTGCAGTTCGCCCAAAATCAGTTTTAAAAAGGTGGTTTTGCCCACGCCGTTAGCACCAATTAAACCGATTTTGTCGCCGCGTTGAATCACGGCGGAAAATTTGTCCATAATGGTTTTGTCGCCGTAGGCAAACGAGGCGTGTTCCAATTCGGCGACGATTTTGCCGCTTTTTTCGCCTGCATCCAGCTTAAAGCTGACTTGCCCCTGACGTTCGCGGCGGGCGGCGCGTTGGCGGCGCAGTTCTTCCAAACGGCGTACGCGCCCTTCGTTGCGGGTACGCCGCGCTTCAATGCCTTTGCGTATCCACGCTTCTTCTTGGGCGTGGAATTTGTCAAACAAGCGGTTGTGTTCGGCTTCTACGGCTAATTCTTGCGCTTTCTTTTCGCTGTATTGAGAAAAGCTGCCCGGATAGGAACGCAGCACGCCCCTGTCCAGCTCGACAATGCGGTCGGCCACATTGTCCAAAAAACGGCGGTCGTGGGTAATCACGACCAAGCTGCCTGAAAACTGTTTCAGCAGGTTTTCCAGCCAGATAATCGCGTCAATATCCAAATGGTTGGTGGGTTCGTCCAACAACAAAATATCGGGCTTTTGCACCCACGCCTGTGCCAACGCCAGCCGTTTTTTTTGGCCGCCGCTTAAATTGGACACGGTTTCGTGTTCGGGCAAACCCAGTTCGCCGATGGTCTGGCGGATGGCGGCATCAAAC
Organism: Conchiformibius sp.; assembly: GCA_030537065.1. Classification (GTDB taxonomy): domain Bacteria; phylum Pseudomonadota; class Gammaproteobacteria; order Burkholderiales; family Neisseriaceae; genus Conchiformibius. Next base: position 1,312 of record JAUNOT010000110.1, read on the forward strand.
TGCCAGCCGTTTTGCGCGTCAATTTGATTATGTAATTCATTGAGTTGTTTGATTAGAGATTCACTGTCGCCCTGCTGTGCCAGCTCGCGCGACACCTGATGATAACGGCGCAACACATCGCGCAATGCGCCCAAGCCTTCGGATACGGCGTCAAATACGCTGGTGTCGGGGTCAAACGTGCTTTCCTGCGGCACATATACGGTTTTTAAACCGTTTTGCAGAATCAGTTGTCCGTCGTCCAGCTTTTGCACGCCCGCCAGTATTTTCAGCAGCGAGGATTTGCCCGCGCCGTTGCGGCCGATTAAGCCGGTTTTTTCGGCGGCGTGCAGTTGGAACGAGGCTTTGTCCAGCAGGGGGACGTGGCCGACGGCAAAGCAGGCGTTTTCAAGACTTAATACGGTCATGGCGGTTTCCGGTCAAAAGGGCGGATTATACGGCAGACAGGGCTTTCAGGCAGCCTGCGCGGGCTGCCTGAAGATTTTTAATCACTCGGTTTTAAATACTTGCGGTAAACGCATCGCTGAAAAAGGCGTTTTCAGGCAGCCTGCATTCAGCCAAGCGTGTTTGGGCGGCGCGTATCATGGCAGGCGAACCGCAGGCATAGGCTTCGTGTGCCGACAAATCGGGGTAGTCCTGCGCCGCCTGCTCCTGTACATAGCCGCGTGCGCCCGTCCATGAATCATCGGGGCGCGACAACACAGATGTGTAACGGGCATTCGGCAGCCGTTCCAGCAGGGCGGTCAGTGCGTTTTGGTCGTATAACTCCGCTTCGGTGCGTGCGCCGTGGTAGATATGCACGGGGCGTTGCGGCGCGGTGTCGGCCAAATGGGCAACAATGCTTTTAACGGGGGCAAAACCTGTTCCCGTTGCCAATAGAATTAAGGGTTTGTCGTGGTTTTCGCTTAAGGTGAACGAGCCGAGCGGCCCGCGCAGGCGGATAATCGCGCCGCTTTTCAAACGGCCGTCAAACGGCATCGGTGAAAACAGGCCGCCGGCATGGTGGCGGATATGAAACTCCAATTTGTCGGTTTGCGAAGGCGGATTGGCAATGGAATAGCTGCGGCTGCCGTCTTTGAGCAGGATTTCCATATATTGTCCGGCGTGAAACACAAACGGCGGCGATTTGGGCAAGGCAACGGTCAGCACGGCCACATCGCCGCGTATGTCCACCGCCGCCACCCGTGCAGGCAGGGTGCGGATGGTCAGCGCTTTGGCACCGGCATAAGAGGGCATATCCACGTTTACATCGCCGTCGGCGCGGCTGCAACACAGTAAAATCATGCCTTTATCGCGTTCTTCGGGGCTGAGGACATAGTCGTCGTATTCGCCGTTGGGGACGATTTTTCCGCTAATCAGGGTGGCGCGGCAGGAACCGCACACGCCGCTTTGACAGGAATGGGGCAGGTTGTGGCCGCTGCGTAGGGCGGCGGTTAAAATGGTTTCGTCGGGCGCGGCGGTAAAGACGGTTTGGCTGGGGGAAACAGTGATTTGCGACATAAGGGTGTTCGGCGGCGGCCGTTTTCAGGCAGCCGCGCGGCAGGTAAAAGACGGGGATTGTAACGCGCCATTGTATTTTGGAACAGGTGTTTCAGGCTGTCCAAGCCGCTTTCGGCTGTTGAAATGAACTATGGTTTTCTCATCAAAACTCTGGCTTAGGATACGCTAACAGACACCAAGATATTCGCCCAATATTCAAAAAATCTTTTCCTTAACAAGAATTCTTATTCTACGCTTTCAGCCCGACAGCATCATGAGCGCGACCAGAGCAGACTGAATAACAGTAAGAGCCCTGCCATTTTCACAACCCACCAAAACACTCTCGACAGCATGGGCACAACACGGGATTGACGATACTGCTGATTATCACTGTATACGTCTTGCAAACACGCCTGTAAAAATGCTTTGGACGCTTCGGACGGTGCATTATCCGTATGCGGCGGTGCATTCGGATTCAATAAATTGCGCAGTGCTGCAGATGGCGGATACAGCACAGATGATGGAAGTTTTCGCCATAAATGTCCCTTTTGTTGTGCCACCGCCGCCGATAGCGATACTGTTTCATTATGGCTGTGTTCCAACCAATACCGGTGCAAAGCGCTGTCTGCCCAGAAACGGGCAGGCAGCACCGTTACCACATCGGGACGGTCGGGACATACCAAAATCGGAAAGTAAGGTAAGGACAAAACCCCGTCGGGCAGATGCAAACGCCAAATGAACGGGGTATTGGTGTATAAACAACGGTCGCCGCTAATGGCTTTCGGAACACGCTTGGCGGCATATTGTGTTTCTACGGTCAAATGTGCAGCGTATTCCGCCAGCTCGGCATCGTCAGGTTGAGTGTTTTTCACGGCATATAGGGCGTGTGCCGTTTGTAGCAACTGTTCAATCGGTATTTGACCCTCTGGGTCAAATACCACTTCGGCAGGGCATGATACGGGCATGGCTTCCCACAATAACTGGTTGGCCTGAACCACCGCCGCCCATACTACTTTGCCGTGGCTGTACAAATCAATCAAAGATTGCAATTGCTTCCGCAGATGCGCCGCATCGTATTCGTCAGAGAGAATCCACGAAGGTGCGGCTATTTGCAAATAATCGGCATCGTGCACCGACATTTGTGCCAGCACTTGTTGCATATCCACTTTCGGTAAAGGCGGATACGCCATTAAAAATATTTGGTTATCCTTATCCAAAACCATATTCCTGAAGTTCAAATCATTTTGATACAGCAGGCTGCCTGAAACACTACAGCAGCCACTCAATCGGCAGCAGCGAGCAAAACCATACGGCAAAGCGTTTAAACGCGCTGCTTTGCGGTTCGCTGGCAAAGGTGCGGGTTTGACCGTTTTCTTCGGTTTGCCATTGCAGGGTGTTGTCGGTGTTCAGGCTGACGCGGTAGCTGTGTGCCGCCATATTTTGCTTCAGGGCGTGCGACAGCTCTGCCGCCAGTTCGGGGCTGTCCAACATCAAGCCCATTTCGGTGTTCAGCTGCGCCGAACGCGGGTCCATATTAAACGAGCCGATAAACAACTGCCGTCCGTCTACGGCAAAGGTTTTGGCGTGCAGGCTGGCACCGCTGCTGCCGCGAATCAGTCCGCCGTGTTCGTGAACGGTAACGGTGGCATCGGGTTTCAGTTCCAGCAGTTCCACGCCGTCTTGCAGCAGGGGACGGCGGTATTTGGCGTAACCTGCATGAACGGCAGCCACATCGGTGGCAGAAAGGGCGTTGGTCAAAACGGTGACTTTGCGTCCGCTTTGCGCCATGCCGCCGAGCAGTTTTTTACCGTGGCGGGTTGGCACAAAGTATGGCGACACAATCACCAATTCGTTTTGCGCTGCCGCCATCGCTGGGGCGATTTGCGCCTGTACGGTGTCGGCAATCTTGGCTTTGCCCAAACCTTTGGCGGGGTCGTCGCTGAATAATTGCGCTTTTGCCCACAACAGCGGCAGGCTGCCTGAAGCCAGTTGTTGGGCAAACGCCGACTGTGCCAAATCGCGGACATAGTTTTGCGTTTCGGCATCGTTGGCAACGGCGGTGCTAAAGGCGGCGGGCGCGGTTTGGATAATGTTTTCGGCGGGATAGACGGATTCGCTTTGCCAATAGCGGTCAAAGTCGGCAGACACGTCGTGCGCGGCAGGACCTGCCGCCAATACGTCCAAATCGGCAAACATCACGCCGCTGCCTGCGCCGAAATATTCATCGCCGATATTGCGTCCGCCGACAATGGTGGCAATGCCGTCGGCGGTAAACGATTTGTTGTGCATACGGCGGTTGAGACGGAAAAAGTCGCTCAAATAACCCAAGGGGCGCAAACCACGCTGCATAAAGGGGTTAAACAGGCGCACTTGGATATTGGGGTGGGCATTAAGTGCCGCCAGCAACGCATCCATGCCGCCCGTGTTGTTGTCGTCCAGCAGCAGGCGCACGCGCACACCGCGCTCGGCGGCACGGTAGAGATGTTGCATCAGCAAACGACCCGAGATGTCGTCGTGCCAAATATAGTATTGCACATCAAGGGTATGCTTGGCATTTTCCGCCAATGCCAGTCGGGCGAGAAAAGCATCGCGTCCGCCGCGCAGGGGGTAGATGCCACTTTGCTGCGGATGTTGCGCCAACTGCGCTTGCAAATGTTGCACCAAGGGGCTGTCGTCTTGCGGTGCTTGGCTTTGCGAGGGACTACGGCGACTGTTGTCGGGCAGTTTTTGGTGGGTCAGCAGGGCAACGGCGGCAAGAATCAGCAGCAGTATCAGCAGGGCGGAAAAGAGTTTGAGTAACATGGGAACTTTCGTAAACAGGGTTTTCAGGCTGCCTGAAACGGCAGATAGGCATCAAAACGGGTGGATTTGCCCGTGTATTGGTAGGCTGGCGTTGCGCCGCATAAATATTCGCCCAAACGCGGACGCTTCACGACCACACGTTTGCTGGCACAGGCACGCGCCGCCGCCAACAAATCGGCATCGTCCTGCGCCGCTGCCTGCCCCACCAAGGCATGAAAATACGCCATTTCTTTTTTCACGGCGGCGGATTTTTGCCGTTCGGGATACATCGGGTCAAGGTAAACCACATCGGGCTTGCCGTATTGCGCGGCGTATTCGGGCAACAAAACGGCGGCATCGCCATGATGCAGGGAAATATTTTGCACAATTTCCGCCGTTTCCGCACATTGCGCGGCACGCGCCAAACCGTCTGCCAACAGGCAATACACGGCGGCATGGCGTTCAAACACGCGCACGCGCAAGCCCAGCCCCGCCAACACAAAGGCATCGCGCCCCAAACCGCCCGTTGCGTCCCACACGGTGGCGCAGGCGCGGCGGTTGACCGCTTTGGACAACAGTTCGCCGCCGCCTTTGGT
>JAUNOT010000111.1 GCA_030537065.1 Conchiformibius sp.
TTTCTGCCTCTTTTTTAATCGGGGTTGATACTGTTTGTTGAACTTGTTTCGTTTCAGGCTGCTTGGCAGGCGGCACAACTTCCGCCTCAACGGTTTCTGCAGCTTTTTTAATCGGGGTTGCAACTGTTTGTTGGACTTGTTTCGTTTCAGGCTGCTTGGCGGACGGTTTTTCCGTTACGCTCGGCGCCACCGTTTCAAACTGCGGTTCTTCTTCGCTTTCGTCCAATAACACGGCGGCTTCACGCGCCTGCATCATCGCCAATACTTCGGCAACGGTTTGATAAGGTTTGGCTTTGGGCAGACTTTCTACCGTTTCGCTTACTTGAGGCGGCTGCTCCGGCTCGGTTTCTTTTACCGGCTCAATTACGGGTGCGGCCGTTTCGGTTTCCGGTGCGGCAGGCACTTCGGTGCTTTCGTCTGCTTCGGCGGCAGACGTTTCGTTTTCCCAAACGGCGTCTTCCCAAGTGCGCTGTCCGCTTTCGGCCGCTTCGGCATACCAACGGGCGGCACGCGCATAATCCTGCGGCACACCGCGCCCAAAGGCATACAGTTCGCCCATTTTGGCTTGCGCCGCCGCATGACCTTGGGCGGCGGCTTTCAGGTAGTAGTCGGCCGCCAGCACTTCATCTTGCGCCACACCCAAGGCACGGCCGTACAATTCGCCCAAATAGTATTCGGCAGCGGCATGACCTTCTTCCACCGAGCGGCGCAGCATGGTCAGCGCGGAAGCGTGGCCTTGCGCGGCTGCCTGAAAATAACACTCGGCAGCATAGTCGGCATCGGCAGTAACGCCGTAACCGTGGGTGTACATACTGCCCAAATAGTATTGGGCGGCATCGTGGCCGCGTGCGGCCAAGGTTTGAAATCCCTGTAAAGCGGCGGCGTAATCTTTTTGCTCGTAGGCGGTGTGGGCTTTGTCAAACAGGCGGTCGCTGTGGTTTTCTTCCTGTGCGGCGGCTTTTTCCAGCCACACGGCCGCTTCGCGGTAATCCTGCACTACGCCCAAGCCGTTGGCATACATTTTGCCCAAACGCACTTGTGCGGGCAGATGACCCTGTTCGGCCGCCAAACGATACCACTCCGCCGATTGGGCGTGGTCTTGTTCGGTGCCCCGCCCCGCTCCGTACATTTCGCCCAGATAAAACTGTGCTTCTTCGTATTCGTCTTGTGCCAGCTCCTGAAAATACGACAGGGCAAAATCATAATCTTTACGCGCATAGGCTTCATGCGCTTCCGCCAAACGGTTTTCGGGGGTTTTGTCTTTTTGTTCCGCCGCCAGCTTGAACCAGTCGGCCGCCTGACGGTAGTCCAAAGGCACGCCGACCCCGTTGGCATACATTTCCGCCAGCTTGGCCTGCGCCGGCGGATAACCGCGCTCGGCGGCCTGACGGTACCAGTCGGCAGCCTGAATCGGGTTTTTGTTTACCCCCTGCCCTTCGGCATACAGATTACCCAAGCGGTATTGGGCAACGGTGGATTTCTGTTTGGCTGCCTGAAGGAACAGGGCATGGGCAACGGCAAAATCGCCTGCTTCATAGGCTTCTTGCGCCTGCTTGAGTTTGGTACTTACAGTAGCGGTCTTCATTTTTGCGGTTCACAGAATGACGGGTTCTGAAAAATAGGTTTATATTAACAGAGTTTTGCAATAATTTAAAATTTTCAGGCTGCCTGAAACGGTGCTTTACAGGCCGCCCGCGCCCACGGCATTGGCAATGTCGCGCACCGCCGTCACATACATACGGCTGTGGTTATACTGCCAAACGGCATAGAAATTGTTTAGGCCGATAAAGTATTCGTAGCGTTCGGGCGACACCTCAAGGCGGAACAATACCGCGCGTTCGTGGTCACCTACCGGTGCCAAAGGCATTACGCCCATCTGCCGCAACTGCCCGACCGTGCGCGTTAAAGCCGTTTTTTCATCAATCACGGCTTGAAGCTGCGGCGTAATTTCCAATGCTACTGGCACAATCATGCGTCCGCCTGTCTGCCAGCCGTGCACCTTCATATAATTGGCCACCGAAGCGGCGGTATCCGCCACATTGTGCCAAATATCGCGGCGGCCGTCGCCGTCAAAGTCCACCGCCCACTTGCGGTAGCTGGACGGCATAAACTGCGGCATGCCCATCGCACCGGCAAAGCTGCCGGTAAACGAAAACGGGTCGCGGCCTTCTTCTTGTGCCAGTTTTAAAAACTCGGCCAGCTCTTTTTGGAAAAAGGCACTGCGGCGCGGATAGTCAAACGCCAGCGTCGCCAACGAGTCGGCCACGCGGATATTGCCCTTGTTTGCACCGTAATTGGTTTCAATGCCGATAATGGCGACAATAATCTCGGCCGGTACGCCGTACTGCTGCGCGGCGCGGTCAATCACGGCGCGGTTGGCGGCATAAAAACGCCGTCCAGGATTGACTTTCGCGCTGCCGGTATTGTTTTGGGCAAAGCGGTACCACGGCAGGGAAGTAGACGGACGGTCCATCATGCCGATTAGGTTACTGCGGTAGGACACGCGGTTAAAAAAGTCCGCCAACACCGCCGCACTGATGCCGTTGCGGCTGTGGTGGGCGATAAAATCGCGCACATTGCCGTCTGCGCCGTAACCGGCATAAGCCACTTGCGAAGGATGGCGGTTAAAGGCAGGTTCGGACGGCGCAGGCCGTTGGGAAACAGTGGTTTTCTGCCCGACCGCCGCCGAAGCGGGAACAGTCGGGCGTTCGGGCTGTTTTTCCGAACCGCAGGCAGCCAGCAGCCATACGGCGGCAGAAAATAACAGGACGGGGAAGGGCTTTTTTATTCGCATGAACAGCTTTCTTATCAGGCGCAACAACACGGGCGCGGGCGGGTATTATGCCACAACTGCCGCAGGCGTTTGCCAACAAACCACACCAACAGTAAACTTTATTGTTATAATAAACAGATACGCCGCCACCCAAACCAAGCGGCGTTTGCCACGGGTGCCAGCCGCCCCGCCCAACCCCAAAGATTTAAGGACCGCACCATGGATTTAGATTCAGCCAGAAGCCAGTTTATCCGCTTGTGGGAAATCCAAAACCAGCTTTTGCTCAACGACATCGATTCCGAGCTGCGCAATGCCGTTTCCTACGGCAAGCGCGAATGCCATGTTTACATCGGCGATGTAACCACCACCATGCACGATGTGGTGGCTTATTACGAACAGAAAGGTTTTCATTGCGAACTGTACGAAGCACAAAAGATTATGGTGCTTCGGGGTTGGAGCTTATCCTGATGCCGCACCCGTCACACACGAAAGGAAACCCATGAATAAAATCTTTACCCTTCTGCTGGCCGCCTGCCTGCCTGCAGCCGCACAGGCTTCCGATTTGGTCGGCCACAGCGACAACAAGCCGCAAACCGTCCCCGCCAAAGCACAGGTGCAGGTCATTAACTTTTGGGCAGCGTGGTGCGCCCCCTGCCGTAAAGAAATGCCCGATATGTCCAAATGGTATGCCAGCAAAGGCAAGAAACAAAAAGTGTTTATGACCGGCATTGCCATTGACAGCGAAGCCAATGTCGGCAAATTTTTGCAAACCACGCCCGTGTCCTATCCCATCTGGCGTTACACCGGCAAAGACAGCCGCAACCTGATGAAAAGCTATGGCAACAAAGTAGGCGCACTGCCCTACACCGTTGTCCGCGCCCCCAAATGCGGCCATGAAGAACCGATTATCGGCGAACTGACCGCCGCCCGTCTTGACCAAGCGGTCAATAAAGCGCGTGCTGCCTGCAAAGGCAAAAAAGCGTAAATTCTGTTATGATTCACAGGCTGCCTGAAGCGTTTTCAGGCAGCCTGTTTTCTGTTTTATAGAGTCAAAACCATGTCTGAAACACAAAAACCCCTAATTGAATTTCCCTGCGATTTCAACATCAAAGCCATGGGCGCACAACACCCCGACTTTGCCGCCGAAGTGTTAGCAGCCGTTCAGCCCCACGCCCCTGCCACCACTTCCGCCGACATTACCCTGCGCCCCAGCAGCGGCGGCAACTACCAAGGCGCAACCGTTAAAGTTCATGTAGAAAACCAAGAACAACTGGACAATATTTACCGCGCCCTCACCTCCCACCCGATGGTAAAAGTGGTTTTTTAATGAAAATCAAAAAACTGGGCTTGGCAGAATACGCGCCCGTATTCCAAGCCATGAAAGACTTTAACGCCAAGCGCCATGCCGATACCGAAGACGAATTGTGGGTGGTTCAGCATCCGCCCGTGTTCACGCAAGGCATGGCAGGCAAAGCCGAACACCTGCTGCGGCAAAGCGATATTCCCGTGGTGCAGATTGACCGCGGCGGACAAATTACCTACCACGGACCGGGGCAGTTGGTGGTTTATACCCTGATTGATTTTAAACGGCGCAAACAAAGCGTCCGCGCCATTGTGTCCGCGCTGGAAAACGCCATTATCCGCACCCTTGCCGACTATGGCATCGCCGCCGCCGCCGACCCGCAACGCCCTGGGGTGTATGTAAACGGGCGCAAAATTGCCTCGCTGGGTTTGCGGATTAAAAACGGCTCGGTGTATCACGGGCTGGCGTTGAATATCAATATGGATTTGTCGCCGTTTCAAATGATTAACCCTTGCGGCTATGCGGGCATGGAAATGGTACAGATGGCGGATTTATTGGACAGCGTACCGCCGTTTGATGAAGTGGCGGATAAATTAACCGATTATTTGCAGAAGGAATTGGGGTTTCAGGCAGCCTGAAAACCACGCGCCATCCTTAAATGGACTATTTTGAATACGACCCCACGCCCGATATTGCCGACAAACGCCGCCTAAACCGCGCAGGCTACGCCGCCCGTTCTCTGCCCTTTTTATTGGCAGCATTGGCTTTTGCCTTATTGATGCGCGGCATTACGCGGCTTATCGGCAGCACCGATAATATAGGCGAAGCCCTTGATGCCATTATCTTGGGCGGATTGGCCAGCTACGGCATTTTCCATTACCACCACAAGCTGCTGGAACGGCGCGGTAACGATGCCGAAGCCGACAACCGTTGGGAAACATACCTGTTTCAAGTCGGTACGCTCCTTGCCTGCAGTAATGGCGTTTTCCCCTTTCACGGCAAACCCTTAATCACCATTATCCTGATACAATTTGCCTACGGTATGCTGCTGCCTGATAATCCAAAAGCCAATATTCACGGCTCGGCAAAACAAGCCGACCGCACCACAAAAATATGGGCAGGTGTTGCTTGGTTTGCCGCTGCCCTATTGCTGTTCTACTTAATCAAATAACAAGAAATAATTTTTTAGACAGCCCAACAACAAAATAAGGAAACAGACACTCTACAGAAAAACATGAATGATGGATTTTAAACACAATGGTAAAATCCAAAATACTTCAAACACCAGCCTTTAAAAACCCATATGTTTTTATTAGGGATACCATAATGAGCATAAAACCATGCAATATTAAATACACACCCTTTAAATTAACATTATTTGCAATATATTTATTATTAAATGCCTGCGCTACTACGCCCCACCAACAATGGGACTGCACAGGTTTAGCAATTACAGAAGCAAGTACATACAATAAAAACACCCGTCTTTTTATGAAAGACGACAAAAAATTGGTACGGGCATACGGATTAAAAACCATGAGTACGCCTAAAACACTCTTATTGAAAGCTTGTTCTTCCTTTCCAGATGCAAATCATCCCCAAACCGACAAAAGGGTTTACCTTTACTCGAACGGGTATCACGGCTCTTACAGTTATCTGCATTGCGCACATCAGTCTGATGAACCAAGTGTTCAAATATACGAAATATTTATTAACTGGGCCAAACAGCCCCTACACACCAGAGAGCAAACCTTATCACAGACCAATGCCAAAATCCGTGCGTTAAACTGCCCGAACTCCAGCGCAAAAACCAATGAGGCAGCATGGTATGTTGAAAACGAGCAGCATGGACAAACACCCGTTTTAGTTTCCAATGCCCGTGAAAGAATTTTATTAAACGGCATATTTGCCAACAGAACCATCGCAATAGATTTGGAAACCGCACAATATATTATGCAACAAATTAAAAGTTACTTTAAAAAGTC
>JAUNOT010000112.1 GCA_030537065.1 Conchiformibius sp.
CTGAAAACGGTTTCGGGCAGCCTGAAAAGCATTAATTAAAAGTTTAGGGCAATACCAATGCCATAAAGATGGAACTGTTGCCGCGTTGTACCAACACGGGGATATTTTTGCCCGCTTGTTTGAGCGCGGCCGTCAAGCCTGCTTGGTCGCGCACGGCCATGCCGTTGATTTGTCGGATAATATCGCCGCGTTTCAGACCGGCTGCCGCAGCTGGGCCGCTTGCCTGTTGTACCCACAATTCCTGATTGCCGTTGTCGGTGTTGATATTCAGATGCAGGCCGATTTCTTTAACTTCAAATGAACCAACGCTGCCTGAATGCGGCGGCGGAGATACATTATCCGACAAGACCGCATTATTATCGTCCAAAGCACCGAGTATCACTTTGGCTTGGGTTTCCTTGCCCTGCCGCCAAATTTCCAAAATCACTTCCTTGCCGGGGGCAACCGAACCGATAGACATCGGTAACTGGCTGGAAGAACGGATGGTTTCACCGTTTACGCTGCGGATAATATCGCCCACGCGCAAACCGGCTTTTTCAGCCGGACTGTCGGCAATCACTTTAGCGATTAAAGCCCCAGTAGGTTTATCCAAACCGAATGACTGTGCCAAATCGTAGCTGACTTCCTGAATAATCACACCCAGTTGGCCGCGCTGTACTTTGCCGGTATTTTTTAACTGTTCGGCCACATTCATCGCTACATCAATCGGAATGGCAAAGGAAATGCCCATAAAACCGCCACTACGGCTGTAAATCTGCGAATTGATGCCGACAACCTGACCTTTCAGGTTAAACAGCGGGCCGCCCGAATTACCCATATTGATGGCGACATCGGTTTGGATAAACGGCGTATAGCTTTCATTGGGTAGGCTGCGGCCTTTGGCGGATACAATACCGGCAGTAACGCTGTTTTCAAAACCGAATGGTGCGCCAATGGCGGCCACCCATTCGCCGGATTTCAACTCGTCGGGATTACCAATTTTAGCCGCCGGTAGATTGTTGGCATTGATTTTCAGCAGGGCGATGTCTGATTTTTCATCGGCACCGACCAGCTTGGCATCGTATTCGCGCTTATCGTTGAGGGTAACTTTGATTTTGCCCAAATTTTTAATCACGTGGGCATTGGTTAAAATATAACCGTCCGAACTGATAATCACGCCCGAACCGAAATTGGCATCATAATCTTCCTGTTCGGCAATATCGGGTGTGTTGGGAATCAGGCGGCGGAAAAATTCTTCAAACGGGTCGTTGCTGCCTGGTGCCGCGCTGTCCGGTTCGGAAAGAATATGGGTGGGTTTGTCGCCGGTAAGGGCTTGAATATTCACCACCGTGCTGCCTTCTTGCGCCACCAGTGAGGCAAAGTCGGGCAGCAGCATACCGACTCCACCATCTTCACGTTCTATCGGGGTAATAAATTCGGTAACCGTTTGCGAAGCGGCTTTCGGTTCTTTGGCGGTTTTTTCGTTTTTGCCGCATGCCGCAATGCCCAATACCAAAACGCTAAATAAAACCAGATGTTTTAGTGTTTTATATGTGTTCATTATTTTGCCTTTTTATAATAATGAGAATGTGTGTCGGTATTAAAAAATGCCAAACAAACAAAACAGAATTGTAAAACAACTGGATTGGGCAAACAATCATAAATTCATATCAGATGCAGCAATAAAATCCAAATTTGAGCCGCGTATTTAAGTTTCCTGTTTGGTATTTAGGCTGTTGAGGCGGTCAAGCAGGGTATGTAGGGATTTAAGGTTTTCGTCACCCAAATCCTGTTCCAATTGTTGCTGGCATGCTGCTATTTTGCCTTGTGTTTGTTCAAACAGCCGTTTGCCCTGATTGCTTAATTTAATAAAAACACGACGTTGGTCTTTGGCCGGTTTAAGCCGAACCACCCAACCGGCCTGTTCCATGCGTGTTAGCATTCCGGTCAGGCTGGGACGCAGGATACAGGTTTTGATGGCCAGTTCTTGAAAATCAACAGAGTCGTTACCTGAAAGGGTGTGAATAACCCGCCATTGTTGCTCGGTTAAGCCTGCTTCGTTTAAAACTGGGCGGAAGTAGGATAAAACCGTTTCGCGGGCTTGTGCCAGCGCAATGCTGATAGATGATGGGGAAAGCGGTGTTTGAGGCATGGTATTTCTCCGAAACGTATAAACAACATGTGTAAGCGGAAAGTTATAAAAATGTTGTTATTTAAATATAAATAAATGAGTTTATAAGTGAATTTTATGTTATCTGACAAAAATTGTCACTATGTGCCCATATTTTTTTTCAATCCGTCTGCAAGAAAATGATAATCCTTTAACTATTTGGTAGAAATAGGGATTGTGAATTTTTAAAAAGTTTCATAAAATATGAATTTTTTAGTTGAGTTGTATTTGGGAAAGGTTTGTATGGAAAGGGATATTTGGGTTGCCGCACCATTGGATAAGGCAATCGGGCATATTTTGCAGCGTTATCATGAAACCCACCGCCGTCAGTTGGCGGAAATCATGCCTTTGGCACAGAAAGTAGCCAAGGTGCATGAAAGTGTGTTTCCGCAGGATTTGATGCCGGTATTGACAGAGTTGTCGGCGGAGTTGGAAAGCCATATGATGAAAGAGGAACGGGTTTTGTTTCCAATGGCATTGCAGGGCATGGGGCAGGGTGCGGCCATGCCGGTGCGGATGATGATGCATGAACATGATGACCATGCCGATACTTTGGCGAGATTGCGCGCGCTGACTGATGATTTTACTGCGCCACCCCATGCCTGCGGCAGTTGGCAGCGTTTATATGCGGCGTTACAGGAATTGGCGGAAGATTTGGCGGAACATATTAAATTGGAAAATGAGGTGGTGTTTCCAAAAATTTTAAATCATTGAATTTCAGGCAGCCTGAAACGGTTTTTCAGGCTGCCTGAACTTAAAAATGAATCCGTCCGCCGCGTACGTCTGCCGCACCGATACGCCCCGCCAATCCTTGATGGCGTAAAGCATGGGTAATGGCTACTGCCAGCCCGTCTGCGGCATCGGCCTGCGGTGTACCTGACAGTTTCAACATTTGCACCACCATATGTTGTACCTGTTCTTTAGCGGCTTTACCGCGCCCAACCACCGCCTGCTTGACCTGCAAGGCGGTGTATTCGTATACGGGCAGACCGCGCAGCACCAATGCCGCCACCGCCGCGCCGCGTGCCTGTCCCAACATCAGCGTAGTGGCGGGATTGACATTGACAAATACGCGTTCAATGGCGGCGGCAGTAGGACGGTAAGTTTCTATAATTTCACCGATATGCTCCACAATCACACCGATGCGTCCGGCCAATTCGTCGCCGCGCAGGGTTTTAATACAGCCTGAAGCCACATAAAACGGCTCGCGTCCGACCACATCGATGACACCGAAGCCGGTACTGCGGCTGCCGGGGTCTATGCCGAGAATACGGGTAGATGTTTTCATATCAATTCAACATCCCTAACGATTCAAAACACGGCCGCTTCTCTGCCTGTCTGCAATCCATTATTACGGTAAGCAATAATGTACGTTCGGTTAAAGATTTGTCGGATTGGGTAAAACAGCAGTTCATAGCTGGAATAATCGGATAAAAAGTGGGATTATACAATGTTTTGCGACAGATACTGCCAATTGGCAGGTTTGCCGCGGCATGTTTCCATCAACAATTTTAGAGGTATCCGACCATGACGCACACCACTCGTACTGCTGCCGTTATACTGACGGCTTTACTGACCGTAAGTGCCTGCGGCGGCGGTGGTTCCAACCACCAACCCAATCCGCACAGTTCCACTTCCGTACCTCAAACCGCACCGCAAAACAACGGTAACACGGCGCAGCCGTCTGCCCCGTCTGGCAACGGTACTGCTATGCCATCCACACCGTCCGGTAACGGCACTATTGCGTCTACCGCCCCATCTGTTGCCGACCCAGCGCAAAACACGCCGCGCACCGACCGCGATACCTTTTCCCGTTTGGCATTGTACGGTGTCGGCGGCGGCGTGACGGCTACCGATACCCTGAAATTGGTGCTGCCTGAAAACGGCCAATCCATACAACTGACGTTGCTTAAACCCGATGACCAATTTGTCGGCCAACCCTTTATCCAAACCCTGCGTGATGCCGATAAACAATTGGTCGGCTACATCGGTCATGCAAACGTTAATCAAATAAGCACCAACGATTACGGTGAAAAACAAAGCAAACTACACAGCTATTACCTGCAACACGCCGATTCCGCACGGGCTGCCCGTCCTGCCGTACAAGGCGATATCCGCTACAACGGTACCATGCACTTCCGCTACACTGACAGCGGCAACCTGTTGGAAAACCACACCGCCACTGTTGATGCCACCTATCATGGCAGCGATAAAACCTTGTCTATGGAATTGATTTCCGACCGCCACAGTGCCAACCGTTGGTATTTGAACGACCAAATCCAAAAATACCAAAACGGTAAAGCCCGCAGCGAACGCGTACCTGTGGGCGAAAACGGTTCGGTAAGCGGCTATCTGTTTTATGATGAAAACGGCACCAAAGAAAAAATCGTGTACAACGGCACATTTAACGGTGGTTTCTACGGCAAAAACGGCAGCGTTTTAACCGGTTCGGCCGTTAATGAAAGCGGACACGGCGACAAATGGGAAGGCGTTATCGGCGCAACCGCCGTGCCTGTCCAATAAAAACCGGTATATTTGAACAAAACGGCTGTACTTGAAATAAGTGCAGCCGTTTTTATGATTTATAGTCAGTTTGTTATAGTCAATATGCTTTATTTCTCATACGGTGTTGGCTCGCCTTGCCGTACCATCTGTACTGTCTGCGGCTTGCCGCCTTGTATGAAAAATAAATTACATTAACTATACTGTCAAAATGAAATAAAAATTATTTGGAATGGAAACGGTATATTTAGGGCGTGTCCCTATTGGCTTTGCCGAGCGGATTTGTGCCAAAAATATCGCTGCATAAGCAAACGGGGACACGCCCTAAAGTAATAAGTTATCTGTCCGAGAGCTGTAGCAATATATTTTAGCAAATATTGCCGTTTTACTTCTTTGGAATATTTTTGATATATTTAATCATGTTGTCCTTTTCATCATAAAAGTAATTAAACTCCATAATTTTTTCATTATGTAGATATTTTTCAAATCTGATTAGCCGATTATTTTGAAAATAACCGATGTAGTATGATGTTCCGCCAGAGCTGGATTTTATGTTGTTAATTTCATTGATATTAGTTTCATCATACAATTTTGCCGGATGATTATATTTAGGAAAGGCCATTCCTAAAAAGTATTTTTTTTCAATTTGAGCCGTTTTATTTTGCGCCATTGTTTTTTCCATATTGACTCCGACTGTCGGCATAAGCAAAATGAAGTAATAAATAATACATATTTTTGACTTTTTCATCATTTCAATCCAAATTGTGCTGCCTGAAATGGTTTTCAGGCAGCCTGACAAACGCCGTTTTAGCATTCCACCACACGCACGGAAATGGGAACGGCTTTTTGTTTTAAAGTGTATGCCAAACCCGCCAAAGAAGTTTCTTTATAAGTGGATTTCATATCGCGTCCTGTTTGCAACATGGTTTGTATCACCATGTCTAGGCTGACTTTTTTATCCGTTCCGTCTTCCAGCAGGGAAAGTTGCGCCAGTTTGATGGCTTTTTCGGCGGCAATGCCGTTGCGCTCGATGCAGGGGATTTGCACCAATCCACCTACGGGGTCGCAGGTTAAGCCCAAATGGTGCTCCATTGCCATTTCGGCGGCGTTTTCCACCTGTTCGGGGCTGCCGCCGCTGACTGCGGCAAACGCGCCCGCCGCCATCGAGCAGGCAACGCCCACTTCGCCTTGACAGCCTACTTCCGCGCCCGAAATGGAAGCATTGGTTTTGTATAAAATGCCGATTGCGCCTGCGGTAAGCAAAAAATCTTCTACGGCGCGTGGCGACGACAGGGGATGAAAGGTGCGGAAATAGTGCAA
>JAUNOT010000113.1 GCA_030537065.1 Conchiformibius sp.
GCGGTATTTTTGGCACAAATCCGCCCCTGCCGCGTTAAAAATCCTTGCAAGGTGTTCAACCTTGCGCGGATTTTTGCCTTGCATAGGCGGATTTTTACTCAAAAAACCGCTCGGCAAAGCAAATGGGGACACACCCTAGGCGCAGTAGCCCGCACCGAGAATAACGTATTTGTCGGCGCCGGTGGCACGATAGGGATTGCTGGGAATGCGGTTTACCCAACAGGCCGCCAGCCAACCGAAAGCAGCAGCTTCCACCCATTGCGGATTGAGCAGCAGGTCTTCGGTGCTGTGCATCCGCACGCCGTTGGCAGTGAAACGGGCGTTCAGACAGGCCAGCAGCAAATCGTTATAAATGCCGCCGCCGCACACATACAGGTTGCGGACTTCGGGGACGTTTTGGAATACGGCATCGGCAACGGTGTCGGCGGTAAACTGTACCAGCGTGCGTAAAACATCGTGCGGGTCTTCTTTACCGTTTAGATGTTTTTTCAGCCACGGCAGGGAAAACAGTTCGCGGCCAGTGCTTTTGGGAATGGGGCGGCCGAAATAGGGATGGCTGCACAGTTCGTCCAGCAGTTCGGGCAGGACTTTGCCTTTGGCTGCGGTTTCGCCGCCGCGGTCGTAGGGTTGCTGCCAGATATGCTGCATCCATGCGTCCATCAGCATATTGCCCGCGCCGGTGTCAAAGCCGAAAGGCGTGCCGTTGGGTGGCAGGATGCTGATATTGGCAATGCCGCCGATATTCAGCAACACGCGGGTTTCGTCAGGCGAGGCAAACAGCGCCTGATGAAATGCCGGTACAAGAGGTGCGCCTTGACCGCCTGCCGCCAAATCGCGGCTGCGGAAATCGCCGACCGTAAAAATACCGGTTAGCTCTGCCAATAAGGCCCAATCGGCCAGTTGGATGCTGTAAGCGTATTCGGGCGCATGACGCACGGTTTGACCGTGGCAGCCGATGGCAGCAATATCGCCCGCGTCCAAACGGCTTTCGGCCAACACCGCCGACACCGCCCGCGCATACAGGTGGCTCAAACGCTGTGCCAGCAGTCGGCTGCGGTGCAGTTCGTTATTGCCGCTGTTTTGCAAATCCAGCAGGTTTTTTTTCAGGCTGTCCGGATAGGGGACAAAGGCGTGCGCTACGGCCGAATGCCATTGTGCACCGTTCATTTTAATCAGGACGGCATCGGCACCGTCCATGCTGGTACCAGACATAATGCCGATATAAAACTGGGTGTTGCTGTGATTCATCATTTCCCTTTACCGAAAAACAAAAAGGCTGCCTGAAACGGCCAACGTTCAGGCAGCCTGAATTTTATTCCGCCGCAGGCCCTTTTGTCTGCTTTAAAACGGGTTTCTGCATTTTTTTTAATTTGCGGTTACGGCGTTTTTCCAACAACGCCTGTTTACGTGCCAACAAGCTGCTGCGTCTGCGCCACCAAAACCACGCTACCCCCGCCAGCAGCAGTACCACCAACACCATCAAGATGTTTTGAAAACGGTGTACCTGCGTCAGCAGCCATTCACGCTCGTTTTCATCGGCACCGGCATAGCCCAAATACACCCAAAGCGGCACGGAAATCAGCGCGGCAAAGCCGTCTAATATCAGCCAACGCCAAAACGATACTTTGCCGCTCATGCCCGCCGTTAGAAAAATCGGGCTGCGCAAGCCCGGCAGAAAACGGGCGACAAACAAAACATAGTTACCGTACTTGTCAAACTTCTGCTGCACCTGTGCATAACGCTTGGGCGGCATCAGCTTGGCAACGGGGCGGAAACGCAAAATGCGTTCGCCGAAATGGCGGCCGAGCAAAAACATAATGCCGTCGCCCACCAGCACACCGGCCATGCCCACTGCAAACATCAGGTGGACATTGGCATAACCCAAACCGGAAATAATCCCGCCCGCCACCAGCGTAATGTCTTCGGGAATCGGCACACCAAATCCGCACACCACCAATACGAAAAATACGGCGGCATAACCGAATGTTTGAAAAAAAGTTTCCAGTAAAGCAAGCATAACAGACCGTTCACAACATAATCAAAACAGGCAGGCCGCGTTTCAGGCAGCCTGAAAACCACCACGGCACGCTTTAACCAGCACGGATGGAAGCGGCAATCGCTTCGGCACAACGCTGCGCCTGTGTTGCCTGCTCGGCTTCCACCATCACGCGTACCACCGGCTCGGTACCGGACGGACGCAGCACCACGCGTCCCAATTCTCCCAATTCCGCTTCGGCATCGGCCAAAACCTGTTTGGAAGCCGCTTGCCAGTCCTGACCTTTGGTAATTTGTACATTAATCAGCGTTTGCGGATAAGGCTGCCAGTCCACCGCCGTGTGCAAATCTTGCTCCAGCACCTGCAAGGCGGAAATGGTGCCGTCGCCGGTATTGTGTTTGTCCATGCACAGGATATGGCCGGACGATTCACCACCCAGCAGCCAGCCGCGCTGCTGCAACCGTTCCAAAACATAGCGGTCGCCGACTTTGGCGCGGACAAATTCAATATTTTGCGCGTTCAGGGCGCGTTCCATCGCCAAATTGCTCATTACCGTGCCGACCACGCCGCCGAAAGGCTGCCCCTCTTTGGCGCGCGCTCTGGCAATCACATACACCAGCTTGTCGCCGTCATACACCACGCCGTGTTTGTCCACCATCATCAGGCGGTCGCCGTCGCCGTCCAAGGCGATGCCGTAGTGTGCATCTTCGTTTAACACGGCTGCCTGAAGGGTTTTGGTGTAAGTCGCACCGATTTTGTCGTTAATATTAAAACCGTTCGGCTCGTTGCCGATTTCAATCACATCCGCACCCAGCTCGCGAAATACTTTCGGCGCGGTGTGGTAGCCTGCGCCGTTGGCGGTGTCCACCACCAGTTTCAGGCCGCGCAAATCGTATTGGCTCGGAAAAGTGGATTTGCAAAATTCAATATAGCGGTCGTCCGCACCGCTGATGCGGCGGGCGCGTCCCAAACGCTCGGACGGCACGGTTATCATTTCTTTGTCCAACTCGGCTTCAATCGCCAGCTCCATTTCATCGCTTAACTTGACGCCGCCTTCGGCAAAGAATTTGATGCCGTTGTCGTCAAAGGGGTTGTGCGAGGCCGACAGCATCACGCCGCCGTCCAAACGGAACGCACGGGTCAGATAGGCAATGGCAGGCGTGGGCAGGGGGCCGGTCTGCATTACGTCCACACCGGCGGCGGTAAAACCGGCCACCAGCGCGGTTTCCAGCATATAACCGGAGATGCGTGTGTCTTTGCCGACAATCACTTTGGGCTTGTGGCTTTGGTCGTGGCGAATCAGGGCGCGGCCGAAAGCGCAGGCCAGTTTCATTACAAAATCGGGGGTAATCGGGAACGTGCCCACTTTGCCGCGCACGCCGTCCGTGCCGAAGTATTTTCTTGTCATGCTGCCACTCCTCAGGCCGGTTGGAAAGCTGCGTATTGTACGGAAAACAGGGGGATTGGGCTAGGTTTACACAATTTCTTTACATACGCAACATAAGCTTTCAGGCAGCCTGCGCGTAAGGCGGGCTGCCTGAAAAGCGGTTCAATCATATCAGGATTTAGTGGTCGGAAGCTTCTGCCGCACCGATGCCTGTCATAGAGCGCACATATTGCGCATCAAAACCGGCTTTATCCAATTTGGCCTGCTCGGAAGTATCGGTTACCGACACAATCCAAGACACGATAAACGCCAAGGGAATGGTAAAGATGGCGGGGTTGCCGTAGGGGAAAATCGCCTCTTTATTGTGCAGCACGCTCACCCACACGGTCGGGCCCAAAACAATCAGCACCAATGCGCCAATCAGTCCGGCAAAACCGCCTACCACCGCACCGCGTGTGGTCAAACCTTTCCAGAACATGCTCAACATCAGCACGGGGAAGTTGGCGGAAGCGGCCACGGCAAACGCCAAGCCCACCATAAATGCCACGTTTTGGTTTTCAAACGCCAAGCCCAAAACGATGGACAACACACCCAAAGCCAAAGTAGCCGCTTTAGACACACGCATTTCCTCGTGCGGCGTGGCTTTACCCTTGCGGATAACGGAAGAGTAAATATCATGGCTGACCGCAGATGCGCCCGACAGGGTCAAACCGGCCACCACCGCCAAAATCGTGGCAAAGGCAACAGCGGAAATAAAGCCCAGCAACAGATTGCCGCCCACCGCACCGGACAGGTGTACCGCAGCCATATTGGTGCCGCCAATCATTTCATAAACGGTTTTGCCGTCTTTGACTACCGCGTTAAAGAACTCGGGGTTTTTGGTCAGGAAAATAATCGCGCCGAAACCGATAATAAAGGTCAGCAGGTAGAAGTAGCCGATAAAGCCGGTGGCCACCACCACAGATTTACGCGCCTCGCGGGCATCGGGTACGGTAAAGAAACGCATCAGGATATGCGGCAGGCCGGCCGTACCGAACATCAGTGCCAAGCCCAAAGACAGCGCGTCAATCGGGTTTTTCACCAAACCGCCGGGCGCCATAATCGCCTCGCCTTTTTCGTGTACCGCCACCGCTTTTTGGAACATGCCCTCAAAGCTGAAACCGGAATGGTACAGAATCATCACTGACATAAAGGTTGCGCCGCCCAGCAGCAAAACCGCTTTAATCATTTGTACCCAAGTGGTTGCCAACATACCGCCAAACAATACATAGGCTACCATCAATACGCCGACAATCACCACCGCAGAAAAATAGTTCATGCCAAACAGCAGTTGAATCAGCTTGCCCGCGCCCACTACCTGTGCAATCAGATACAGCATCACCACCAGCAGCGAGCCGGAGGCGGCAAACACACGGATGGGGGTTTGTTTCAAACGGTAGGCCGCCACATCGGAGAACGTAAATTTACCCAAATTACGCAGACGTTCCGCCACCAAAAACAAAACAATCGGCCAGCCTACCAAAAAGCCGGTAGAGTAAATCAAACCGTCATAACCACGGGTAAACACCATTGCGGAAATACCCAAAAACGAGGCAGCCGACATAAAATCGCCAGCAATCGCCAAGCCGTTTTGAAAACCGGAAATACCGCCGCCGGCCGTGTAAAAATCTTTAGTGGATTTGTTTTGCGAGGCCGCCCATTTGGTAATCCACAAGGTCGCGCCCACAAAAATAAAAAACATAATAATGGCCGTCCAGTTGGTGGCCTGTTTTTCCACTTCGCCGGTAAAGGCATCGGCCCACAGGCTGCCTGAAGCGGCCATCGCCGCCCATGCAAACAGTAATCTCTGCATCATGATTTTTCCCCTTTTACTTCACGCACGACTTTTTGCGTGGTTTCTTCAAAACGCCCGTTGGCAATGGATACATATACCAGCGTAATCACAAATGAAAACACGATGACAAACATGCCGATATAAATGCCCCAAGTGGTGATGCCGTCCGGCGAAACCTTGGCCGCCAGCAGCTCCGGCTGCGTACCGATAACCCAAATATAGGCCACATAAATGAAAAAAATCACAGCCGAAAAGCTCCAGCCGACCAAGGCCTTTTGTTTGGCCATTGCCTGAAAGGACGGATGTGCCAAAACTTCTTTGGCCAAGCGTTCTTCATCGGAAAAATGGTTTGGTGTTTTACTTTTATCCACGGTTTTCTCTCCTAAAACAGTTGCCTTGCGCCACCGCCGTTTGCGGTGTGTTGGCTTATTAAAACCGTTTTTACATACTTTTGCCCAATTTTATTTTCCGATGCAATATATCGGGGAAACTGATAACCGGCTGTTTTTATAATCCGTATTTTGTTTAGAAAGAGAAAAATAAAGATACTGCCGCATGAATCGCGGCATTTGAACTTTTCAGGCAGCCTGAAAATGAAAAAACCGTTATGCAGAAAACATAACGGTTTGAAATTTGGTGGAGGTAAGCGGGATCGAACCGCTGACCTCTTGCATGCCATGCAAGCGCTC
>JAUNOT010000114.1 GCA_030537065.1 Conchiformibius sp.
GCGGTCAGCAAAACGAACAAGACAAGCAAATCCAAGAAAACCAAAAGAAAATTGAGCTGCTGAAACAAGAAGCGGAAATCAAACGTTTACAGGGCGAAGTGCAAAATGCAGGCACACAAGCGGCCTCGTCTGCTGCGCAGGTGTATCAGTTGGCGGCTTCGGAAGTAGCCAATACCATTCCCAAAGAAGCGCAGGCAGCCGCCAAGGCGGGCGAAGTGGTGCAAGGCAAAGACGGTCAGCAATACACCTACGACCCTGACACAGGCAGCTGGCTGCTGTATGGCGCATTGGGCGCGGCGGCAGGCTATTTGGCGGCTAATGCCATGAATAAAAACAAATATGAACCTGCGCCCAAACCCACAGCAGCAGTTGAGCGCGTGCATAAAGATTATCAAGCCAAGCACCCCAGCCAAATCCAGCCGCCCAAACCGGCCGCTGCTGCGCCGCAAAACAGACCGTTTGTACCGGCCAACGCACCCGCACAGCAGCAGTCCCCCGACCAACGCGCCGCCCAGCCTGCTCAACAGCAGTACCGTCCGACCCAACAAGCACCGGCCAACCATCGTGCGCCTGCCCGTTTCGGTGGCGGCCGCAAGCGGCGTTAAACCCCGATGGACAGCCTGCCGCCCGATGTGCTGATAGAAGCTGCCCTGCTGACACAGGGCGAAGCATTAAGCGAAACCACCTTGCGCCGCCTGTGTCAGCCTGAATTGTCTGCCGCCGCTTTGGATGCGGTTTGGCAGCAGTTACAACAACGTTGGCAGGGGCGCGCGCTGAACTTGGTGAAAACAGTGGACGGCTGGCGTTTTCAAGTGGCAGCGCCCGCATTTGAACGGCTGGGCAGCCTGAATGAACAGCGTACACCGCGTTATTCACGTGCCGTAATAGAAACTTTGGCGGTTATTGCCTACCGCCAGCCGGTAACACGCGGCGATATTGAAGCCGTACGCGGCGTATCGGTTTCTCAAAATATTATCCATACCCTGCAAGAGCGCGGCTGGATTGAAATTATCGGCCACCGCGACAGCATCGGTAAACCCGCATTGTGGGGAACCACCACCGCTTTTTTAAACGACCTGCAACTAAACAGCCTGCACGATTTACCGCCTTTAAATGAAATCGACGGTTTGACTCTAACCGAATAAACCGTTTCAGGCAGCCTGAAAATCCACCGCTAAAGTAGTTATTTATGAAAACCCCAAAAAGCAAACGCGAATTCCGCGACGGCAAAAGCAAAAAAGCTGCACCGTCCGAGCGGTCGCCGCGCCGCCGTGCCGAGCGCACCGCTGCCGATA
Organism: Conchiformibius sp.; assembly: GCA_030537065.1. Taxonomy (GTDB): domain Bacteria; phylum Pseudomonadota; class Gammaproteobacteria; order Burkholderiales; family Neisseriaceae; genus Conchiformibius. The sequence goes on from JAUNOT010000114.1 coordinate 1,296, forward strand.
CGCCGCATACGCCCAAGCCCCGTGCCAACCGTGCCAAAAAACTGGTGGTACGCGCCCCCAACCAAAAAATTCAAGAACGCGCCCGCGATTTAAAAGACAAGCGCACCGATTTGTCGCGCATTGAGCCGGTGCGCCTGCAAAAAGCCCTTGCTGCTTCCGGCATCGGTTCGCGCCGCGAAATGGAAGACTGGATTGCCCAAGGCTGGGTCAGCATCAACGGCCGTACCGCCGTGTTGGGCGACAAGGTTTCGCCGGACGACCAAGTGACGGTAAAAGGCAATACCGTGCGCCTGAAATGGGCCGACCGCCTGCCGCGTATCATTTTGTATTATAAGCAGGAAGGTGAAATTGTATCGCGTGATGACCCGCAGGGGCGCGTCAGCGTGTTTGACCGTCTGCCGCAAGCGGCCAGCAGCCGTTGGATTGCCATCGGCCGTTTGGACATCAATACCTGCGGCCTGCTGATTTTGACCACATCGGGCGAGCTGGTGCAGCGTTTTGCCCACCCCAGCTTTGAGGTGGAACGCGAATACGCCGTGCGCGTGTTGGGCGGTTTGAGCGATGAGCAAATGCGGCTGCTAAGCAGTGAAGGCGTGATGCTGGAAGACGGTTTGGCGAAGCTGGAGCGCATCCGCGAACAGGGCGGCGAAGGCGCAAACCGTTGGTATAACGTGGTGATTAAGGAAGGGCGCAACCGCGAAGTGCGGCGCATTTTTGAAAGCCAAGGCGTCACCGTCAGCCGTTTGGTGCGGGTGGGTTTTGGGCCGATTGGTCTGCCCAACCGTTTGAAACGCGGTCAGTTTTATGAGTTGAATCCCGCCGAAGTCGCCAATATTTTGAAATGGGCGGATATGGCTTTGCCGGGGGAGCGCCGCCGTTAGGATTTCAGGCTGCCTGAAATACGGCGGAATCCGCATCTGGGGCTTGCGCAATCGTGTGATTTTCCCTATAATGCATTTTTTTACGGAATGTAGCGCAGTCCGGTAGCGCACTTCGTTCGGGACGAAGGGGTCGGAGGTTCGAATCCTCTCATTCCGACCAATTTTTCAGGCAGCCTTATTAATTAAGGCTGCCTGATTTGTTTTTTAAAAATTAAAATGCTTGATTCACTCCGCTGCCGCAAACGGCAGGGTTGATAACCGAAAAGGAATGTTGATGAATACGATTACGCCGCGCCTGTCCGACAGGCAGATGGCGGCATTGTTGGCACTGCTGGTGGCGATTATGCCGTTTTCTGTGGACGCTTATTTACCGTCTTTGCCGCAAATTGCCGCCGCTTTGCAGGCGGATATTCATTATATTGAAAAAAGTTTGAGCAGTTTTATTTTAGGTGTGGCCTGCGGGCAGTTGTTGGGCGGTTCGCTGGCGGATATTAAGGGGCGGAAAAATCTGGCTTTGGCCGGTTTGGGGGTGTATATGCTCGGCACCTTGGGGCTGATTTTTACCCAAACGGCCGACCAGCTTTTGGCTTTAAGGCTGGTGCAGGCATTGGGTGCGGGCATGGCTTCGGTGGTGGTCGGTGCGGTGGTGCGGGACAATTATCAGGGCAAACAGGCGGCGCAGATGTTTGCTTTAATCGGGATTATTATGATGGCGGCACCGTCTTTGGCACCGATGATTGGTTCGCTGCTTCAGGCAGCCGGCGGCTGGCGGGCGGTTTTTGTGTTTTTATTGGCGTATGCGCTGCTGGTGTTTGCGCTGCTTTCCCGTTTCCTGCCGAAACATAAGGCAGCCGAGCCGTTTACGCGAGATATGTGGCACGGGGTATGGGCGCGTTACCGGCGGGTGCTTTCTACGCGTCATGCTTTGGGCTTTTTGTTTTTTCAGGCAGCCTCGTTTTCTTCCATGTTGGTATTTTTAACCGAATCGCCGTTTGTGTACATGAAGCTGTACGGTTTGAGTACGCACCAATATGCGTGGGCGTTTGCCGGCAATATTCTGATGATGGCGTTGTTTAACCGCATTACGGCATGGCGTTTGAAACGGGACAGCAATCCGCAGGATATTTTGCTGTGGGGGATTATTTTGCAGTTTTCCGCCAATTTGCTGTTGATGGTGTCGGCATGGAACGGTTTGCCGCCGTTTTGGCTGTTGCTGTTGCCGGTGATGGTGTCGGTGGGCACGCAGGGCTTGATTGTGGCCAATACGCAGGCTTTGTTTATGGAAAACTTCCGAGAAGAAGGCGGCAGTGCCAATGCCTTGCTGCTGGCAGGGCAGTCGCTGGTGGCGGCAGCGGCGGGTTTTGCCGCCACGCTGCTGCATAACGGCACGGCACGGGTGATGACGGGGCTGATGTTTTTCTGTACTTTGTGCGGGGCGGCGCTGTTGTGGGGCTTTTCACGGCAGGTTTTGCGTACCAAGCGTTAAAACGGTTAAGTGAAAGTAATTTAGCGTTATGCGGTTGGAAAAGGCGGCGGAGTTTGGTTATAGTGCTGCCTTTTGGTTCGGGGCTGCCTGAAAGCGGTTCCGTCTTCCGCAATTTTTCTTTTGGTAAAGGAATAGGAAATGAGTTTTTTAAAATCTGCTACGCTGGTTGCGGCGGCTGCCGCTTTGGGCTTGAGCGGCTGTATGGTTAATCCGAACACGGGTGAGCGTACCGCCAGCAAAACGGCCGTTTACAGTGCGGGTGCGGCAATTACCTGCGGCATTATCGGTGCGATTAGCCACGGCAGCAAAGGCGCGCGCAATTCGGCTGCCGCCTGCGGTGCAATTGGTGCGGGTGTGGGCGCTTATATGGACTATCAGGAAAGCAAGCTGCGCGAATCGCTGGCCAATACCGGCGTGGAAGTGCAACGCAGCGGCAATGAAATCAAGCTGACCATGCCCGAAAGCGTAACCTTTCCCATCAATAGCTACGAGCTGACCCCACAGGCGCAAATGTCTTTGGACAAAGCTTCGCAAACGCTGGCCACTTATAACGAAACCAATTTGACGATTGTCGGTCATGCCGACAGCTCGGGCAACGACAGTATCAATGTTCCCTTGTCGCACAACCGCGCACAAGCTGTGGCCAATTATCTGAACCAGCGTGGTGTGGCGGCCGGACGTTTGTCTGTGGCCGGACGCGGTGCTTCCCAACCGATTGCCTCCAACACCACACCTGAAGGCCGCGCACAAAACCGCCGTGTGGAAATTCTGATTAATCCCAATCAGGCAGCAGCGCGTGCTGCCGGTGCGTAAGGATATTTTTCAGGCAGCCTGAAATTAAAAAACACCGCAGAAAATTTCTGCGGTGTTTATTTTATTGCTGTTTCAAATCAAACCGTCGGTTTTAGTGCGACGATTGGTTGACCCGTTCGCGCAGTTCTTTACCCGGTTTGAAGTGGGGAACATATTTGGCAGGTACGTCCACACGTTCGCCCGTTTTCGGGTTGCGGCCGACACGAGCCGGACGGTGGTTCAAATCAAAGCTGCCGAAACCGCGAATCTCAATACGCTGACCGCGTGCCAGAGAGCGGGTCATGGTGTCCACCAAAACTTTTACGCTGTATTCGATGTCTTTGGTTTGCAGTCCGGTACCTTGGTTTTTTTCAATAAAAACTTCGGCCAAACGCGCCATCAATTCGGATTTGGTCATTTTGTTTCACCTACAGAGTTATTGTTTGCCCAAAGAAGCTTTCAGCAAATCGCCCAAGCTGGTGGTACCGGCATTGGCTGCAGAAGCAGCATTAACGGATTTAAGCGCGTCGCGGTTGTCTTTGGCGTCTTTGGCTTTAACGGACAGCTTGATGCCGCGGTTTTTACGGTCAATTGTGATGATAACCGCTTCCACTTCATCGCCTTCTTTCAGCTTGGTGGACAAGTCTTCCACGCGTTCGCTGTCAAATTCGGAAGCGGGCAGGTAGCCTTCCACTTCTTCGGCCAGCGCAATTACCGCACCTTTGGCTTCAACAGTTTTCACTGTACCTTTAACCAAAGCGCCTTTGTCGTTTACGCTGATAAAGTTACCGAAGGGGTCACCTTCCAACTGTTTGATGCCCAAGGAAATACGTTCTTTTTCCACATCGATGGCCAACACAACGGCTTCCACTTCTTCGCCTTTTTTGTATTTGCGGACGGCTTCTTCGCCGCTTTCGCTCCAAGACAAATCAGACAGGTGTACCAAGCCGTCAATATTGCCGGGCAGGCCGACAAACACGCCGAAGTCGGTAATGGACTTAACCGCGCCTTTGATTTTGTCGCCTTTGTTGTAGTTGGCTTCAAAATCTTGCCACGGATTGGCTTGACATTGTTTCATGCCCAAGCTGATGCGGCGTTTGTCTTCGTCGATGTCCAGAATCATCACTTCTACTTCGTCGCCCAATTGAACGACTTTGCTCGGATGAACATTTTTGTTGGTCCAGTCCATTTCGGAAACGTGTACCAAACCTTCGATGCCTTGCTCGATTTCTACAAACGCGCCGTAGTCGGTCAGATTGGATACTTTACCGAACAGACGGGTGCCTTGCGGATAGCGGCGAGCCAAGCCGTCCCACGGGTCTTCGCCCAGTTGTTTTAAGCCCAGAGAAACGCGTTGTTTGTCTTGGTCAAAGCGCAATACTTTGGCTTCCA
>JAUNOT010000115.1 GCA_030537065.1 Conchiformibius sp.
TTACAAGAAGCTAATTTGCTAGGGGTGGATTTTCGCGGAGCTTATTTACAGGAAGCTCATTTACATAGAGCTGATTTTCGCGGAGCTAATTTGGAGAATGCTCGTTATAATCTGGAACAATTTGCTGATGTTGAGCTTAATGAGCAACCTGAATCCATCCGTTTGCATTTTTTACAAAATGAATTAATAGAGACCAAACAAGAATTAGAAAATGCCCGCACCGAAGATAATCCAGAAAAAATAACCGAATTGGAGCATAAACTTATTATACAAAAACAGCAATTTGATGAATTAGCAGAAAGAGAACAGCATTATCAAACCCAAATCCAATTTTTACTCAAAGACCGCATCGGTAAAGCTAAAGAATCTTTAGAAACCTCTTTAAAAACTACCAAAGAACGGATTGAACACAATACGGCGGAAGCCAAACAAATTAGCCGTGTCAGCAAATGGATTTTTGCCTTTACCCTATTGCTGCTGATTGCCATTCCCTTTGCCCTATATTTTGTGCCGCCGTCCGAAACCATTAAGCAATTAGGCACATTTGCCGCCTTGCTGTACACCCTGCCCGTGGTGGCCACGCTGCTAATTGGCACCACCTTGCTGCGCCACCACAAAAAACTGCAAGACGAAATCCGCCATTTTTCCGACCAGCAGCAGCGCATTGAATTATATAGCGGTTTGCTGGAAGCTTCGCAACACGCCGCTGCCGCATTCCATAAAGAAAACAATAACCGCGCTGCCGAAGAACTGGTTGAAGAAACCTTTAAAGCCATCCGCAGCCGTCTGTTGTCGGAGCAGGCCGCCGCCACCGCCGAGCGCGGTCAAGAATCGGATGAAGACCCGCCTTTACTGAATAAATTAACCGATATTGTCGGCAAGCTTACCGAAGCCGCCGCCAAAAGCGGTAAAGACGATAAAAACTAAAAACAGGCTGCCTGAAAACGGTTTTTCCATTTCAGGCAGCCTGTTTTTTTGTTTACAGGTGTTTGCCGATAATTTGCAGCATCTGCGCCAATACTTTCGGATTGGCGGCGACAATATTGCCGGTGTCCAGCCAGCTTTCATCGCCCTGCATATCGGTTACGATGCCGCCCGCTTCCTGCACAATCAGCGCACCGGCGGCAATATCCCACGGTTTGAGGTTAAACTCAAAAAAGCCGTCAATCCGTCCGGCCGCCAGATTACACAAATCCAGCGAGGCCGCGCCTTCGCGCCGCGCACCGGCAGTTTGGGTTAAAATGTCTTTTAAAATCGCCAAATAAGTGTCCAACATGGATTGGTCCACTACGGGAAAGCCCGTACCCATCAGGCAGTAGTTCAGCTCGATGCGGTTGGAAACGCGCAGGCGGCGGTCGTTCAGGCGCGCGCCTTGGCCGCGTGAGGCGGTGTACAAATCATTGCGTTCGGGCGCGTACACCAAGGCTTCCTGCAATACGCCCTTGTGGCGCAGGGCGATGCTGACGGCGTATTGCGGATGACCGTGCAGATAGTTGGTGGTGCCGTCCAAGGGGTCGATGACCCATTCGTAGGCGGACTTGGCATTGCCCAACACGCCGCTTTCTTCGGTCAGGATGCGGTGGTCGGGATAGGCTTCCAGCAGGGTGCGGGTGATGATGTCTTCGGCGCTGCGGTCAATGTCGGACACAAAGTCGTTAAAGGCTTTGCTGTCTACTTTGAGCGCGTCCAGATTGTTGGCGGCGCGCAGCATGATGCCGCCGGCTTTGCGGGCGGCTTTAAAGGCGGTGTTGAGCAGGGGGTTGAGTGCTTGCATGGGGATTCCTGACGGGTAAAACGGGGCTGCCTGAACGGTAGAGTTGATAAAAATCGCAACGATACGGTGTTGCCAACGCCCTTATGTACTCGGTGTACACGGCGGGTGTTGCCGCCTTGTCTCGTTTTTATTTTCATCAACTGCCGTATGCTCGGGCGGCATGGGAAAGCTGTTAAAGAACAATTTAAGGGCGCGGATTATACGTTTCAGGCAGCACGGCGGCAAGGGTGGACGAGGGGCGGTTTTGGGTTTAGCATCGGCGCTTTTTTGCGGAAGGGACGGCCATGACGCAGGACGAAGGGCGGCAGGGCTTGTGGTATGCCTTGGGCTGCTACGGGATTTGGGGAATGTTTCCCCTGTATTGGTATCCGCTTAACCATTCGGCGATGGCGGCGGAACAGGTGTTGGCGCACCGCATTGTTTGGTCGGCGCTGTTTGCGGTGGTGCTGTTGCTGTTGTGGCGGCGTGGGGCGGCGGTTAAGGCTTTGCTGGCACGGCCGCGCCAACTGGCTTTGCTGGCGGCATCGGCATGTTTAATCGGCATCAACTGGCTGACGTATTTGTGGGCGATGGTGAACAGCCATGTGTTGGATGCCAGTTTGGGTTATTTGGTCAATCCCTTGTTTAATGTGTTTTTGGGCTGGCTGGTGTTTAAGGAAAAACTGCAACGGCCGCAATGGCTGGCGGTGGCGATGGCGGCGGTGGGCGTGTTGTGGCTGGCGGTGTGGGGCGGCAGTATGCCGTGGGTGCCGGTGTTGCTGGCCTTGAGTTTCGGCGGCTACGGCCTGATGCGTAAATTGGTGCAGACCGACGCGCTGACGGGCTTGGTGGTGGAAACGCTGGTGCTGTTGCCGATGGCGGCGGCCTATCTGTGGTGGTGTGCCGCACAGGGTAAAGCATCGCTGGACAGCCTGAACACGCTGCAAACGGCGGTGCTGCTCGGTTCGGGCGTGGCCACTACGCTGCCTTTGTTGCTGTTTGCGGCGGCGGTGCGGCGTATTCCCTTATCGCTGATGGGGATGCTGCAATACGGTTCGCCTATTTTGCAACTGCTGCTGGCCTTGTTTGTATTTAACGAAACCTTGGATACGGTGCGGCTGGCCGGTTATATTTGGGTGTGTATCGGTGTGGCGATTTATCTGACCCATCTGTTCCGTCAAATGCGTGCGCCGCGTCAGGCTGCCTGAAAAAGGCTTTTAACCGTATAATAAATATTTTTACACCGCAAAGGACAAAACCGTGAGCAAAACCGTTATCCATACCGAACAGGCACCCGCCGCCATCGGCGCCTACAGTCAGGCCGTTAAAGCGGGCAACACCGTTTATTTAAGCGGACAAATCCCCCTTGTACCCGAAACCATGCAGCTAGTGTCCGACAGCGATTTTGAAGCACAAGCGCATCAGGTATTTAAAAACCTGCGTGCCGTATGCGAAGCGGCGGGCGGCAGCTTGGACGATATAGTTAAAGTCAATGCCTATCTGACCGATTTAAACCATTTTGCCGTTTTCAACCGCGTGATGGAACAATATTTCAGCCAACCGTTTCCCGCCCGTGCTGCCGTGGGCGTGGCTTCGTTGCCGCGCGGTGCGCTGGTGGAAGCCGAAGGCGTGCTGGTGTTGGCGGATTAAGGTCGGCAGACCCTAACGCCCTGCTTGAAATTGCCGTCCGCGTCCCCATTTCAGGTAGCCGAGCAAATCAGACTGGTAAATAAAATCATGGCAAGAAGAAAAACCCTGCAACCGCAAAGCGCCGTTTTGGCCACATTGCCCCTGCGCGACATGGTGGTGTACCCGCATATGGTGCTGCCCCTGTTTGTCGGGCGGGAAAAGTCGGTGGCGGCATTAAACACCGCCACCGAAAACGACCAAGCCGTATTCCTGCTGGCACAAAAAAACGGCAATGACGAAGACCCGACCGTTGCCGATTTGTATCAAACCGGCACCATCGCCAACATCTTGCAAGTGCTGAAACTGCCCGACGGTACCGTTAAAGTGTTGGTGGAAGGCGTGGCACGCGCCCGCGTTTTGGAAATCGGCGACAACGGCAGCCACTTTGTTGCCGAAGTGGCGGAAATTGCCGAATACGATACCGAACCGACCGCACAGGAAGCCCTGCGCCGTACCCTGTTGGGACAATTTGAACAGTTTGCCCAACTGAATAAAAAAATCCCCGCCGAAATCCTGTCGTCCGTCAGCGCAATTGAAGAAAACAGCCGCTTGGCCGATACCGTGGCCGCCCACCTGCAACTGAAGCTGGAGCAACGGCAAAAACTGCTGGAATTGGACAATATTGCCGAGCGCATGGAATACCTGCTGGCACAAATTGAGTCCGAGCTGGACATTATGCAGGTGGAAAAACGCATCCGCGGCAAAGTCAAACGCCAAATGGAAAAAAACCAGCGCGATTACTATTTGAACGAACAAATCAAAGTCATTCAAAAAGAACTGGGCGAAGAAGACGAGCGCGGCGAGCTGGATGCTTTGGAAGCCAAAATTCAGGCAGCCGGCATGAGCGCGGAAGGCAAAGACAAAGCCCTGTCGGAACTGCGTAAATTAAAAATGATGCCGTCCATGTCGTCCGAAGCGACCGTGGTACGCAACTATATTGAAACCCTGCTGGATTTGCCGTGGAAAAAGAAAACCCGCGTCAGCAAAGACATTGTCAAAGCCGATTTGGTGCTGAATGCCGACCACTACGGCTTGGAAAAAGTCAAAGAACGGATTTTGGAATACTTGGCGGTACAAAAACGCACCGACAAACTGAAAGGGCCGATTTTGTGTTTGGTCGGCCCCCCGGGCGTGGGTAAAACCTCGCTGGGCGAATCCATTGCCAAAGCCACGGGGCGCAAATATGTGCGTATGGCCTTGGGCGGCGTAAAAGACGAAAGCGAAATCCGCGGCCACCGCCGTACCTATATCGGTTCGATGCCGGGAAAAATTATGCAGAGCATGATTAAGGCAGGCGTAAAAAACCCCCTGTTTTTGCTGGATGAAATTGACAAGCTGGGCAACGACTTCCGCGGCGACCCCGCTAGTGCGCTGCTGGAAGTGCTTGACCCTGAACAAAACACCGCTTTTGCCGACCATTTTGTCGAAGTGGATTTTGACTTGAGCGACGTGATGTTTATCGCCACTTCCAACAGCTTCAATATTCCGCCTGCGCTGCTGGACCGCATGGAAATTATCCGCCTGTCGGGTTACACCGAAGACGAAAAAATCAATATTGCCATGCAGTACCTTGTGCCGAAACAGATGAAGCGCAACGGCGTGAAAGACGGAGAACTGGCGGTGGACGAAAGCGCGGTGCGCGATATTGTGCGTTACTACACCCGTGAAGCGGGCGTGCGTTCGTTAGACCGCGAAATCGCCAAAATCTGCCGCAAAGCGGTGATGCAAAACGAGCGTTCAGGCAGCCTGCAAGGCGGTAAAACCCCGTCTGCGCGCAGCCGCAAAGCCAAAACTTTAACAGTAAACAGCAGCAATCTGCACGATTTTCTCGGCGTGCGCCGCTTTGACTACGGCGTATCGGCTGGAGAAAACCGCATCGGTCAGGTAACCGGTTTGGCGTGGACGGAAGTGGGCGGCGAGCTGCTGACCATTGAAGCGGTGGCCTTAAAAGGCAAAGGCAATATCGTCCGCACCGGCAAACTGGGCGACGTGATGCAGGAATCCATCGCCGCCGCGTGGAGCGTGGTGCGTTCGCGTGCCGACAGCTTGGGCATTGCCGCCGATTTTTACGAGAAAAACGATATGCACGTTCACGTTCCCGAAGGCGCAACGCCCAAAGACGGCCCCAGTGCGGGCATTGCCATGACGCTGGCGATGGTGTCTGCCTTAACGGGCATTCCCGTGCGTGCCGATGTGGCGATGACGGGCGAAATCACCCTGCGCGGCGAAGTGCTGCCGATTGGCGGTTTAAAAGAAAAACTGCTGGCGGCGCTGCGCGGCGGCATCAAACACGTTTTGATTCCCAAAGACAACGTGAAAGATTTGGAAGAAATCCCGCAAAACGTGAAAGACGGTTTGCAGATTCACGCCGTGCAGTGGATTGACGAAGTGTTTGAACGCGG
>JAUNOT010000116.1 GCA_030537065.1 Conchiformibius sp.
CAGCGGAGATGATGCGCAACAGGGTATGTATCCTGAGGCTACGGTTGGCGTGTCCATCAGCAGTACGGACAGCAACCCTTTTTTTCAAGGCATGTACCGCTCGTTTGAATCGGCCGCCAAATCAGGCAACCGTCTGACCGTTATACTTGACCAGGCCGACAACCGGCAGGATTTGCAGAATACGCAAACCGAAGCCATGCTCAAACGCGGTGCCAAAGCATTGGTTGTCAATTTGGCCGACGTTTCCCAAGATGCCGCTTTCGTGCAGACAATGTGCGACCGCGGCGTGCCGGTGGTCTATATCAACCGCAGCCCCAACACCAAAAGTCTGGCTTCTTGCTCCAATGCCTATGTGGTGGACGGTGATGCCGCCCAAGCGGGCGTATTGCAGGGCTTGCAGGTTTTGCGCGGCTGGAAGGCAAACCCCAAATGGGATAAAAACCGTGACGGTGTGATTCAATACGCCCTGTTGGAAGGTATACCTGGACATTTGGGTGCGCAAGCACGCAGCAAATGGGCAGTCGGTACCATGGAAAATTACCCGAATATGGGCGTGCCGGTGCAAAAACTGTTTCAGGAAACCGCCATGTTCCGCGAACAAAATGCCGAACAGGTCACGGCGCGTTGGGTTAAATCGCCCGATTTTGCCAATGTGGAAGTGCTTTTGGCCAACAATGACAGCATGGCATTGGGTGCTTTGAAAATATTAAGACGTTACAACATGAATTTGCCGGTTTTCGGTATTGACGGCTCACGCCCCGCTTTGGAGGCTTGGAAAGCAGGTAGATTGACCGGTACCGTATTTAATGACTACGACGGGCAGGCGCGTACTGCATTGCGTATGGCGGCAAATTTGGCTTCCGGCCGACCGGTATTGGATGGGGTGGCCTATGATATGGAGTATCGTACGGTAAGGGTTCCCTATCAAGATATTGATAATAACAATATTGAACATTTTTTAAATTTAAATCAATAGAATAAGAGATGTGCTGATGATGTTGGTAAGTGAGCAGAAAGGCCAATCATGCTGAACCTTAATTTTTCCGTTCATGCGGGCAGCCTGAAACGTTATCGGAATTTGGTCATATTAGTCGGACTGTTTTTGGCATTAACTGTGGCCATGCTGGGTGTCAGCTCGGTCACTACGCGCTATTTTGCCGGTTATGCCCATAATGTTATAGATATTTCTATCCGACAGGGAACATTGGTTCAACAGATATCCAAAAATCTGATTGATACGGATTTGTATATTGCCGAAAAAATTCCTGTCCGCAGTACCGACGGTACGGCAAAACAAAGTGTAGATATCAATACACTGCCGCAAGCCGCTTTATACCGTTTAGAAGAAATCAAACAATACCGTAACCAGTTTGAGGAAACTTTATCTGCCTTTCAAAAAGGCGGTGAGGTCACCCTGCCTGAAGGCGGAAAAATCACAGTTGACAGAATAAAAGACAATCCGGCAGCCGGAAAGCATTTGGAAAATATCCGCCGTATGTGGGATTTGTATCTGGGTATGTTGGATAATTATCTGCATGATGTGGAAAAGGGGTTTGTCAATGCGCAAACCAGTGCATATCTGGTTGATTATACCCGTTTGTATAACCGGGCTTTATTGGCGGAAACGGATCATTTTACCGAGGCAATGCACATACAGATTGCCAAAGAGGCCGGTATTTGGCAGATTATTCAGCTTCTAGGTATTATTTTGGCTTTTATTTTGTTTGGCCTGATTATTTTTGGTGCATTGCGCCATTTGGCAGACAGTGACCGTAAATTAGAAATGGCAAACCGAGAAATGGGCGAAATTATGTCGTCCGTGCGAGAAGGCCTGTTTTTGGTGGATAAAGATTTCTTTATTGGCCATGAATATTCCACGCAATTAGAAGTCATTTTGGATGAGAAAAATTTGGGCGGTAAAAACTTTTTGGATGTGGTTTCACGCTTGGTACCGAAAAGTGAATTGGAGAATACGAAAACTTTTGTAGAGCAATTATATAACGATTGGGTAGTAGAAAATCTGATTGAAGATTTAAACCCTCTGCACCGTATTTCGGTCGTAACGGAAAGCAGTCCCATTCCCAAATATTTGGATTTTAAATTTTTCCGTGTAATGAATGGGGATATTATCGAACGTGTGTTGGTAAGTGTGGTAGACAGTACCGAAACGGTATTGCTGCAATCCAGCATCGAAGCGCAAAAAGAGCAGGAAAAACGCGAATTGGAAATGCTCAATACCATTCTGAATACAGACGGAATGGTATTGGACGGCTTTATCCGCGTCAGCAAAAAACGTTTGGATGAAATCAATGCTGCCTTGAAATCACCTGAAACCGGTCAGATGGAATTAAAAACCAAGGTAAATTATATCGGCCGCAGTATCCACAGCATCAAAGGCGAAGCATCGGCACTTCATTTGGGGCGGATGGTGGACATTTGTCATACTGTGGAAGATACCTTATCTATTTTGCGCAAGCAGCCCAGTTTGAGCGGGCAAGATTTTTTAAGTATGGTGGTGTTGCTGGAAGACTTGTACCGCTTGGTGGATATTTTAGAAAATTATAGTGAACGTTTGAACCAAACAGACAATCAGCAGGCAGTAGCGGTTGAAAAACCGTCCGATACACCGGCATCGGTACAATTTGCCCATGCACAGGCATTGCATTTGAAACAGTTTGTGGAGGATATTGCGGAGCGTGCTGGTAAAAAAGTATCATTTATTGCGCAAGGTTTTGATCAGGAACATAAAATTACCATTAAGCAGTGGCAGGCACTACAGGATATCGCCATGCAGGTTTTGCGTAATGCCATTGTGCATGGTATTGAAGTACCGCAGGTGCGTCAGGCCAGACGCAAGCCTGAAGCAGGGCGCTTAAAACTGGCTGTAGCGGAAGATGAAAACAGTTTTACCCTAATCGCCGAAGATGACGGTAATGGTATTGATTTTGAAGCTATCCGTAAGCAGGCGGTTGATAAGGGTATCTTCCGTATAGATGCCGCTGCGGATTTGACTAAAAATCAGTTGTTGATGGTTATGTTGAATGACGGTTTTTCTACATTGCCGGATGCCGATGAGGATGGCGGACGGGGCATCGGTATGGGTATTGTGAAAGAAACGGTGCACCGAATGGGCGGTAAAATGAATATTGCCACTGCCAAAGACCAATATACACGCTTTAGTATTAAGTTTCCCAAAGCGAAAAAATCATAATCGTGGATAAAATAATATGAACAAACTGATGATTGTGGATGATTCCAATATCATACGAAACCGCATTGAACGGAGTATGGGCAACATAGCGGTAACGGTTGTTGCAACAGCTTCCAACGGGGAGGAGGCAATTGAGCTGTTCAAAAAGCACCGGCCTGATTTGGTCACAATGGATTTGACCATGCCCAAAGTAGACGGCTTGGAGTGTATAAAAAAAATCCGTGCCTTGAGTTCTGATGTCAGTATTCTGGTTGTGTCTGCACTGTCTGACCGTCAAACCGGTTTGCGAGCATTGCAATACGGCGCGCGTGGGTTTATTTGTAAACCGTTTACCGAAGAGCAGTTGGTCTTGGCTTTTAATAAGCTTTTGATTAACCATTGGAAAATGAGAGGTGGTAAATCTTAAACCATCTGTGAAAATTAATATGCTTTAACTAAACTTGATTCTTTTGTACAGAAAATTGTCAAATCTTCATTTGACAATTTTCTGGGGACATAGCATAATGCCAACTGTTCTGCCGCTTTAATCGGCGGTGGGGCATTTCTCCTCTATTTCTCCTTTGTAGACTTGGCGCATATCCGAAAGGATATGCGCATTTTTTTGCTATAATCCGCGCCGTCTTTTCAGGCAGCCTGAAACCCAATCTTTTTGCGAGAACCGCTATTATGGCCATCCAATGGTTTCCCGGACACATGAACAAGGCGAAAAAAGCCATCGCCGACCGCATCAAAAGCATTGATATGGTAATTGAAATGCTGGACGCACGTTTGCCCGCTTCCAGCGAAAACCCTTTGCTGGCGCAACTTTCGCGTGGTAAGCCGAAGCTGAAAATCCTCAATAAACAGGATTTGGCCGACCCCGAGCGTACCACCCTGTGGCTCAACGAATTTAATAGCCGCGAACACACGCAAGCTTTGGCATTGGACGCATCAGAAGCCAATGCCACCGCCAAAATTACCCGCGCTTGCCGCCAAATGATGCCGCAGCGCGGCGGTTTGGACAAACCTTTGCGCGTGTTGATTTGTGGGATTCCCAATGTGGGAAAATCCACTTTAATCAACGGCATGATAGGCAAAAAATCTGCCAAAACGGGCAACGAACCAGGCATTACCAAAGCCGAACAGCGTTTGTTTTTGGCAGATGATTTTTGGTTGTACGACACGCCCGGCATGTTGTGGCCAAAAATTATTGTGGAACAAGGCGGTTACAATTTAGCAGCAAGCGGTGCGGTGGGGCGCAATGCTTTGGACGAGGAAGAAGTGGCATTGGTGCTTCTGGACTATTTGCGCCGCCACTACCTGCCCTTATTGCAGGAACGCTACCAGCCCGACCGTGACCCGTCTAGCCATTGGGACGATGTGGCGTGGCTGGAATGGGTGGCGCAAAAACGCGGGGCATTGCTGGGCGGCGGGCGCGTCAATTATCAAAAAGCCGCCGAAGCGGTGTTGGGCGATTTTCGCGGCGGACACATTGGACGCATCACGCTGGAAACGCCGAATCAATGGACTGGCTGGCTGAAAACGGCGCGTCAGAAAGAAGCGGAATTAAAAGCGGCGCGTGAAGCCAAAAAAGCAGCGAGAACGGGACAGGCATGAGCAGCGAACAGCAAGGCTATGTTTATATTTTAATTTCTCCTAACTGCGACAGCCTGAAAATCGGCGGCAGCGACTATCCCCCGTTTAAACGTCTGAAAGAAATCAACCACAGCGAACCCTACAAACGTTTGGGCAAATGGGAATTAGCCGATTTTCGCCAAGTGCGTAATTGGCGCAAAGTGGAACGCAGCCTGCATTATGCCTTCCGTAGCCGTTTAAATACCGAACAGCCCAATCAAAAAGAGCTGTTCCGCATCAGCCTGAAAGAAGCCGCCGATGCCCTAAACGGTATTGATGAAGCCGAAATTATCGGCAAACCCAAAATTGACCGTATGTTTTACGATGTACCGTTTCGGGACTACTTGCAGGAACTGTTTGTTTTTTCGGGTCTAACCCATTGGCTGACACATCAGGGCGCGTGGACGTTTGCCCTGTTTCCCGCTACCGAAGGCGGACGTTATTTCACTTTGAATATTGGTCCGCACGAAGTGGCTTATGCCACGTTAAACCGCAAAAACCGCCCCAGTATGCACATGATTTTGACCGACAAGCTGATTTTGGATTTTCCCGAAGTGGCAACATGGCTGGCGGCGCATGAGGGCAAAACCGTTGCCGCCCATTATCAAACCGCATGGCCTCGTGCCGTATGCGTTTATTTTTACGGCGACTTTACCGTTGCAGCCGAGTTTTTGCGTTTGGCAGGAGTACGCCGCGCTTTAATTGCCTATTGGCACGATGCCTTGTTTGACCTAAAAGATAATGAAAAAATGAGTACTTATGCCCGTTTTCATCATTACAACGCCGTCGCCAAACTGAACGAATACATCAGCCAAACGCGCTAAATCCGCCGATTTCGGCTACAATAGCCGTTCTAGCAAATTCTGTGTTATCACGCAAACATCAAAGGACAAACCATGAACAAAAAACAAATATTGGCCTATATCGGTGCGGCAGTTTTACTGGCTGCCTGCGGCGGTCAGCAAAACGAACAAGACAAGCAAATCCAAGAAAACCAAAAGAAAATTGA
>JAUNOT010000007.1 GCA_030537065.1 Conchiformibius sp.
TTAAGCAGAACCGTCAGGTGCAGTTGCTATTTTTCTAAATCAATGTTTTATCATGTTAAATCATTCAATATGGAATCTGAGGTTATCAAGCATCCCAAACAAATTTAACACAGCACACTATTCAGGACACCAACAACAAAAATTTGAGCAATCAGCCCCGACCAAGCTCCCTTATTGCCACTGATTCATATGATTTTATTGAACAAGTATCACACAACACTTAAAGTCATACAGACTGCCCGAAAATTATTCAGACAGCCTGCTTCACTTTTCCCTAACTTATTTCACTTCGCTTTTGCGCGAAAACCCATAATACAGCAACGCCGCCAAACCCATCGCCATCAGTAGGGAAAAATTGCTGATTGTTTTCAAAAACTCATGCCCTTTCAAGCTGTCCACCCCCGACAGGAACACAAACACCATACACAGCAGCGAAGACGGCACCAGAGCCTTAACCGCATTCGGATTGTAGCCGCCGCGATACCAATAGCGGCCTTCCGGCGAAGCGGTAAACAAATCCGGCACATGAATTTCCCGCTTTTTCAGCAGATAATAATCCACAATAAAAATACCGTATAAAGGGCCGATACAGGCAGCCAGCATATCAATGGTGTAATGGATAATTTCTGGCGAATTATACAAATTCCACGGCGTAATCAGCGTAGAAACAAACGCCGCAATCAAACCGCCCCTGCGCCAACTGATTTTGCTCGGATACAGATTGGAAATATCATTGGCCGCCGACACAAAATTGGCCACAATATTGATGCCCACTGTTGCCGTCACAAAAGTAAAGGTCAGCAGCAGCACTATGGTCAGATTATCCACATGGGCGGTAATTTCCAAAGGGTCATACATCATCTGTCCGAATGCCGCCGGTGTGCCGGAAATGGTAATCACCGCAATAATGGAAAAGAAGGTAAAGTTTACCGGCAAACCCCAAAAATTACCGCGCCGCACTTCTTTCATGCTTTTACAAAAGCGGGAAAAGTCTCCAAAATTCAAAGCAGGGCCGGCAAAGTAGTTCACAATCAGCGACACCCCAACCAGCATGGCGGTAACGGTTTCCCAAAAGCCCAAATGCACCGTTGCCAGATTAAAGCTGATGTTGTCCCAACCGGCGCGGTATACAATCCACGCCATCAGCAGAAACATCACCACATATACCGCCGGTCCCGCCCAATCAATAAAAATCTGAATGGCGCGCATTTTCATTAAAAACAAAGCCGTTTGGAAACTCCACATAATGAAAAAGCTTAACCAGCCCAAATACGACAGGTTTAAAAACGACGTTTCGGTCAAATGCGACAGGTTCGGAAAAAATTTCAGCAAAATAATCGCCAAAGCCACCGATGCCAGATAAGTCTGAATCCCGTACCAGACAATCGCAATCACACCGCGTATCATGGCGGGAATATTGGCACCGAATACCCCGAATGCCATCCGCGAAATCACTGGATACGGCACACCGCTGGCCTGACTGGGTTTGGCGGTAAAATTGGCCAGCAGCATTACCAGCCAAATGCCTGCAATCAGCACAATAAAGATTTGCCACGAGGTCAGCCCCAAAGCAAACAGCGAGCTGGCAAACAGATAGCCGCCGACACTGTGCACATCTGACATCCAAAAGGCAAAAATGTTGTACCATGTCCATTTTTGCTCGGCAGGCAGCAAATCATCGTTGGTCAGACGCGCGTTTAACTCGGCGTTTTGCGGAAATTCTTTTACTACCGGCATGGCTGCCTCTCTTTCTGTTCTGATGAAATTCAGCTTTGACTATATAAGAGAACTGCTGTCAATGCTTGTCTTTTTATGACAACGGGTTATCTTTATACGCCACAAACCGCTTCAGGCTGCCTGAAAAAACCAGCCCAAAAATCTATCTTTAAATCAATATACTTAAGTAGAAATATGCAGGCATTGTTCGCGGTGTGCGACAGGTGAGCAGCCAAACCAGCGTTTGCAGGCACGGGACAGGTTGCTCGGGTCGGAAAAACCCAGCATATAGCTGATTTCCACAATGCGGCGGTTGCTGTGTGCCAGCAGCTCGTGCGCCATATTTTTGCGTTCGGTATCCAACAGTTGCTGGAAAGTTTGGTTTTCTTCGCGCAAACGCCGTTGCAGGGTGCGCGGGGTGATATTGAGTAAGGCGGCAATATCGGTCAGCTTCGGCTCCCCTTGCGACAGGGCATTTTGAATATGCCGCAAAACCTGTCCGGAAAAATCATTCTTGTTCAGATTGGACAGATGCCGGTGAATCATGCTTTCATTCAGCGAAACCAGTTGGGGATTGGCACCGGCATAAGGCTCAATCGTGTCGGCATAATCAAAGCCGATGGCATCCTGCTCCGCCCCCAAGGTGACGGGGATATGAAAATATTCGTCCAAACGCCCGCTAAAGCCTTCGCCGTTTAAAGTAAGCGTAACAAAACGCGGTACGATTTCATGCTGCGCCAAACTACAGGCCTGACGGTATAGAAAGGCGATACAGGCCAAACGTGCCGCCGACATTGGCTCACTGCCGTCCCCTGTTTTAAACACCAGCGTGGTGCCTTGGGCATCGTGCTCCAAATTCAGCAGCATGGTGGTGGAAATAATTTTGCCGTAACGGGCAAATAAGGACAGTAAATCAGACAGGGAGGCACTGGAAATCATCGCCAAACCCAAGCCGTTCAGGCTGGATACTTGGATTTCCTGCCCCACTTTCAAACCGATAAGCGGGTCATGGGTGGCTTTAATCAGCAAATGCCAAAAACGCCGCACTGCCTGTAAGCCGTAGCGTTCTTCAGGCATATTGAGCAGCTCGGCATCCAAACCGGCATTTTTCATTAGGGGAATCGGGTCAATACCGTAACCGCGTACGGTTTGGCAGATGGAACGTATCCAACTGGATAAGACACTGTGTCCGATAACGCGGCCGTAAGTTTTCATGAAATCCCTATCAAATTTAAATAAATTGTTCTTTTATCACAAATACAGAAAGAAATCCTGTTTCATCCAAAAGGCTATTGTTTTTATAAAGAATAAAGCAGAAACAGCACTTTTTCCAAAGTGCTGTTTATTCCCTCCCTATTCAATCGGTTTTAAGCGTATGTCACGCCTTCGGCCTTGCCGCTGACGCGGGTACCGGCCGTACCGGCAACAATCTGTTCGATTTCATGCAAAGCGCCGATAACGGCATCTTTGCCGGTGGCTTCTACAAAATTGACGGCTGCCTGAACTTTCGGCCCCATTGAACCTTTGGCAAAGTCAAATTTTTGAATGGACGCTACATCGGCACAGGCAATACGGCGTTGTTCGGGTGTACCCCAGCCGGTATAAGCACCGTCCACATCGGTGGCAATCACCAGCAAATCGGCATCCACCAGCGAAGCCAGCAGGGCAGTTGCCAAGTCTTTATCAATTACCGCTTCGCTGCCGTGTTGTTTGCCTTCTTCGTCCACATAAGTCGGCACGCCGCCACCGCCGCCGCATACCACCACATAACCGGCATCAATCAGGGTTTTAAGCGGGCGCAGGCCGTAAATATTCACCGGTTTGGGACTGGCTACGACACGGCGGAATTTATCGTTGTCCGGTGCCATCACCCAGCCTTTTTCTTTGCTGATGGCTTCGGCTTCTTCTTTGGTGTAAACCGGACCGACGGGTTTGGTCGGATTGTCAAATGCGGGGTCTTTGGGGTCTACCTGCACTTGGGTCAGCACAGTAGCAATGGATGCGGCACGCGGCAGGACGTTAGACAGCTCTTGCTGAATCATATAGCCAATCATACCGACTGTTTCCGCGCCCAATACGTCCAAAGGATACATCGGCACTTCTTTATAGGCATTGTTCTGCAAAGCCAGCAGGCCGACTTGCGGGCCGTTGCCGTGGGTAATAATCAGTTGGTTGTCGGGATAGATTTTGGCGATTTGTTCGCAGGCGGTTTGTACGTTGGCGCGTTGGTTTTCGCTGGTCATGGGTTCGCCGCGTTTGAGCAGGGCGTTGCCGCCCAAGGCAATGACGATTTTCATTGTAAATACTCCTGATTTGGGGAAAAAAGGTTTCAGGCTGCCTGAACGGGGGAAACGCTGCCTTTTCAGGCTGCCTGAAACAAAAGGCGGGTTTATTTGGCAATACGCATCAAACGGCCTGTCGGTTCACCGATAATGCCTTCGCCCAAACGGTACACCAAACGTCCGCGCACAAAAGTATGGGTAACGCGGCAGCCGATTTCAAAGCCTTCGTATGCGCTGAATTTGTTTTTGTAATACAAATCTTCTTTACGCACGGTGTAGCTTTGGTTGGGGTCAATCACCACAACGTCCGCATCTTTACCCAAGGCGATTTCGCCTTTGTCTGCCAAGCGGAAACGTTTGGCCGGTTCGGTAGCCAATGCACGCATCAGGGTTACGGGGCTGATATTGCGTTTTTTCACCGCCGCATCAAACATGGCGTCCACACTGTTCTGACAGCCGCTGATGCCGCCCCAAGCCTTAAAGGCATTGTCGGTTTCTTTCAGGTCGGGTGTACAGGGCGAATGGTCGGAACCGATGATGTTGATAACACCGTCTTCCAACAGCTCCCACATACGCGCCTGATTTTTGCGGTCGCGGATGGGCGGAGAACATTTGGCTTTCGGGCCGATGGCATCCAAGTCTTCCGTTGCCAGCAGGAAGTAGTGCGGGCAGGATTCCAAGCTGGCATCCACACCTTCGGCCTGTGCCTGCAACACGGCTTCAATGGCTTCGGGGCAACTGCAATGGGCAATGTGGACACGGCAGCCGGTTTCTTTGGCAATCAGCAGCACGCGGCGCACAGCTTCCACTTCGGTAAACACCGGACGGGTGGCCACATAATCGGCCAGCGAGGTTTTGCCTTCTTCTTGTGCCTTACGGCCGAGTTTGTCGGTGATGGCGGCGTTTTCGCAGTGGACAATCAGCAAATCATCGTTTTTGGCCAATTCCTGCATACCGACATACAGCTCGTAGTCGTCCACATTTTTAAAATCGCCCGGTTTGCCGCTGCCGCAGGTGGCGACAAAGGCTTTAAATGCGGCCACGCCTGCTTGCGACAGGGGGGTCAAATCGTCCAGATTCCACGGCACCAGCCCGCCCATCGGCGAATAGTCCACATAACATTGGTTTTTGGCCGCGTCCAGCTTGATGTTCAGGCTGTCCACGTCAATGGTGGCGGGCATGGTATTTAAGGGCATTTCCACAAAAGAGGTGGTGCCACCGGCCGCCATCGCCTGTGTGCCGGTCAGATAGCCTTCCCATTCGGTGCGACCGGGTTCAGAAATATGCATATGCACGTCCACCATGCCGGGAACGACATAGCAGCCTGCTGCTTCCACGACTTCACGGGCTTCTGCCGCATCAATTTGCGGGGCGATGCGGGCGATTTTGCCGTCTTTCAAAGCCACATCAGCCACTACGGTGCTGTCGGGCAGTACGACCGTACCTTGACGAATCAGCGTATCAAACATTATTTTCTCCTTGATTATTCAATGGAACTTTTTTCAGGCAGCCTTTCCGCACGGCGGAAAGGCTGATTGGGTTCAAAACAATTTAATGCCTAAATTCAGATGCCCATTGCCTGCATTACATACAGTGCGATACTGGCCAGCACACCCAAAGCCAACATCAAAGGCGTATAGAAACGTATCCAACGGCCGAATTCCACTTTTGCCAAAGCCAGCGTCGCTACAAAGAAGCCAGAAGTCGGGAAGAAAATATCGGTCAGCTGACCGCCCCAAGCATTGGCAGACACCACAGCCTGCTGGTTAATGTCCAGCAAAGTGGCCAAAGGCGACAGAATCGGCATGGTCAATACCGTCAGCGCGGTGGCACCCGGAATCAGGAAGTTAAAGAGCGATTGTTCCCAGAAAATAGCGATGGTGGTCAAACCCGGCGGCACAGAACGCATCATGCTTTCCAGCCAATACACCAAAGTGTCGGTAATCATACCTTTATCCATCACCACCGCAATGGCGCTGGCCACACCACACAGCAGCGCGGCAACCATCATATCGCGCATACCCGCATTCAAATCATCACAAATTTGTTGTGCCGATTTGCCGGAAATGGCGGCGGCAATCAGGCCGATAAACAGGAACAGACCGCCGATGGCTTCAAAGCCCAAGTTTTTAATCAAAATCATGGCAATGGCAATCGGGAACATCACCAAGCAAGCAATACCGGCATATTTTTGACGCTCGGTAAACACCAGCTCGCCTTTGGCAGCTTCTTCTTCGGCAAACTGGGCACGGATTTCCTTATCCGTGTCGTAAGTCATACTTTTTTCTGGATTGGCTTTCACCTTGGCAGCATAACGCATCACATAAGCAATGCTCACACCCAATACCAACACCAAAATCACAGCACGGAATGCGGAACCGGAAAAAATCGGCAGTTGGGCGATGTCTTGTCCCACACCGACCGAACCCGGAATGGTCAGACCAAACGTAAAGCCCATACACGGCCCCAATAAGGCCACCGCCGTAGCGGTCATACCGTCATAGCCCAAGCGGTAAAACAGGGGCAGCAGCACCGGCAGATAAGCCAGCGACAATTCGGGTACACCGATAAAGGCAGCCAGACCAGTAAACACGCTCATCAAAATCGGAATCACCAAAAACCCTTTGTCGCCTACTGCGTTATTGAGTTTTTGCACGCCCATATCAATCAGTCCGGCGCGTTTAATCAAACCCATACAGCCACCGACCATAAAGGTCAGGAACACAATACCGGCAGCACGTTTCAAACCGTCCGGAATAGCAGTAACCAAATCCATAAACCCGACCGGATGCTGCTCTACGGTGTGGTAGGTATTGGCCACCACCAGTTTTTGGATACCGTGCGAAGTTTCCACCGCCTGCCGTTCATATTGTCCGGCCGGAATAATATAAGTCAGCACGGCCACAAATAAGATAAATACCGCCAGTACGATATAAATATCCGGCATTTTAAATTTCTTTTTGGGTGCGGGCGCACCTGCACCGTTGTCGTTTGCAGACATGATATGCTCCTGTTAAACATAAAACTGTTGCTGCCCGAGGGCAGCAACAGATACTGAGACTGCCTGAAAAGGCTTAAATTAGTTTACGCCGACCACGGCCGCCAGCAAGGCCATGCGGATGGCAACCGAGAAGCCGATGGCGCGGAAATAAAGCTGGTGTTCGGTGTTGTCGATACCGAAGTCAAACTCGCCTGGGTTGCGCGGCAGCGAATGGTGTACGCCGACCACTTTGCCGGTTTTTTGTTTGATGTTTTGCAGCATTTCCATAGACACATAGTATTGCGCCATGGTTTTCATAAAATCTTCGCGGTTGGGGTCGTCTTTTTTCACCGAGCAGCCGGGCAGGTAAATCAAATCCACTTTTTTATCGGCATACAGTTCTTCGTTTTGTTTGACGGTCAGGTCAAAGTGTTCTTCAAACTGTGCACCCATCGCGGTCAGCTTGTTGCGGACGATTTCAGGCGTACGCAATTCGCTGGTACCGGTGTAGATGATTTTCGCGCCCATTGCCGCCAAGGCCAAAGCGAAAGACTGACCGGAACGCGCACGCGACAAGTCGGGGGTAGCGATGGCAACGGTGGCTTGCGACAAATCGCCGAAAGCACGCCAGCAGGTGTAGCTGTCCAACAAACCTTGGGTCGGGTGGGTAACGTGGCCGTAGCCGCCGGAAATCACCGGTGAAACATAGCTGCCCAATTCTTCCAATGCGCCCAAAGCTTCTTTGTCGTCGGGGTGGCGCATGACGATAACGTCCGCATATTCGGAAGTTACCCGCAGGCTGTCATACAGACTTTCGTTTTTGGCAGCAGACGAGTTGTGCAAGGGGTCGGACTCGGTAATCACGCTGCCGCCCAAACGCAGCATGGCGTCTTCATGGCTGCAACGGGTACGGGTGGACGGTTGGAAAAACAGGGTGTACAGCACTTTGCCTTTGAGCAAATCTACGCCGGTACGCATAAACGGTTCCAACATTTCGGCTGCCTGAAACAGCGACAGCAGTTGTTCGCGGCTGAAATCGTCCAAGAAAGTAATGTTTTTGCCTTTCATGCCGGTGGCGGCCAATACTTCGCGGATGTCGCGGGCTTTAAAGTTTTCATGCAGTGCCATGATTATTTTCCTTATTCGTTAAATTAAAAATCAGTTATCCGGAACGCTTATGTTCAGATGTCCACGTCGCGGTGGCAGTCTTTGGAATAAATATAGCTGAACGGACCGCGTCCAACCGCATAGGAAGCCTGTTTGCAATACGGGCCGAACCAGATAAAGTCTTCTTTTTGAATCAGATGCCAATCTTCATCCAGCAGATAGCAGCCTTCGCCTTCGTAAACGTATGCGCCGTGTTCCTGTACATGTGTTTCAATAATATTGTGGCTGGCACCCGGGTCAAAGCTCAAAATATGCATATTCATATCAAAGGCTTCTTCAATGGGCAGCAGGTCTTTAATGTGGACGTTGGACATACCGTCGTAGTCGGCAAATTCAATTTCATTGACATTACCAAACACGGTATAGGGTTTCAAACCGGCAGGATGTTCAATATAACGTTGTTTATACAACAAAATCCGACCTTCGGCATGATTGACATTTTCAAAATCAATACCCACTCCCGGCGGCGCATAGGCATAACCGCCCTGTGTCAGCACTTTGCTTTCACCACCAACCGTTACTTTCAACTCTGCGCTGCCGTCCAGCAGGTAGATAAACGATTCTTCGTGCGCTTTAGTAGCGTAAGTGATGGTGGTTTTGGCATCCGGCCCCAACGTACCAATCATTTGTACAAAGCTGGCACCCATTTTCGGGGTAGCCAAAATCGTCATTTTGCAATCGGTAATACCGGGAACGGTGTTAATTACTCGGCCTTCGGGGGTGATAAAGGCATAGTTGCCGTGTTTGACCACGGAACGGTTTTTTAACAGGCCTTGGGGAAATCCGGGCATTTTGCGTCTCCTGAAAAGTCATAATCAAAATACTGTGTACTGCATCAGCAGGCGTAGGATACGACTTTTCCGCGCAGGGGGTGATAGCCGCCTGTGCCAAGAAGTTATCCTTATGCGACAAGGTATGCAGGCTGCCTAAAAACCGTTTCAGGCAGCCTGCAAGCGCGTTGCCGAAAAAATAAAAATATGTTAGAAAACCGTTTTTTAAAACGGCAAAACAAAGGAAAACGGTATGACTGCGGCAGAATTGATTAACTGGACATGGCAGGCAATAGCAAGCGGCATGGCGGGCAACGCCGCTTATGACGGCATCAAAGCCCTGCTCGGCAACAGCTTTAACCGCCTAGAACAACATTACACACAGCAGGAACGGACAGAATTTGAACAAACGCTGGAAATCCTGCTGGAAAACAACCGACAGCTTCGGCAAGATTTAACCGCGCTGGCGCAAGGGAAAAACAGCCGTAACATCAGTCATATTCACATGGACGACCTGAACGGCGACAACAATTTCAACCAAGGCAATATCACCATTACAAAGGGCTAAATAATGATGACCGATATTCACACCGGCGATATACACGGCAGCAATAATTTTAATCAGGGTGTTATCAATATCACCTACATTCAAAATATTATTGACAAGTCCAAAGCCTATCAGGAATTGCTGGCACAACAAACCGCGCTCCGCCAAGAGCGCGATAAGCTACGCAAACGCATTGAAAAATATCCCGATGACGAGGAATTTGTTGCCGACCTGCGCCAAACTGAACAGAAATTGCAGGAAACAGAACAAAATATCAAAGATTTCCAACGAGATGTTATTAAACTGGCGGAAGATTTCCAACGCATTGAACTAAATACCGAGCGGCTGCAACAGGCCTACGCCTATTTCCAACAAGGCGAGTTTGATAAAGCCCGCGCCGTATTGGATACCGAAGCCATGCAGTCAGAGCAAACGCGGCTGCTGGAACAAAAAGACACGCTGGCACGGCAAACGGCGGAAAATGAAAAAGCATTGGCGCACAATGCCCAAGAATGGCTGCTGAAAGCCCAACTGACCGCTCTAGACTACAGCTTGAAAGAACAGCGTATTGCGCAAGCCCGCGCCGCTTTTGAAACCGCGCTGCAATCAGAACGCTCGGCTGATAATCTGTTTCAATATGCATTATTTTTACAGAAAAATTATCAATATTATGATGCCGTCAGATATTATGAAGAAGCATTAGCCATACGCCGCAAGCTGGCACAGCAGCAGCCTGAAATCTTTGAACAATATGTCGCTAACACGCTCAATAATTTGGCTAACCTGCTCTCTGATGACCCATCCCGCCGCAACGATGCTGAAAAATATTACGGTGAAGCATTAACCCTATACCGCAAGCTGGCACAGCAGCAGCCTGAACGCTTTGAACAATATGTCGCTATGACGCTCAATAATTTGGCTAACCTGCTGGCTAAAGATTCGTCCCGCAGCGATGCCGAAAAATATTACGATGAAGCCTTAACCCTATACCGCAAGCTAGCACAGCAGCAGCCTAAACACTTTGAACACTATGTTGCTGGCACGCTCAATAATTTGGCTAACCTGCTGCAACCAGACCCATCCCGCCGCAGTGAGGCCGAAAAATATTACGGTGAAGCATTAACCCTATACCGCAAGCTGGCACAGCAGCAACCTGAAATCTTTACACAATATGTCGCTACCACCCTCAATAATTTGGCTAACCTGCTGCAACCAGACCCATCCCGCTGCAGTGAGGCCGAAAAATATTACAATGAAGCATTAACCCTACGCCGCAAGCTGGCGCAGCAGCAGCCTGAAATCTTTGAACAAGATGTAGCTGCCACCCTCAATAATTTGGCTGTCCTGCTGGCTAAAGACTCGTCCCGCTGCAGTGATGCCGAAAAATATTACCATGAAGCATTAGCCATACGCCGCAAGCTGGCACAGCAGCAGCCTGAAATCTTTGAACAAGATGTAGCTGCCACCCTCAATAATTTGGCTAACCTGCTGGCTAAAGACTCGTCCCGCTCCCGCCGCAGCGAGGCCGAAAAATATTACGGTGAAGCATTAGCCCTATACCACAAACTGGCGCAGCTTCAATCCAATATTTACCAACCCGAAGTTGCCGAAACCCTGTTTAACTTTGCCCTGTCTTATTACCATTGGGATAAACCCGCCGCCGCCCGCCCGCTTGCTAAAGAAGCCGCCGTGCTGATTGCGCCCTATGCCGAAAGCCATCCGCAATATTTCGGCGGATTGCAGCAGGTAATCCAAGAATTGTTGCAAGAGCTGTCCTAAACCCGTTCAGGCAGCCCCTTTTCTTGCCGATGCCGCCCAAATCTGCTAACTTCACCGGCCACCCGTTTTTCAGGAATCCCGCCATGTGCCAACTGCTCGGTATGAACTGCAACACCCCCACCGATATTGTTTTTTCCTTTGAAGGCTTCAGCAAACGCGGCGGCCTGACCGACCACCACACCGACGGCTTCGGCATCGGCTTTTTTGAAGGCGGCGGCCTGCGCCTGTTTCTCGACAACCACCCTAGCGCCCAATCGCCCGTGGCCGAGCTGGTAAAAAACTACCAAATCAAATCCGAAAACGTTATCGCCCATATCCGCAAGGCCACACAGGGGCAAACCACATTGGAAAACACCCACCCGTTTCAGCGCGAACTGTGGGGCGGCTACTGGCTGTTTGCCCACAACGGCCACCTAAAAAACTTTCAGCCGCCCGCCGGCGAATACTACCGCCCCGTCGGCAACACCGATTCCGAACGCGCCTTCTGCCATATTTTGGAGCAACTGCGCCGCCGCTTCCCCGCCCCGCCCGATTGCGACACCCTGTTTGCCGCCGTGCGCGAACTGTGCGCCGAACTGCGCGGCTACGGCCTGTTTAATATGATGCTGTCCAACGGCGAAGTGCTGTTTGCCCACGCCAGCACACTGCTGTTTTATATTGTCCGCCAAGCGCCGTTTGGTGAAGCACATCTGCTGGACGACGACGTGTCCATTGACTTTTCTCAAGTAACCACGCCCAACGACCGCGTGGCGGTGATTGCCACCCTGCCGCTGACCGAAAACGAAACGTGGACGCAGTTGGCGCAAAACGAATTGGTGATGTTCCGCCACGGCGACATTGTCCGCCGCGACCGCCCCGAGCCGCCGCAGTATTTAAGCAAAGAAGAAGGCCTGCGTATCGCCCGACAGGCAGGCGTGGCCGCATAAAAAACCGTTCAGGCAGCCTGAAAACAAGCTGCCTGAACGGTTATAACTTATTGTTCTACAAATGCCCGCTCAATCAGATAATCGCCGCGCTGTCCCACTTTCGGCGATGCGGTCAGCCCGAAGCTGTCCAAAATGGCGGCGGTGTCGCGGTTCATGGACATGCTGCCGCAAATCATGGCGCGGTCGTCTTGGGGATTCATCGGCGGCAAACCGATGTCTTCAAACAGTTTTCCGCTTTTCATTAAATCGGTCAAACGTCCTTGGTGTTTAAACGGCTCACGCGATACCACAGGGTAATAAATCAGTTTGTCGCGCACCATTTCGCCCAAATATTCGTGTTCGGGCAGCTCACGGGTAAAGCGGTCGTAATACGCCAAATCTTTCTGATAGCGCACGCCGTGTACCAAAATCACTTTTTCAAATTGTTCATACACTTCGGGGTCTTTGGTAACGCTTAAAAACGGCGCAATGCCCGTGCCGGTAGAAAGCAGATACAGGTGTTTGCCGGGGTTTAAGTCGCCCAAAATCAGCGTGCCGGTGGGCTTTTTGCTGACGAGAATTTCATCGCCCACTTTTAAATGTTGCAAACGGCCGGTCAAAGGGCCGTCCTGCACTTTAATGCTAAAAAATTCAAGGTGTTCTTCCCAGTTTGCGCTGGCGACGCTGTAAGCGCGCATCAGGGGTTTGCCGTCCACCATCAGCCCAATCATAACAAACTGGCCGTTTTCAAAACGCAGGCTGTCGTCGCGGGTGCAGGTAAAGGTAAAGTAGGCATCGGTCCAGTGGTGGACGGATAAAACGGTTTGGGTATTAAAAGCTGCCATGTTGTTTCTTTCTGTTTAATGGGTTAGATTGATTTGCCCCAGCCTAATTTTTTGGAAATTGGGGATAGGGCGGAATTTCGGGAACGGGCGGTAACGTATCGGCGGCGGCAACGACCATCAGCAATTTATCTAAAAAGTGATTTAAACCATTAAGTAAAATCTCTAAATATAATTGATTTTCTTCCGGTTCGCCCCAGTAACAATGAATAATTGCATCTTGGATGGCGTATATTTCCCCTAAATAATCCGATAAGTGCTGACGGTATTCGGGCGGTACGGGCAAGTATTGTATCCATTTATGGTGCAAATATTCTTCAACATTATCAGTCAGATATTGGCCGCCGCTTTGCAGCAGTTTGGTCAATCCGCGCAAATGGCGGGCAGTGTCGGCATCAAACCAACGCTGTTCGCTCATCCAATCCATAATTAAACTGGGATTGGCGGCGATTTTGCGGTAATCCAGCCAGAGCAAATCCTGATAAACGGATGCGGGAAAAACAGGCTCGGCGCGATACAGCCATTGTTCAAACTCGGCGGCGTTTTGCCGTCCGCCTGCTACGCGCAGTAAATACCAAAGCCATTGCGGGATAAGGTTTGACACGGTTTTCAGGCTGCCTGCAAACGGCTTAAATCGGCATAACGGCCGTTGGCGGCCAATAATTCGGCGTGTGTGCCTTGTTCCACAATGCGTCCTTCGTGCATTACGACAATGCGGTCGGCTTTTTCAATAGTGGACAGACGGTGGGCAATCACAATGGTGGTGCGGTTGGCCATTAGTTGTTCCAAAGCTGCCTGAACCAAACGCTCGGATTCGTTGTCCAGCGCGCTGGTGGCTTCATCCAAAATCAAAATCGGCGCGTTTTTCAGCAGGGCGCGGGCAATGGCGATACGCTGGCGTTGGCCGCCCGACAACTTCATGCCGTTTTCGCCGACGGGCGTGTGCAGGCCTTGCGGCAGGTTTTGGATAAATTCCCATGCGTTGGCGGCTTGGGCGGCGCGGATAATGTCGCTTTCAGGCAGCCCGCTTTGTGCGCCGTAGGCAATATTGGAAGCAATCGTGCCGTCAAACAGCACCACGTCCTGACTGACCAAAGCCATTTTTTCACGCAATTCGGTAAGCGGAAATTCGCGGATGTCGGTGCCGCCGATGCGGATGCTGCCGGTGTTCGGGTCAAAAAAGCGCGGCAGCATATTCACCAGCGTGGTTTTGCCGCAGCCGGACGCACCCACCAGCGCATACACTTTGCCGGCCGGTACGTTTAGGCTGACACCGTTCAGGCTGTCGCGTTCGGCATCGGGATAGCGGTGGACAATATTGTCAAATTCAATCGCGCCGGTCTGTTCGGGCAGGGGCAGGCGGCCGAGGTCGCTTTCTTCGGCTTCGTCCAAAAAGTCAAACACGCTTTGCGCCGCCGCCAAACCGCGTTGCAGCGACTGCATTACGCCGGTCATGCGTTTAATCGGGTCAAACATCATAATCATGGCGGTTAAAAACGACATAAAGTCGCCCGCGCTAAAATCGCTGTGCTGTGCCTGCCGTGCGGCAAAATACAAAATCAGCGACAAGGCCGCCGCCACCAGCAGCAAGGTAATGCCGGAACTGGCGGCGGAAGTGGCGGTTTGTTTGACGCCGTTGCGCCGCACCGCCACCGCCAAAGCGGAAAAACGGGCGCTTTCGTGTGTCTGTCCGCCGTAAATTTTAATCACGCGGCTGCCTGAAATGCTTTCGTGCAGCGATTGGGTCATTTCGCCGTTAATCTGCTGGTTTTGTGAAGACAGGCCGCGTAGGCGTTTGCTGACCGCACGCACGCACAAGCCCACCAAAGGCAGGGTAATCAGCGTAATCAGGGTCAGCTTCCAGTCCAGATACAGCAGATACGCCAGCAAGGCCACCACGCTCACGCCGTCTTTCACCAAAACGGTTACGACATTAAAGCCGGCATCGGCAATCTGTCCGGCATCGCTCATAATGCGGCTGATGACGCGGCCGCTGGAATGTTGGTTGAAATAGGCGTTGGGCAGGCGCAACAGCTTGGCATACAGCTCTTGGCGCATGGTCTGCACCAAGTGGCCGGAAATATAGCTGCTGCTGTATTCGTTGATAAAGTTAAATACACCGCGCACTAAAAACAGGCCGACAATCGCCCACGGCAGCCAGCTCATCATTTCCATGTTTTTGGCAACAAAGCCCTCGTTAATTAAGGGCTTAATCAGATAGGCAAACAGGGGCATGGTGGCGGCCACCACCGTCATGGACAGGACGGTCAGCAAAAACAGGGAACGGTAGCGGTTCAGATAGCCGAACAGCCTGCGGTAGAGGACTGCGGCGGGGGTGTTGTGCATGGGAAAGGGTTCGCGTGATTAGAGCAAAAACGCCGATTGTAAGGGAAAATGCAGGCGTTCACAATGCGGCGGCTTTCAGGCTGCCTGAAAACCCCAAACCCTCAAAATCAGGCATAAAATTTTAATTCAACCGTTTAAAATCGGATAAACAGCATTTTATTGCGCAAAATATCCCAATATACCGCCTTTTATTATCCAGCCTGCGCCGAAGCGATTTACCCGCTACGGCAGGAGTGTTACACTTAACGTCCCTTAACATTCTATTTTCCGTTTTCAAAATGCTTTCCAAACAGCCTTTAATCCAAATGTCTGCCGCCGAAGCCCTCGGCCTGACGGTGCTGACGGTTGCCGCGATGGGTACGGCCATTATTGCTTGGGGTTGGGTGCCGCAACTGGCGATTATCGCCGCCGTTATCGCCCTGATGGTGTACGGCATGGCACGCGGCGCGCGCTGGAGCGATATGCAGAAACGCATGGCCGCATCGGTGGAACAGGGCATGGGTGCAATCTACCTGTTTTTCTTTATCGGCCTGCTGGTTTCCGCGCTGATGATGAGCGGGGCGATTCCCACTTTGATGTATTACGGCTTCGGCCTGATTTCGCCCGATTATTTTTACCTGTCGGCATTTTTATTGTGCGCCCTTATCGGCGTGTCCATCGGCAGCAGCCTGACCACCTGCGCCACCGTCGGTGCGGCATTTATGGGCATGGCGGAAGCCTTTCACGCCGCCCCCGCCGTTACCGCCGGTGCGGTGGTATCCGGCGCGTTTTTCGGCGACAAAATGTCGCCCCTGTCCGACACCACCGCCATTGCCGCCCAAACCGTAGGCGTGGATTTGTTTGAACACATTAAAAACATGGCCTACACCACCCTGCCCGCGCTGGTACTGACTGCCGCCGCCCTGCTCTGGCTGGTACCCGACACCGCGCCCGACACGCTTAACCGCGCCGCCGCCCTGCGCGACCAATTGGCAGCCAGCGGTCTGGTGCACGGCTACGCGCTGCTGCCGTTTGTGCTACTGGTGGTGCTGGCGGTGCTGAAAGTCAATGCCAATCTGGCGATGATTTGGACGGTTTTATTGTCGCTGGGCATGACTTTTTTGCATTCTTCGCCCGATTTGGCGCAACTGGGCGGCTGGTTTTTCGGCGGCTTTAAGGCAGAACACGCAGGCGAAGGCATTGCCAAGCTGGTTTCGCGCGGTGGGATTGAAAGTATGTTTTTTACCCAAACGGTGGTAATTCTGGCCTTAAGTTTGGGCGGGCTGCTGTTTGCTTTGGGTGTGGTGCCCGTCCTGCTGGACGCCATGCGCCGGTTTTTAATCAGTGCCGGACGCGCCACGCTGTCAGCAGCCATGACCGCAGTCGGCATCAATTTTCTGATTGGCGAACAGTATTTGAGCATCTTGCTGGCGGCGGAAACATTCAAACCGGTTTATGAAAAACTCGGCCTGCATCCGCGTAATCTGTCGCGCACATTAGAAGATGCGGGTACGGTTATCAATCCTTTGGTGCCCTGGAGCGTGTGCGGCGTGTTTATCGCCAATGTGCTGGGGGTGGCGGTGTGGGATTATCTACCGTTTGCGTTTTTCTGTTATTTAAGTCTGATTCTGACTTTGCTGTTTGGTTTTACCGGCCTGACTTTAAGCAAAAAATAAAGCAACAGCCCGAACCGTCGGTTCGGGCTGTTTTTACGCTTTCAGCCAGCCGCGTTCGGCAAACGACACCGCCTGCGCCGCCGTGACAATAAAATGGTCAAGCAGCACAATATCCAGCAGTTGTAGGGCAGCCTGCAAACGTTGGGTAAAAGCGTGGTCGGCGGCGGACGGCTCAAGGCTGCCTGAAGGGTGGTTGTGCGCCAGAATCACGGCGGCGGCATGGTGGTGCAAGGCGCGTTTGGCCACTTCGCGGATGTAAACGGTGTTTTCCGCCAACGTGCCGCGCGACAGTTCTTCACACGCCAGCATGCGGTTTTCGCTGTTTAAAAATAAGGCCAAACACACTTCTACGCGCTCGTGTCCCAAGCGTAGGCGCAGGTAGCCGCCCACCGTCTGCGGCGTGGCAAACACGTCTGCCTGACGCAGCTCTTCGCCCAATACGCGCCGTCCGATTTCCGTTACTACGGCAAACTGGGCATAGGCCGCCAAGCCCATGCCTTTATGTTGCGACAACGCGGCAAACGGCGCATTCATCACGCCACCCAGTCCGCCGAACTGTGCCAGCAGCGAACGCGCCATATCCACCGCGCTCATGCCGTGCGTGCCGGTACGCAGCAGCACCGCCAGCAGTTCGGCATCGCTTAAGGCCGCCGCACCGCGTTCCAACAGTTTTTCGCGCGGCCGCTCGCCCTGCTGCCAGTTTTTGATGCTCATAATGCCGTTTTCCTTGGGCAAACAGGCTGCCTGAAAGCGGTTTTCCGTTTCAGGCAGCCTGTAAAGTATTGCGGTTTGCTTATTTGAACAGGTTTTTCATTACCAGCGAAGCAATGTCGTCCAAACCGAAGCCGTCGGCATCGGCGGCGTTACCGTTGGGGGTCAGCGTGTTCACAATCTGCGGCAGGTATTGTGCCAGCAGGCTGCCGGCCTGATTCACGTCCAAACCAAGTTTGGCGGCCGCTTCCTGCAGGTTGCCGCCCAAAACGTTTTGCAGTTGCGAAGCATCCACATTGGCATTGGCACCGTTGCCAATCCAGCTGCCGACCACATCGCCCAAACCGCCCTGTTGCAGTTTGCCGAGCAAATCGCCGATATTGCCGCCGTTTTGCTGTACCAGCTGCTGAAACAGGTCAACCGCCTGAATTTGACCGTTGCCGTCGGTGTCCGACAGCAGGTTGGCGGCGGAAGCCAGAGAGCCGAGCGAGTCCAATAAACCCATGGTGTGTATCCTTGTATAAAAAGTTGGCAAAACGCGCAGTGTAGCGGTTTTTCAGGCAGCCTGAAACCGCCGCCGCCGCCCAAACTGGATACTTACCTGTTTTTACGCTACAATACACCGCCTTAACAGTTTCAACACACAGGGCGGCACACTCAGCACAGCCCTGTGCTACTCTGATTCGGGCGGAGCCGACCCCTGCCCGAATCCAAGCCCAGTTTACCGAAAAGGAACAAGATGAACCCGCTTGTCATCCAACCCGAACAAGGCAGCGCCGACAGCCGCGTGATTGTCGCGCTGGATTTTGCCGATGAAGCGTCCACTCTGGCGTTTGTACGCCGTCTCAGTCCCGATTTGTGCCATCTCAAAATCGGCAAAGAGTTGTTTACCGCCACCGGCCGACCTTTGGCGGAAAAACTGATGGCGCAGGGCTTTAAACTGTTTCTGGATTTGAAATACCACGATATCCCCAACACCGTTGCCCAAGCCTGCCGCGTGGCGGCCGATATGGGCGTGTGGCTGGTGGATATGCACGTCGGCGGCGGACGGCGCATGATGGAAGCGGCCGCCGAAGCCGTTGCCAACTGCCGCGAACGGCCGCAACTGCTGGGCGTTACCGTTTTAACCAGCTTGGAAACCGCCGACCTGCGCGAAATCGGTTTTCAGGAAACACCCGAACAGCTGGTGCCGCGCTGGGCAGCGTTGGCGCAGGACTGCGGCTTGGACGGCGTGGTCTGTTCCGCCCGCGAAGCCGCCGACCTGCGCCGCCGCTTGGGGCAGGAATTTTTGCTGGTTACTCCCGGCATCCGCCCTGACGGACAGCAAGGCACGGACGACCAACGCCGTGTAATGACCCCGTCCGAAGCTTTGGCCGCCGGTGCCAGCTATCTGGTAATGGGACGGCCGGTTACCCAAGCCGCCGACCCCGCCGCGCTGTTGCGGCAGATTCAGGCCTAAACCTTTCCCCAATTTAACAGGCAGCCGTTTTCAGGCTGCCTGAAACACCCCGACCTATTGCGCCCATGACCACCAATCTTGAAATCTGTCTGGTTCGCCACGGACAAACCGAACACAATGTCGCCGCCCGTTTGCAGGGTTGGTGCGACTCGCCGCTGACCGCCGAAGGCGAAGAAGCCGCCGCCGCACTCGGCCGCGCACTGGCCGACCAGCAGCCCACTCCGCCCTTTCAGGCAGCCTTTTGCAGCACCTTGCCGCGCACCGTTGCCACCGCACGGATTATTCTGCGCCACGCCCGTCAAAACGCCCTGCCGCTAACCGAACTGGACGATTTGCGCGAATACCATTTCGGCGACCAGTTTGAAGGCAAACCCGCCTACCTGCTTTATCAGGCGGTTACCGCCGCACGCGGCCTGCCCGACACCGCCAGCTGGCTGAACGAATACCGCAACGGCCGCCACAACCTGCTGGCCGAAACCCTGCCCGGCATCGACCCCAGCGCAGAAAGCGAAGACCAGTTTCTCAGCCGCCTGCAACGCGGTTTTCAAGAAGTCGTGCGCCAAAGCCCCGAACAAGGGCGCGTGCTGGTGGTCACACACGGCATGGTGATTGTCGCCCTGCTCAAAATCATCGACCCCAACGCCATCACCTACCAAAGCCCGCCCAACGTCAGCGTTTCACGCCTGCATTATGACGGCCGCGACCTGCGGATTCTCAGCGTGGGCGAAGTGCTGCCTGCCCCGACCGAATAAGCGCCACCCAACCATGACCGATACCGCCGCCTTTGCCAACCGCCTCGGCAAAAACGCCAAACACCTGCTCAAATGGGCGAAACGCCGCCAAATTGAAGCCTTCCGCCTGTACGACCGCGATATTCCGCAGTTTCCCTTTGCCATTGACGTGTATGGCGAACACATCCACTTACAGGAATACGACACCGGCTGGCTGATGCACCCCGAAGACCACCGCCGTTGGCTGGACGAAGTCTGCGAAGCGGTGGAATTTGTTACCGGCCTGCCGCGCAGCCATCTGCACCTGAAACAACGCGCCCGTCAGAAAGGTACGCAGCAATACGAGAAAACCGGCGCGGACGGCAGCGATTTTACCGTCAGCGAAAACGGGCGGCGGTTTTGGGTCAATCTGGACAAATATTTGGATACCGGCCTGTTTCTCGACCACCGCAACACGCGCCAACAGGTCGGCGAACAGGCGGCAGGCAAGCGTTTTCTCAACCTGTTTGCCTACACCGGCAGCTTCAGCGTCTATGCCGCCACCGGCGGCGCGATTTCCAGCGAAACAGTTGATTTGTCCAATACTTATCTGGATTGGGCGGCACGCAATTTTGCCCTAAACAGCGTCAATACCGAAGCACACCGCCTGATACGCGCCGATGTGTTTGCCTACCTTCAGGCAGCCGCGCAGGAAGGCAAACAGTTTGACTTGATTGTGCTCGACCCGCCCAGCTTTTCCAACAGCAAGAGAATGCAGGATATTTTGGACGTGCAGCGCGACCAGCTCAAGCTGATTGACGGCAGCATGAAGCTGCTTGCCCCCGACGGCCTGCTGTATTTCTCCAATAATCTGCGCAGCTTTACCCTCGACCCCGAACTGGAACAGCGTTTTGCCGTGCGCGATGTTTCCAAACAATCGGTGCCGGAAGATTTCCGTAATAAAAAAATCCACCAATGTTGGACGGTGCGCCACCGCTTTCAGGCAGCCTGAAAATACGGTCTGCAAGCCGCCATCTGAAAAACCAATCACATTCATTATAAAACGGGTCAAATCATCGGATTTGACCCGTTGCGGCCTTTCAGGCAGCCTGAAACAAACGGCGCTTGTGCAAAATTATGTTACCATTACGGCCTGTTTCCGCCCCTGTTGCGGGCGGATGGTCCATACTTTGCGGTAACCGAAGCCATGTCGTTTTTATCCCTTGAATTTTCAGTTTTCTTTCTGTGCCTGTTTCCAATTTACTGGTCGCTGGCATCACGCCCGCACTGGCAGAATATCCTGCTGACCGTAGTCGGTTTGGGCTGTTTGGTTCACATTCACGAATTGTTTGCACTGGCGGTGCTGATGTTTTCCACCGCCATTTATGCCGTAGCCGCGCAGATGTCGGACAAAAACAAAGTATCCGAACGCAAATACTGGCTGCGGGTCGGTATCGTACTGGCTTTGACCAATCTGTCTTTTTTCAAATATTTTGACTTTTTCCGCCCGCAACTGCACCGTATTGTCGGCGAAAGCATGGGCGCGCTGGACATTGCCCTGCCCTTGGGCATTTCTTATTACACTTTTCAATCCATCGCCTATTTGGTTTCGCTGTACCGGCACGAACCGGTCAAACTTAAATGGCACGAACTGCTGCTGCATTTCAGCTTTTTTCCGACCGTTACTTCCGGCCCGATTATCCGCGCCGGACAGATGAAAACGGTGGACGGCATTCAGGCAGGCTTTGCCGCGCAAGTGCGTACCCACAAGCCGCGCAGCATTATCAAGCCCGCACTCGCCCTCAGCCTGATTTTGCTTGGTGTAACCAAAAAATGGTGGCTGGCCGGTACATTATCCGCCGGTTGGGTGACGCCCGTGTTTGAAAACCCCCTGCAATATGACGTGCTGTCGGTTTTAACCGCCATTTACGGCTACACCGTCTGGCTGTTTTTTGATTTTTCCGGTTATACCGATTTGGTTATCGGCATCGCAATGCTGCTCGGTTTCAGGCTGCCGCAAAACTTCCGTATGCCCTTGCAGGCTTCCAATATCCGCAGCTTTTGGGAACGCTGGCACATCAGCCTATCGGCGTGGATACGCGATTATATTTATATTCCGCTCGGCGGCAGCCGCAAAGGTTTTGTCCGTACCCAAGTGAATGTGATGATTGCCATGCTGCTGTCGGGCATCTGGCACGGCTACGGTTGGAATTTCCTGCTCTGGGGCGCATTGCACGGACTGGCGTTTATCGGGCTGAATATTGCCGACCGCCGCTTCGGCCGCGAGGCTCTGGCTCTGGCCTTTCCGTGGGGACGCGCAGTCGGGATTTTCTTTACCGTAAACTTCGTATGCTTCAGCTTTGTGGTGTTTGCCACCCACAGCCTGCACGATGCCGGCTTGATTTTCCAAGCCCTGCTCGGCGGCGGACGCGGCTGGGTGATGCCCGATTTGGGCGTTTTGACCGTGTTGCTGCTGATGGTGCTGTCGCTGGTGTTTTACCGCAAACTGGTGTGGCTGTTCAGAAGCTTTGTGCGCCTGCTGGTACGCCTGCCGGTGTGGGCATGGCCGTTTGCGCTGTCGGCGGTATTGTTGTTTTTAATGGTGGTTGCACCTTCTGGTATCCCGGGATTTATCTATGCTAATTTCTGATTCCGACAATAAAGACAAAGTGGTGGTGTTTCCCATCAAGAAAAAGAAAAAAATCCAGCCGCCCCTGCGCCGCTTTTTAATGCTGTATCTGGCGATGCTGGGAACGGCTTGGCTGACGATGTGGTTCAGCCACCAGTCCATCAACGCCTATTGGCAGCAAACCTATCACCGCGCCAGCCCGTTCCAGCTTTTGGACGAATGGGAAGTGTGGCGGGCAGGTGCGGTTTTACAAGAGAGCCTGAACAAGAGTTATCAGCAATTAAACGATAACTTTGCCGCACAAAACCAACGCTGGCTGGCATCGTGGCGCGGTGATAAAAACACCGCCTCCGCCCCGAAAGCACCGGTTTTTGAAGTGGAAAAACTGGTAGCCAAACCCGCCGGCAAAGTGGCCACCGCCCCCGCACCGAAAAAACCGGCCGCCTCTCAAGCCGCCGCCGCATCGGCTGTCCAAGCCGCATCTGCCCCCGTTCAGGCAGCCGCGCCCGCACCGATTATCCTGCATCCGGGCAATAAGGTATTGATTGCGGGCGATTCCATTATTCAGGGCGTTGCCCCCTATCTGCAAAAAAAATTAAAAAGCGAGTATCAACTTGATTCGATTAACTTGAGTAAGCAAAGCACCGGCTTGGCCTATCCCAAGTTTTTTGACTGGCCCGCCACCATTGAACAAACCCTGCAATCCGACCCGTCGGTCAAACTGCTGGTGATTTTGGTCGGCGCCAATGACCCGTGGGATTTTCCCGACCCCGCCAAATCCAACGGTATGCCCTATCTCAAGTTCCAAACGCCCGAATGGGAAGCCGCTTATCTGGCGCGGGTAAACCGCATTATTGACGCGATGGCCAAAAACGGCGGACAAGTTATCTGGATGGCGGCACCGTATATGAAAAAACCCAAGCTGCACGAACAGATGGTGTATCTCAACAGCGTGTTGGCGCGTGAGTTGGACGGTAAAAAAGCCAATGTGTTGTGGATGGACACCGCCGCCCTGCTCAGCAACGGCGACAAAACTTATCAGGATTCCATTACCGACGACAACGGCGAAACCGTGCGCGTACGCAGTAAAGACGGCATTCACTTTACCGCGCAGGGTCAGCAGTTGGTGGCGCAGGAATTGGCCGAGCAAATCGGCTTCCAGCCCGCCGCCGAGCCGCAGGACGCATCGGCCGCCGCCGCCAGCATTGCCGCCGAAGAATAAGCACATAATATTCAGGCAGCCTGAAAAACCGTTTTACAAGGATTGCCCATGCAACCGTTCAAACCCCTTCTCACCGCCTGCCTGCTGTGGCTGTCTGCCACCGCCGGTGCGGCCGCCCTGCATGACTACGCTCCCGACGGCGCGGCCGCATGGAAACAAAAACTAAACGCACTCAAACAGGGCGGCGAAACCAAATTCCGCATTATCCAAGTGGGCGATTCCCATACCGCCGGCGGCTTTTTTACCGACCAGCTGCGCCAAATCCTGCAACAACAATGGGGCGACGGCGGCATCGGCTGGGTGTTTCCCAACCAGATAAAAGGCCAGCGCACCGCCATCGTCCGCTATCAGGGCGCATGGCCGGTGCAGACCAGCCGCAAAGACCGTGCCGATTTTCCCTTTGGCGGCGTATTGGCGCGTTCCAACCGCAGCGAAACGCTGACCCTGCTGCCCACCCGTCTTGAAAACGGTATCCAAAACATTACCCTGACCGTGCGTCCCGTCTTAAACAACGGTGCTTTAAACGTCCGTACCGGCGAAGGCAATATCACCCCCCTGTTTGCCCTGCACGGCAACACTTGGCAGTATTTTGACCTGCAAGGCAGCCTGCCGCTCAGCTTACAGGCAGGCGCAGACGAATTATGGGAGTTGGGTCCCGTCAATATTGAAAACGGCCAACGCGGCGTAACCGTGTCCGCACTCGGCATCAACGGCAGTCAGCTCGGCCATTGGCAAAACTGGCGCAGCAACTGGGCGGACGATTTGGCCGCCACCCGCGCCGACCTGATTATCCTTGCCTACGGCACCAATGAAGCGTTTAACGGCCAGCTTGATTTGACCGCCGCCGCCCAACGCTGGCGCGATACCGTCCGCCGCATCCGCAACGCCCTGCCCGAAGCGGCGGTGCTGATTGTCGGCGCACCCGAATCGCTTACCCGCACCAGTGGTGCCTGCGGCAGCCGCCCGCCGCGTCTGGACGGCGTTCAACAAATGCAGCAGCAAGTGGCGCAAAGCGAAGGCACGCTGTATTGGTCATGGCAGGAAGCGATGGGCGGGGCGTGCAGCATGAATAACTGGGTGAAACAAAAATACGCCGCCGCCGACGGCGTACACTTCAGTGCCGAAGGCTACCGCCGCACCGCCGCCCGTCTGGCGCAGGCTTTATTAGATTTTCCTACCGAATAAACACGGTTCAAACCAGGCTGCCTGAAAATATTTTCAGGCAGCCTTTTTGCCACAAATCCGATTTTTTGAATAAACACTCTGGTTTTTCCCCGTTATTTCCCCTAAAATAGATAAATCACTCCAAAATTTTACCCAAAGGATTTTTTTATGCGCCTCCGCCGCCTCCCCCACACCCTGTCCCTGCTGTTCTTGGCTGCCTTAAGCCAACAAGCCGCCGCTTCCGGCTACCATTTCGGCACCCAATCGGTTACCGCGCAAGGCACCGCCAACGCCGCCGCCGCCGAAGCGGCCGATGCTTCCACCCTGTTTTACAATACCGCCGGTTTGACCAATCTGAAAAAACATCAGGTGGCCGCCGCGCTGAATCTGGTGATGCCGACCATCAAATACAGCGATGCCCAAGCCAGCTATTACACCGGCGAAGAAATCACCCACGGCAGCCGTAGCGGTAAAATTACCCCCAATGCCGTTGTCGCGCCGCATTTTTACGGCGCATATAAATTAAACGACCGCGCCACCATCGGCGTGGGTATGTATGTACCGTTTGCCTCATCCACCAAATACCAGAAAGATTCAGTTTTGCGCTACAACATCAACCAACTGGGTCTGACTTCCATTGCCGTTGAACCGGCCTTGGCCATCAAAGCCAGCGAAAAACATTCCGTCGGTGTCGGCTTGATTGCCCAATATTCCAAAGCCAAACTGCGCAAATATGCCGATTGGGGTCCCGTGGTTAAACAGATGTCCGCCGCCAACCGTCACAACTCTACCTCCCATGCCAATATGAAAGGCGACGATTGGGGCTTCGGCTACCAATTATCTTGGCTGTATGACATCAACGACCGCGTCCGCATCGGTGCCAACTACCGTTCTAAAGTTACCCACAACCTGAAAGGCCATGCCGAATGGAAGGCCGACAACGAGAAGGTCGCCAGCATAATGGCCAAACAAGCCAGCAGCTATCCGGCCAAAGAAGACGCTTCGGTCAAAATCGTTACGCCCGAATCGCTGTCGCTGCACGGCATGCTGAAAGCCAACGACAAAGTCAATCTGTTTGCCGATGTAACCTACACCCGCCACAGCCGTTTTAAAAATGTGGAAGTCAAATTTGCCAACCCCAAAACCGTTGCCAACGGCAGCAAATCGTCTTCCACCACCATCCGCCCCAACTGGCGCGATACGTTTAAAGTGGCAGTGGGCGGCTCTTACCAGTTAAGCAAACCCTTGCAACTGCGCGCCGGTCTGGCGTTTGACCAAAGTCCGGTACGCAATGCCGAAAGCCGCTTGAACACCCTGCCCGACGGCAACCGCATCTGGTTTTCTGCCGGTATGAAATAC
Source organism: Conchiformibius sp. (assembly GCA_030537065.1). Lineage (GTDB taxonomy): Bacteria > Pseudomonadota > Gammaproteobacteria > Burkholderiales > Neisseriaceae > Conchiformibius. Next base: position 26,244 of record JAUNOT010000007.1, read on the forward strand.
ACGTTAAACCCAAACCATGAGTTTGATGTCGCTTACAGCCATATCCATATCAACGACACCGTGTTTAAAGGTGCTAAAGCCACCGGCAACGATGTGGACAGCAAGGGCGAAACGTCCGCCAAGTTCAAAAACTATGCCAATATTATCGGTATGCAATATATTTACCGTTTCTAAAACATTGTTTTAAACAAGAGCAGGCTGCCTGAAAACCTTTCAGGCAGCCTGTTTGCCGTTAAAACTTACTACAACGCCCCGTTTTAAAGTTAAAATCATTCGTTTCCCCAACAAGGCAAGCTCACGCCATAAAGTAAATAAGCGATATGTACCTGCTCCCCGACACCCGCCCTTTCCCCACCGACCCCGTTAAAAACGACCTGCTGCTGTATGCCGCCCAAATCGCCCGCCCGACTTCGCAGGCGCAACTGAAACTGGCACGCGATACCCTGCGCGCCAAAATCGCCGAAATGTTTGCGCAAAACCACACGCTCGGCCTGTCTGTGGCCATGAGTATGGCCGCCGATGCCGAACAATACACCGCGCTGATGGACACACTCGGCAGCGTACTCAATGCCGCCGATGAAACACAGGTGCAATGGTTTGCCCTGCCGGTGATATTGGTGGCCGGTGCCAAACAGCCGCTACAACTGCCCGCCCACGCCCCAACCGTAGAACTGGCCGCCTGTCTGGCCAATTACCCCGCATGGCGGCCGTTCAGCCGCGCCACTTGGCTGCCGCAGCTTATCCGTGCCGAAGATTTTGCCCGCATCAAAGCCGAACAATGGTTTGCCGCTGCCCAAAACGGCGCACAGGCACAGGCTTTTGCCGACAGCCTGCCGACACAGGCTGCCCTTATCCCGTCAGACCAATCCGTACACGCCCTGTATGCGCTCGGTTACGGCGATGCCGACCTGCTTGCCGCTTGCGGCGGCAGCCTGAACGAAGCCGCCTTGCCCCTAATGCAGGTGTGGCAGCAACATTTTAGCCAAGACGGCCTGACCGCCTTTGCCAACCCGCTTGCCCCCGACACGCCTTTGGCCGCCCTAACCGCCGCCAGCCATATGCGTCTGCGTATGGCTTTGGAAGTATTTGCCGCCAACGCCGTCCGCGCCGTGCGTCTGCAAAACCGTCCTGTCGGCGTGGTGATGGCGGCGGCAGCAGGCGGACGGCTGCTGTTTGGTTTCGGTGCGGCCGATGAAAGCAGCATCCAACAGCAAGTGTTCAGTTGGCCCTTATCCCCGCGTGAAAACATCGGTTTGGTGCAACAAGATTTTCTTAACCTGATGGCCGATTGTCAGGTGGAACACATCCGCCTGCTGCACCAAGCCCTGCCCGATGAAGCTGCCCTGCCCGATTACCCGCAGGCACAAAATTTAAGCGGCTGCCCCCCTTGGGCGGAAACCGCAGAGCATTACAGTTAAATTTTCAGGCTGCCTGAACATCCTTTCAGGCAGCCTGCATTTACTCACAACCCATATTCCGCGCCACCGCATTAAAACTGCGGTTTAATGCCGAACAGGATTCCTCATCCGGCTGCTCGGCCGCCAATTCTGCCTGCGCATCGCGCGTCATACCCAATAAAGCCTCGCCTTCTTCCGCCCCCACCTGCGTAAAACAACGCTCCACACGCTGAAAATATTGGGTGCAAACCGCATTCATCGGCGGAATATTCGGCGAAGAAGCCGCATGATGTTCCAATACTTCCGCCTGTACCTCTTTCTCAAACGCCTCAACTTCTGACGCGCTCACCGCCGCCATCGCCTGACGGCTGCTGGACAAAATATCCTGCTCCTGCGAACTGTTTAAAATTTCTGTGGCAATCGGCGAAGAAGCAGCAGCCGAAGCAAAATTAGTTACCACCGCACTTCCGCTTGCCGCCGTCAAAGGCGGTGTAACCGGCGTCGGCGCATCATCGCCGCAGGCGGACAGGCACGCTGCTGCGCCCACTGTCCACAACACACTGTATTTCATAAATATTTCCTTTTTCGGTGCTGCCTGAAAACGTATTTATCAAGTTAAAACCGTTGCATGCTAATTATAGCTAATTCACAAAAAACAGTTACAAGGCAGCGAGCCGCAAACAGTATGAATAATACGGCAAGGCAAGACAACGCGGTAACCGTTTTAAAGTGGATTGACTATAACAAACTGCGTACGGCGGCGGCAATATCATCTGCCCGCATAAACGTTTCGCCGATTAAAAACGTTTCCACCCCGTGCGCACGCAAGGTTTCCACATCCGCCTTGCTGCCGATGCCGCTTTCGGCCACCACCAAATGCCCCTGCAACTGCGGCAACAGCCGCACCGTCTGCTGCAAATCCACTTCAAATGTCCGCAGGTTGCGGTTATTGACTCCGCGTAAAGGCGTAGTCAAATCACGGCATTTTTCCACTTCCGCTTCATCGTGCAATTCCAGCAGCACCGCCATGCCCAACTCGTGTGCCGTATCCTCCAAACGCCGCAACTTGTCCGCCGACAATGCCGCTGCAATCAGCAGCACCGCATCCGCTCCCCATGCCCGCGCCTGATAAAGCTGATATTCATCAATCATAAAATCCTTGCGCAACACCGGTAAATCCACCGCCGCCCGTGCTGCCTGCAAATATTCCGGTGCACCTTGAAAATACGCCACATCCGTCAAGACCGACAAACAGGCAGCACCGCCTGCGGCATAATCCCGTGCATGAGATTCAGGGTTAAAATCCTCACGAATCAGACCTTTGGAAGGACTGGCTTTTTTAATTTCTGCAATCAATGCCGGTACGCCGTCCGCGTGTTTCGCACGCAGCGCGGCAATAAAATCACGCGGCAGTTCGGCCTGCTTGGCCAACGCCCGTATTTCGGCATCAGGCAGCACCGCCCGTGCCGCTGCCACTTCATCTGCTTTGGTTGCCAAAATCTTATTTAAAATATCAGCCATTTAAACAACTCCCCATAAAGCAAAGCTGCCTGAAACAGTTTTCAGGCAGCCAAAACAACTACTGCAAATCAATCGCCCTGACGGCGCAACATCGCAGGAATTTCAAAATCATCCAATACAGATTGGCTGGAGAAGTCCGCCGCCACCAGATTCACACCGCGCGTATTGCGGCCGGAACGGATAACCGTTTCCATGCCCGGCAACATTTCCGCACCTGACGCACCCGCCGGACGGTTGCTGACTGCACCACGCAAACTGCTGTTACCGCCACGATGTCCTAACACATCATTGCCGCGCTCGGAGCTTTCGCGCAAACCGGTTGCAATAATGGTTACGCGGATGGCATCTTCCGGCATATTCATGTCTTCGGCTGTACCGAACTTCAGCTCGGCATCGGGGGAAGCGTATTCGCCCACTACCGACATAATTTCCTGATATTCATCCAAAATCAGGCAGTCGGGCGCAGTGGTAATATTTACCAACACGCCTTTGGCACCGCTCAGGCTGATATCGTCCAACAAGGGGCTGGAAATCGCCTGCTCCACCGCAATACGGGCACGGTCAGAGCCTTTAGACTCACCGATACCCATCATCGCCATGCCGATAATGCTCATCATATTTTTCACATCGGCAAAGTCCAGATTGATAAAGCCCGGACAGGTTACGATTTCGGAAATACCGGCCACGCCGTTACGCAACACATTATTGGCAGCACGGAAAGCTTCGCGCACGGTTGTACCCTTGCCCAAAGCGGCCAACAGCTTGTCATTCGGCACCACAATCAGCGAATCCACATGGTTTTTCAACTGCTCAATACCTTGTTGCGCCACAATGCCGCGTTTGCCCTCGTGTTTAAACGGACGGGTAACCACCGCCACCGTCAAAATACCCAACTCTTTGGCAATTTCGGCAATCACAGGTGCAGCGCCTGTACCTGTACCGCCACCCATACCGGTGGTAATAAACAGCATATCCGCGCCACTAATGGCTTTTACAATCGCTTCGCGGTCTTCCATGGCCGCAGCACGACCGACTTCAGGATTAGCACCTGCACCCAAACCGCGCGTCAGACTGGCACCCAACTGGATTTTATTCGGCGCAATGTTATCCATCAAAGATTGCGCGTCGGTGTTTGCGCTAATGTATTCCACACCCTGAATCGGGTTTTCAATCATATTGTTAATTGCATTACAACCACCGCCGCCTACGCCGATCACTTTGATGACTGCCGGGCCGGTGGGGGCTTCGACAAAGTTATAAATCGGTTTTTCCATTTCAGTAAAAACTCCTC
>JAUNOT010000117.1 GCA_030537065.1 Conchiformibius sp.
CCGCAGTATTCTTGTTGGTAGAAATGTTCGCGCTTGCTGATTTCAATCATGCGCGCGCTGCCGCCGCCTTTGCGCCAGTTGTATTCCCAATAGGTGATGCCGGGATATTTGGCGGCAGCGCGTACGCCGCAATCATTGATTTGGTTCATATTTTTCCAGCGTGAAATGCCGAGGCTGCTGGTAATCACGGAAAAGCCGTTTTCGTAGGCATACAGGGCGGTGCGCTCAAAACGCATGTCAAAACACATGGTGCAGCGGATGCCGCGTTCGGGTTCGTATTCCATGCCTTTGGCGCGTTCAAACCAGTTGTCCACGTCGTAATCGGCATCGATAAACGGTACGCCGTGTTTTTCGGCAAAGGCGATGTTTTCGTTTTTGCGGATTTCGTATTCTTTGAGCGGATGGATATTGGGGTTGTAGAAAAAGACGGTGTAGTCAATGCCGGAAGCGAGCAGGGCTTCCATCACTTCGCCGGAACAGGGGGCGCAGCAGGAATGCAGCAGCACTTTTTGGCTGCCGTCGGGCGTGGTCAGAACGGGGCGGTCAATCGGGGTTACGGTGGCTTGGCTCATGGGGGTAAACACAACGGCGGCTGCCTGAAAAACGGGTTTCAGGCAGCACGGAATAATCGGAAAGGAAAAACGGTTTAGTGGTGGCCGCGTGCTTCGCCGTTTAAGCGGTAAACCGTGCCGCAGTAGGGGCAGGTGTATTCGCTGTTGGACTCAATCGGTAAAAACACGCGCGGATGGCCGTTCCAAGGTTGTTCCTGCGGGCCGGTGCAGTACAGGGGCAGGTCGTGCGGGGTAATGGTTTTGGCGGCTTGGGTCATGGTGTTTCCTGATGATTTTTGAAACGGCTATTGTAGGGTTTGTCGGCATTTCGTTCAAGTTGTCCGTTTTTCCGAAAGCGGTGCTGGCCGTGTTACCAATTTTTGCTGCCGGTGTGCGGGGTGCAGGCAGCCAGCAGTTTGCCGATAATTTGCAGCTTGCCGCCGAGTTGGGCGGCGTGGTTTAACAGAGACAGGGCGTTTTCTTGGCCAAGCAAGCGGGTCAGGTCGCGTTGCGGGTGGTAGCGCAGTCGGGTAAAGCGGTACATCAGGTTCAGCCCCATTTCAATATCGCCTTCCCAAGCGATGTCGTTCCAATCGGGAAAACGGCCGTTCAGTATGGCGGACAGGGCATCGGGGTGCAGTATCAGCACGGTGTCGGGGCGGCGGCTGGCGGGGTGCAGCAGGCCGTCCGCGCCGATGGTGCCGCTAAATTGCAGGCTGCTGCCGCGAACGCCGATAACAATGCCGGTAAAGCCGCACAGTTCGCGGCGGGTGTCGGGATGGCATTGCAGCAGGTGGTTAATCAGGTGCAGGGCGGGCATATTATTTCCCCGGCAGGGCGTAAACGGCATCGAGATTGCGCCACATACCTGCGGCATCCATGCCGAAACCGAAAACATAGCGGTCGGGTACGGTCAGACCGATATAGTCGGCTTGCACAGGTTTGCTGCGGCCGATTTGTTTGTCGGCAAATACCGCGCTGCGGCAGTCGGCCGCGCCCAAGGCGCGGATGTGTTCGGTAACGGCGTGCAGGGTGTGACCTTCGTCTAAAATGTCGTCCACAATCAGGACATGGCGGCCTGCCACGTTTTGCGGCTGGCGCAGCCATTGGAATGCGCCGCCCTGTAATTTGTCGCCGTAGCGGGTGATGTGGATGTAGTCAAAATCCAAGGGAAAATGCAATAACGGCAGCAGCCGTCCGGCAAATACGGTGGCACCGCCCATAATGGGCAGGACAAGCGGGTAGTGTCCGCCCAAATCGCGGCTGATGGCGGCGGCGGTCTGTTCTACGGCAGCCTGACAGGCGGCAGCATCGTAAATCAGTTCGGCGGAAGCCAACAGCGATTCGGCCTGCCGGTAGCGTTCGCTTAAAAGGGTCATGAATGGGTTTCCTTTTTGAAAAATCAATTATTTTAATCGGTTAATGTTTTTCAGGCAGCCTGAAACTCAGTCGCCGTCTTCCAAACTCAAATAACTGCTTTGTTTGAGCGAATGGAAAAACTCGGCGGTGTAAACGCGCCGTTCCGCGCCGTCCAGCTTCGCCCAGCGCAGTTTTTCTTCAAATTTATTGATGGCTTCCTGCGGCTGCAAATGCACATAGCGCAGCATGTCTTCAATGGTGTCGTGTTCTTCCATGCCGGCGTATTCAATGCCGCCGTCATCGCGCACATACACATTAACCGAATCGGTGTCGCCGAACAGGTTGTGCATATCGCCCAAAATTTCCTGATATGCGCCCACCATAAACACGCCCAAAATATACGGTTCGCCGTCTTTCAGCGCGTGGACGGGCATATTGCTTTCAATGCTTTGGCGGTCCACATAAAGGCTGACTTTGCCGTCCGAATCGCAGGTTAAATCCTGCAACACGGCACGGCGGTTGGGTTTTTCGTTTAAGCGGTGTATCGGCATAATCGGCAACACTTGTCCGATGGCCCAAGTGTCGGGCAGGCTTTGGAAGACGCTGAAATTACAGAAATATTTGTCGGCCAGCTTTTCGGTTAAGTCGTCAAACACCTGCCGTTGGGCGCGGTGGCTGGTTTGCAGGCCTTTTTTCAGGCGGCGGCACAATACGGCGTGCAGTTGTTCGGCCAGCGCTTTTTCAGGCAGCCCGACTTTGCCGTCCACATACTGCTCGGTCACTTCCGCCAGATAATGGCTGATGCGGTAATAGGTTTCGGTAACCATTTCCGTATCAATGCCTTGTTCCAACAGGGTAATCAGCTTTTGCGTGGCAAACGACAACCCGTCGCGTTCGGGAATGTCGGGTACGGCTTCGGGCAGGGTTTCCACATCGGTCACGTTCATCACCAACACGGCATGATGCGCGGTCATGGCGCGGCCGGACTCGCTGAAAATATTGGGGTGCGGCAAACCGAATTCATCGCAATACTCTTTCAACATGGAAACAATGGTGTGCGAATATTCGCCGATGTCGTAATTGACCGAGCTGGCGTTGCGCGAGTGGGTGCCGTCGTAGTCCACGCCCAAACCGCCGCCCACGTCCACATAATCCACTGGCAGCCCCAAACCGCGCAGTTCGGCAAAATAGCGCACGGCTTCTTTAAAACCGGTGCGGTAGTCGGCAATATTGGAAATCTGCGAACCCATATGAAAGTGCATCAGCCGCACCGCGTCGCCCAAACCGGCTGCCTGAAGCCGTGTGGCGGCGGAAAGCAGCTGTGCCGCCGACAGGCCGAATTTGCCTTTTTCGCCGCCGGTGTCCGCCCATTTGCTGGAAGCCAGCGAGGACAGGCGCACGCGCAGGCCGATATTGGCTTTGACGCCCAACTTGGCGGATTCTTCAATCACCAAATCCACTTCGCTTTCTTTTTCAATGACGATAAAGACTTGGTGTCCCAAACGCTGTCCCATCAACGCCAAGCGGATAAAGCTGCGGTCTTTGTAGCCGTTGCAGACAATCACGCCGCCTTTGGGCGCAAACGCCAACACAATCATCAATTCCGGCTTGCTGCCTGCTTCCAAGCCGATGGACACTTCGTCATTTTTCGGCACGATAATGTTTTTAACCACGCTTTCCTGCTGATTAACTTTAATCGGATACACCGCCGTGTAGCGCCCGCCGTAGTCGTTTTTGCGGATGGAACGGTTAAAGGCGCGGCACAGGTGCAGCACGCGGTCTTGCAAAATATCGGGAAAACGGAACAGCATCGGCAGGTCTTGGCCGCGCCCGTTTAATTCGTGTACCAAATCGTAAAGGCTGAGGCGGGTGTTGCTGTTACGGTTGGGCGAAACGGTCACTTCGCCGTTGTCGGCAACGGCAAAATAGCCGCCGCCCCAGTGTTTGATGCCGTAAAGCGAGGCGGAATCGGCAGGCGTCCAGTTGGGCATGGTGGGGTTTCTTTCCTTAATATTATCAATAGGGAAGTGTGGTAGAAGATTTTTCAGGCTGCCTGAAGACCCAAATGGCACTTTCAGGCAGCCTGCTGTTTAAGCCGCTTTCGCCTGCCAAGTATCTTTCAAACCGACCGTGCGGTTAAACACCGGTTTGCCTGCCGCGTGGTCGTAGCGGTCGGTAACAAAATAGCCCAAACGCTCAAACTGCCAACGGCTTTCCGCTTCCAGTTGATTGGCGACAGGCTCGACCCAAGCCGTGATTTCCTGCATGGAATCGGGATTCAGAAAATCGGTAAACGGCAAGTATTCGCCGTCCGCACCGCGCACCGCATCGGGGCGTTCCACCGTAAACAGGCGGTCATACAGGCGCACCTGTGCCGCTACCGCGTGTTCCGCACTTAACCAGTGAATCACGCCTTTGACTTTACGCCCTTCCGGTTTTTTGCCCAGCGTATCGTGGTCAATACTGCATTTTAATTCAATGATTTCGCCGTTTTCGTCTTTCACGGCTTCATCGCATTTAATCACATAGCTGTAACGCAGGCGCACTTCGCCGCCCACGGTTAAACGCTGCCAGCCTTTGGGCGGATTGTCGCTAAAATCGTCGCGTTCAATATACAGCGTTGAAGAAATGGGAATTTCGCGTTCGCCCATTTCGGGGTGATTGGGATGATAGGGCGCGGAACGGCTTTGGGTTTTGCCAGCTTCAAAATTGGTCAGCGTGACTTTCAGCGGATTGAGTACCGCCATCATACGCGGCGCGGAATGTTCCAGTTCTTCGCGTACAGCGCCTTCCAAAACGCTCATGTCCACAATGTTTTCCGATTTGGAAATGCCGGCGCGTTTGGCAAACAGGCGCAGGCCTTCGGGCGAGTAACCACGGCGGCGCATACCGGAAATGGTGGGCATACGCGGGTCGTTCCAGCCGGAAACATGGCCGTCTGTAACCAGTTGGTTCAGTTTGCGTTTGGAGGTAATAGCGTACAGCAGTTCCAAACGGGAAAATTCGTACTGGCGCGGCCGCACGGGGCTGGGCGCAGGGATGTTGTCCAGCACCCAATCGTAAAGCGGACGGTGCGCTTCAAATTCCAAAGTACAAAGGGAATGGCTGATGCCTTCAATGGCATCGGAAATGGCGTGGGTGTAGTCGTACATCGGGTAGATGCACCATGTGTCGCCGGTGTTGTGGTGGTGGGCGCGACGGATGCGGTAAATCACGGGGTCGCGCAGGTTGATGTTGCCCGATGCCATGTCAATTTTCAGGCGCAGGGTTTTGCTGCCGTCGGGGAATTCGCCGTTTTTCATACGCATAAACAGGTCGAGGTTTTCTTCAATGCTGCGCTCGCGGTAGGGGCTGTTTTTACCCGCTTCTGTGAGCGTACCGCGGTATTGGCGCATTTCTTCGGCCGTCAAATCATCTACATAAGCTTTGCCGTCTTTAATTAAACCAACAGCATAATCAAACAGTTGTTGGAAATAGTTGGAGGCAAACAGGGGTTCGCCTGCCCAGTCAAAGCCCAGCCATTTGACGTCTTCTTTGATGGCATCCACATATTCTTGGTTTTCTTTTTCGGGATTGGTGTCGTCAAAACGCAGATTGCACAAGC
>JAUNOT010000118.1 GCA_030537065.1 Conchiformibius sp.
TGCGTTTAGCTTCGGCTTCTTCAGCTTTGCGTTTAGCTTCGGCTTCGGATTTGGCCTGATTGGTTTCTGTAGATTGGGCTACGTTTTTCGGGTCGAAAGACAAGCCGTTTGAGCTGCCGCAGGCGCTCAGAATGAGTGAGCAGGCCAAGGCAGAGAGAGCCAATCGGAGTTTATTCATAGGTATATTCCTTGAAAAATGGTATGGATAAAGTTAGTAATTAAGAATTGTTATCTTTTTTAATTTTAGAACGGATTGTAAGATTTTTCAACAATTCATTTTTTAAGGTTAAAAACAATAAATTTATGGTAAATAGTGAATGAAACTGGTAAGCTGAAATCGCAATTTTCAGGCAGCCTGAAATATTCTGATTAACTTCTGTAAAGAAAAGATGAGCTTATGGATAAGGCATCTCACCAACATTTAAAACGCTGGCGTTTGATATTGGGCGGCGGACCGGCAGACGGCATCGGTACGGTCAATTTGTCGGCCGACGAAAGCCGTATGGACAACGCCCTTTCCGCCGTGTATGACTCGGAACGGCAAGGCGGTTTGGGTGCTTCCGCACCCAAAGTCAGCCGTTGGCTGGGCGATATCCGCGAATTTTTCCCGCAATCGGTCGTGCAAGTTATGCAGAAAGATGCGGTGGAACGCTTGAATCTGACCGCGCTGCTGACCGAAAAAGAAATGTTGGTCAATATCGTGCCGGACGTGCATCTGGTGGCCACATTGATGAGCTTGAGCGGTGTGATTCCCGAAAAAAACAAGCAGACGGCACGGCAAGTGGTGCGGCAGGTGGCGGACGAACTGTTAAAAAAACTGGATGCGCCGATGCGCCAAGCGGTAACGGGGGCGTTAAACCGCGCCGCACGCACGCGCAACCCGCGTTTCCGTGAAATTGACTGGCACCGCACCATTTTGAAAAATTTAAAAAACTACCAGCCCGAACACCGAACCGTCATTCCGGAAATCCGTATCGGCTACGGCCGTAAACGCAAGGCGGTGCGTGATTTGATTTTGTGTTTGGACCAAAGCGGCTCTATGGGCGCATCGGTGGTGTATTCGGGGATTTTCGGCTCGGTACTGGCTTCGCTGCCCGCGCTGAATACGCGCATGGTGGTGTTTGATACGGCGGTGGCCGATTTGACCGACCAAATGCAAGACCCTGTGGATTTGCTGTTCGGCGTACAGTTGGGCGGCGGAACAGATATTAATTTGGCGCTGGCCTACTGTCAGGAGCAAATCAGCCGTCCGGAAGATACGATTTTGGTACTGGTCAGCGATTTATATGAAGGCGGCAATGAAAAATCCATGCGCCGCCGTATGTTGGAGCTGGTCAATAGCGGCGTACAGTTTATTGTGCTGTTGGCCTTAAATGACGACGGCTCGCCTGCCTACGATAAGCAAAACGCCGACTTTTTAGGCAGCATCGGTGTACCGGTTTTTGCCTGTACCCCCGATAAATTCCCCGACTTGATGGCGGCGGCAATGAACCGTCAGGATTTAAGTTTATGGGTATCGGAAAACTTGAAAAGCTAAAAACAGGCTGCCTGAAAAGATTTTCAGGCAGCCTGTTTTACCATTTATACCTGCGGCTGTTGCAGGCGGGCAATACGGTTATCCAAGCTGGGGTGGGTACTCCACAGCGAATCTTTTTCCGCGCTGGAAATGCCCATCGCCGCCATATCCTGCGGCAGGTCGCTGCCGTGGCCTTGCAAACGTTGCAGCGCGGCAATCATTTTCGGCGCGCCCACCAGTTTGGCGGCACCGGCATCGGCGCGGTATTCGCGCTGGCGGCTGAACCACATGGTAATCAGGCTGGCCAAAAAGCCGAACAGGATTTGCAATACCATATTCACGGCAAAATACGCCCAACCGCCGTTTTCCTCGCCCTCATCATCGCTGCTGGTCAGGAAACCGGCGATAATTTTGGCAAAGAACACCACAAAGGTATTCACCACGCCCTGAATCAGGGTCAGCGTCACCATATCGCCGTTGCCGACGTGTGCCATTTCGTGTGCCAACACCGCTTCCACTTCATCGCGTGTCATGCCCGACAGCAAGCCGGTGCTGACCGCCACCAAAGAATTGTTTTTGCTGGCACCGGTGGCAAAAGCATTCATTTCCGGCGAATCGTAAATCGCCACTTCGGGCGTTTTCAGATTCCATTGACGGGCTTGGTTTTCCACCGTCTGCACCAGCCACGCTTCGGTTTCGTTGGCCGGTTGGGTAATCACTTCGGCACCGACCGATTTTTTGGCAATCCATTTGGACATCAGCAGCGACATAATCGAGCCGGTAAAGCCGATTACCGCCGCACCCGCCAGCACACCGCCCAAAGACGTGGCCTTATTCAGTCCGAAAATATTAAAAATAATGCTGATAACCAGCAAAACGGCAATATTGGTTGCCAAGAAGAGAACAATACGTTTCACTGTATTCCCCTATGTGTGTGAATAATCAAAATACTCGAAAAAAGAGTGCGGATTATCGCATAAACGGTCAAAAAGAAAAGGGTATAAAAAGCAAATCTGTGCAAACGGCAGTCGGGCTTATAGTACAATTTCGCTTTTTTGGGTGTTGTGTGATGTTATTGTTAAAAAATCTGTTGCATTGGCTGATTTTGTCGGTCAGCGCGGTGCTGATGTTTATCTGCGTGCTGCCTGCGGCTTTGTTTCCGCAGGGGCCGAATAAAGTCGGACGGGCATGGGCGCGGCTGTTGCTGTGGTCGCTGAAAAATATTATCGGTTTGAAATATGAAGTTTCGGGGCAGGAGCATATCCCGTCCGCACCGGCCATTATCTGCGCCAAACACCAAAGCGGCTGGGAAACGCTGGCTTTGCAGGAAATTTTCCCCTTGCAGATTTATGTGGCCAAACGCGAGCTGTTTAAAATTCCGTTTTTCGGCTGGGGCTTGAAAATCGCCAAAACCATCGGCATTGACCGCAAAGCGGGCCCGAAAGCCACGCAGCAACTGTTGCGGCAGGGTATGGCGCGTAAACAGGAAGGTTTTTGGATTACGATTTTTCCCGAAGGCACGCGTGTGGCGGCCGGTCAGCGCGGCAAATATAAATTGGGCGCGGCGCGGATGGCCAAGCTGTTTGAAATGGACTTGGTGCCGGTGGCGCACAACAGCGGCGAGTATTGGCCGCGCAATTCGTTTATGAAATATCCGGGAACGGTGAAGGTGGTTATCGGGCCGCCCGTCCGCCACGATTCAGGCAGCGAAGTGGAACTGATGGCCGCCTGTGAAAACTGGATTGAAAACGAGCAGGACAAAATCACCGGACAAGGGCCGTGTTACCGTCCGCCGCAAAACTGATTCAGGCTGCCTGAAACGCTTTCAGGCAGCCTTTTTGATGTTTTAAAACAAATCCCGATACTGCGGCACACGCGCCAGCACCGCTTTCATATCGTCAGGCAAAATCCGCCGCGCATAATCCAGCAGCACGGTGGGAATACCCTCTACCCCGTAGCGGCACTCGGCCAAACCGCCGACAATCGCGCCGATGGTATCCGCATCGCCGCCCAAAGAAATACCGTTACGCAGCGTTGCTTCAAACGAATCCGACCACAACACACAGCTTAAACACGGCAGCACGGTATCGGCAATCGCTTCGCTGTACAAATAATGCGGCCGCAATTCGTCCGGCTTGGGCGCGTTTAACACGTCAATTTGCGGCCACAAGCTGGGCAGCAGTTCGGCAATTTGACGCATACCGTAGCCTTTCAGCAGAAAATAGCCCGTTAATACCGTTGCTTGTGTGTAAATAATGCCGTCGGGGTGATTGTGGGTTACTTCGGCCGAACGTTTTGCCAAAATCAGCGCGTCTTCATACGATTGGGCAAAATGCGCCACCGGCAGGCAGCGCATGGCCGCACCGTTGCCCCAACTGTTATACGGTTCGGGGTGCACGGCATTGACCCATTTCAGAAAACGGCCGCCGTAGCCGCCTTTGGGATTGGGATAACGGCGACACCATTTCAGCAGGTAATCCTGCGGCGAATCTTCCGCGCCGTCCGCCAGCCATTCCAGAATGGCAATGGTGCAAATGCTGTCGTCCGTCCACATGGCATCGGGGCGCAGCAGTTCAAAATCAAAGTTTTTGCAACGGGCAAATTCATACGGCGAACCGACAATGTCGCCGATTATGCTTCCCAACATCTTGAAACTCCTATCGTTAATCTGCTTTATTTCTCATACGGCGTTGGCTCGCCTTGCCGTACTCTTTGTACTGTCTGCGGCTCGCCGCCTTGTCTGAAAAATAAATCACATTAACTATAACAACAGGCTGCCTGAAACGCTTTCAGGCAGCCTGCGTGGGTTTAAACATTAAACAGGAAATGAATCACATCGCCGTCTTGTACCACATATTCTTTGCCTTCAGCACGCATTTTGCCTGCTTCTTTGGCTTTGGCTTCGCCGCCCAAAGCGATAAAGTCATCATAAGCAATCACTTGGGCGCGGATAAAGCCGCGTTCAAAATCGGTGTGAATCACGCCTGCGGCCTGCGGCGCGGTGTCGCCTTTTTTAATTGTCCACGCGCGGACTTCTTTCACGCCTGCGGTAAAATAGGTTTGCAAACCGAGCAAATCGTAGCCTGCGCGAATCAGGCGGTTTAAGCCCGGTTCTTCCAAGCCCATTTCGGCTAAAAATTCTGCTTTTTCATCATCTTCCAATTCGGCAATTTCGCTTTCCATCGCCGCACACACAGCCACGACGGGCGCGTTTTCCTGGGCTGCCAAGGCTTTTAAACGGTCAAGGTGGGGATTGTTGTCAAAACCGTCTTCCGCCACATTCGCCACATACATGGCAGGTTTGACCGTCAGCAGGAACAGGGGGCGCAGCAGCGCGGTGTCTTCCGCGTCCAAACCGAATGAACGCACGGGCTTGCCTTCGTTTAGGTGCGGCAGCAGTTTTTCCAGCAATGCCACCAGTTTTTGCGCGTCTTTATCGCCTGCTTTAGCACGTTTGCCTTCGCGCACAATGGCTTTTTCCACACTCGCCAAATCCGCCAACGCGAGTTCGGTGCCGATGGTTTCAATATCGGCAATCGGGTCCACTTTACCGGAAACGTGGACGATATTGTCGTCGTCAAAACAACGAACCACGTTCACAATAGCATCGGTTTCGCGGATATTAGCCAGAAACTGGTTGCCCAAGCCTTCGCCTTTGCTCGCGCCTGCTACCAGTCCGGCAATGTCCACAAATTCCACAATCGCGGGCTGCATACGCTGCGGATTGACGATTTTTGCCAAGGCCGCCATGCGCGGGTCGGGTACTTCCACAATGCCGACATTCGGCTCGATGGTGCAGAAAGGATAGTTTGCCGCTTCAATGCCCGATTGGGTAAGCGCGTTAAACAGGGTGGATTTGCCGACGTTGGGCAGGCCGACAATGCCGCATTTCAAACTCATGCTGTTGTTCCTGAAAAGATTGGGAAAGGGC